>CAXUGD010000122.1:0-8466 GCA_964250355.1 uncultured Acetobacteraceae bacterium | reverse complement strand
CGGCCCCGGCCGCAGCCCTGGGCAGGTCGGCGGCCGGTCGCCCTACCTGCAGCCCGTCCACCTGAACGTGCCGGCAAGTCTTATCGGCCGCGAGATAAAGGTGTTCATCTACGAGGCGCACACCAATTCATTGTCCGGAGTACTCAAGGAGAAGGCCTTCGCTTGACCCAAACATCCCTCGCCACCCCCCGCCTGCCCGAGACCGCCGCCGCCCGCGCAGTTACCCTCAACTTCAACGACAACGCCCTGCTGCCGCTGCTGCTGGGCGACCACGACCGGCACCTGGTCCGGCTGGAACAGGGGTTCGGGGTGCGGCTGGCCTGCCGCGGCAATCGGGTGGCCATCAGCGGTGAGCCGGACCGGGTGCTGGCCGCCCAGGCCGCGCTGACAGGCCTGTGGAAGCGGCTGGAAAAGGGCGAGGGCGTGGCCTCCGGTGACGTGGACGCCGCAATCCGCATGTTGAACCGGGTGGACGACGACCCGCGCCTGCCGCTGTCCGACCTGCCGGCCATCCGCACGCGCCGCGGTGCCGTAGGTCCGCGCTCGCCCGGCCAATCCGCCTACATGGACGTGCTCGGCCGCCACGAGATGGTGTTCGCCCTCGGCCCGGCCGGCACCGGCAAGACCTATCTGGCCGTGGCGCAGGCGGTGGCCATGCTGCTGGCCGGCCGCGTCGAACGCATCGTGCTGTGCCGCCCGGCCGTTGAGGCCGGCGAGCGCCTGGGCTTCCTGCCCGGCGACCTCAAAGAGAAGATCGACCCCTACCTGCGCCCGCTCTACGACGCGCTGCACGACATGATGCCCGGCGACCAGGTGATCCGCCGCATGGGCACCGGCGAGATCGAGGTCGCACCGCTCGCCTTCATGCGCGGCCGCACGCTGGCGCACGCCTTTGTCATCCTCGACGAGGCGCAGAACACCACGGAAGCGCAGATGAAGATGTTCCTCACCCGCATGGGCGAGGGCACACGCATGGTGATCACCGGCGACCTCACGCAAATCGACCTGCCCTCCGGCGTGCGCAGTGGCCTGCGTGATGCGGTGGAGACGCTGGAGGGTGTGGCCGGCATCGGCTTCGCCCGCTTCAGCACGCGCGACGTGGTGCGCCATCCCCTGGTCGGCCGCATCGTGGACGCCTATGATCAGCGGGCGGCGGCCGTGCGAGAGACCAGGTACCGCACCCGCCGGGAGAGCGATGCAACCGGGTAGTCCCAACCCTCCGCAAGGGGGGCTCCGAATACGGCTTCCAGCCCCGGTCACGGTGCTGGTGCAGGACGCAGGGTGGCGCAGGCTGGTGCCCGGCGCCGAACGCCTGGCCGCCCGTGCCGCGCAGGCCGCGGGCGGCGCCGGCACGGTGGTCCTGTCCAGCGACCGCGCGGTGAAGTCGTTGAACACACGGCACCGCCGCCGCAACAAGCCCACCAACGTGCTGACCTTCGATCGCCTGCCGGCGCATCAGGGCGGGTTCCTAGGCGGCGACATCGTGCTGGCACTGGGCACCGTGCGGCGCGAAGCGGCCGCTGCCGGCCGTCCGGCGGCCCACCACCTCGCTCACCTGGTGGTGCACGGCGCGCTGCACCTGCGCGGCTTCGACCACCATCACGCGGGCGATGCCCGTCGCATGGAGATCGAGGAGGCCCGCATCCTGCAGCGTATCGGCGTGCCCAACCCGTGGGGCGGCCGGCGGTGAGCGAGGCCGCAGGCGCCACGTTGCTGAACCGCATCGGCAGCCTCATCGGCGTGGGCGGGCGAAGGCGCGGCCAGGACCACGGCGTGCGCGAAAGCATCGCCGAACTGGTGCAGGAAGCGGCCGATGCAGGCGATTCGGACGGCTCGGTGCCCGAGCTCGACCGGCAGGAGCGGGCGCTCATCGCCAACGTGCTGCGCCTGCGCGGCACGGCGGCCGACGACATCATGATCCCGCGCGCCGACATCATCGCCATGCCGCAGGACCTCACGCTGGCCCAGGCGCAGGAGCTGATCCGCCGCGAGGGCCATTCCCGCTTCCCCGTCTATCGCGAACAGCTCGACGACATCGCGGGCATGGTCCACATCAAGGACGTGTTCGCCTATGCCGGTCGCGCGGAGGAGTTCCGGCTGGACACCATCCTGCGCAAGCCGCTGCTGGTCGCCCCGCAGATCCCGGTGCTGGACCTGCTGCTGCAGATGCGCAACGCCCGGGTGCACCTGGCCCTGGTGGTCGATGAGTACGGTGGCATAGACGGCCTGCTGACCATCGAGGACCTGGTGGAGACCATCACCGGCGACATTGCCGACGAGCACGACGAACCCGACCTGCCGCGCATCACCGACCGCCCGGACGGCACCTTCGACCTCGATGCGCGCCTGCCCGTGGAAGACTACGAGGCCCGCTTCGGCCCCCTGCTGACCGAGGAGGAGCGCGAGGCCGACGTCGATACCATCGGCGGCCTGGTATTCACCCTGGCCGGCCGCGTCCCCGCCCGCGGCGAAGTCATCACCCACCCCAACGGCACGGCGTTCCGCGTGCTGGAAGCCGATGCACGGCGCATACGGCGGCTACGGGCGAAGCTGCCGGCTGCGCCGACATAGGCCAGGTGAGCAGACCCGGTTCGGCCTATGCGGGCGTATCCTGGCAGTCAGGCTTCGGCACGCTTGGCCTGAAAGGCGGTGCCCGTCGGTTCCGGCGACTGGCTGCCCACGGAAGCGTTGCCGCCCTGGCCCGGGGGCACAAGTCCGGGGCTCGTGTGCCTGGAATCCTCTATGGCTGCACCCTGGTCGGCCGCCGTGTCGTGTTTCAGCGTCATTGGTCGTCTCCTGTGAGTCGCTTCCGAGTGCCGGAGCGGTGCCCTCATGTCGCGCCGAGGCCGCTCAAACCAGTAAAAACTCGTAAAAAGCCGTAAAAACGGTCTCAAACGTCAGGCGTCCGGCAACATCGCACCCGAGCGGGTTGCGACATCCCGAGGTCAAGGCACTTGTCCGCCTGCTAGATGTGCATCGGCAAGCTTCCGTCCGGCATTCGCCCAGACCTCCTCGCCGCCGCGGAACCAAGCCGTCCGATACCCGCGCGCCGAGAGTTGCAGGGCGGCGTTGTAGGACTGCCAGCCCGTCACACCGTCGCCCATGACGATGACCGGCGGGTCGGCACCCGTGCGGGCATGCTGCGCAAGCGCCCGAGCCGCCACCTCTACAGGATCGCCCTCGGGATCTAGGCGCGCGGGTACTATGGCGTTGGGCACCGTGCTCAAACCCGAACCCACATCGACCACCAGCGCGCCTAGGCTGACACCTTGGGCGACAGCCATGGCCGACATGGCCTTGCCGCCGGGCCATGCCGTGGGCGTGGCATCGAAATCGCCGCCCGAGACCACGCTGTCTGGCGCGGCGACGCCATAATCGGCATTCTCGTCGATGCAGGCCGGCAACCCGGCGCCGACCAGTGCACGGGTAAACACACCGAACTGCGGCAGCGCGCGCTGCTCCGGCGTAAAATAGACGCTCAGCCGCCAAGCCGACCGGCGCGGCCAGCGCTTCACATAGGCTCCCAACAGCCCCTGAGCCTCCGCCTTGTTGCCCCGCACCCATTGCGCTGCGATCAGGAACAGGTTGCTGAACTCCGAACGCCCAAGGTTGCCGTCGGTCTCGCCGCCATCCGGGTCGCCGGCGATTGCCAGTCGCAGCGAGGGCACCGCGCCCTCGGGATCGCCAGCCATGAAGGTGGCCATGCCGAGAAGATACAGCCGGTTGCGGTTCTGCCCGCTTTCCGGATCGACGCGCAGCGCCGTCCGCAGCGGTGCTATGGCGGCCTTGGGATCGCCGGCTTTCCAGTCCACAAACGCCAGGCCGGCCAGCGCCAGCACGTTGTTGGGATCGGCCTGCAACGCGGTCTGCAAGTTGGACCGCGCCTCCTCGTAACGTCCTCGATCCGTCAACATGCGCCCGTGGGCCACAAGGGCGCCCACGTTGCGTGCGTCGAGCTGGAGGGCGTGCTGGACAACGCGGCGCAGCTCCTGCGTGTCTCCGCTGTCCTGAGGATCGTCGAAACCGTGCAGCTTGCGCTCCAGCACAAGGCATAGCTGGCCCAGGATGGCCGCGTCGTCGGGCTTACGGTCCAGTGCCCGTTCCAGCAGACGCTGCGCACGCTCCAGGCCCTGCAACGTGTCGTGCCGCTCGAACGTGTCGCGCGCCTGAACGAACAGGTCGAGCACGCCCGGATCGCCGATGGCGCGCTCGGTTGACCGCGCAGCCTCCACCTCCAGCAGCTTGGCGTCCAGCGCGCTGGCGATCCGCCGGGTGATGTCGGCCTGGGTCTGGGCAAGGTCGCCCACGGTCGTCTCGTACCGCCTGGCCCACACATCGGCACCGCTGGCCGTGTCGATCAGCTGCGCGTTCACCTTCAGCGCATCCCCGTCCACCCGGATGCTGCCGTCCACGACGTAGCGCACATGGAGGCGCCGCCCGATCTCGGGGGCGGGCAGCGTGCGGCTTCGATAGCTGTCGGCGGTTTCCGACGCGATCACGAGGCTGCCGGGAATGTGCGAGAGGTTGGTGGTCAGGTCGTCGCTCACCACCTCCGCCAAATGCGGCTGCACGCCCGCGTCGTCGAGGTTGCGGAACGGCAGGACTGCGATGGACAGAAGCGGCGCATTGACCGGCGGCCCGCGCAGCCCCTGCACCATCCACGGGAGGCAGAACGCCAGCACCAACGCGCAGGCTGCGCCGATGGCCATGGGCCGGCCGCTCCAACGGCGGCGCGCAAGCGGGGCGGCTACCGGCGGCACCTCCCCGATGGCCATAGCGGGGGATGGTGTGTCGTCGGGTAGCTCCAACACACCGGCGGGGGCCGGCTCCGCCAGCACACCCACGAAGCGGTAGCCGCGGCCCGGAACGGTCGCGATGACCTTGGGGTCGTCCCCCGAATCGCCCAGCGCCCGCCGCAGCGCCGATATCTGCACGGACAGATTATGCTCATCGACGATCACGTCGGGCCAGACCTGGGCGATGATCTCGGCGCGGCTCAGCACACGGTCGTGCGCCGAGGCCAACACTACGAGAATGTCGAAGGCCCGCGAACTCAACGGCACCGGCACGCCCGATTTTTCCAGCAGCCGCCTGGCTGGATTGAGGCGGAACGGGCCAAAGGCGACCGTGCTCATCCGGGACTGCGCTGCTCCATGTCGCGCCCTCCGATCACGCGCCATTTACGCCCGCGCCCCACGAACATCAAGCGCGTCTCGTGACGGTTCAAGTGACTGACAAGACACGGGAATATCCGTTTACGCGATTTGAGAAGCTTTGATTTTCGTCAATCCGGTTTCTTCGGGCCATTGGCTGCAGCGGCGGACCAACCGGCGCTCCCCAACGGGGTTCACGAGCGGAGACACACCATGAGCAAACATCACAACAAACCGGCCCTGTTTCGGTCGGTGCAGAACGCCGTGCTGCTGGCCGGCGGGCTATCCCTCGCGTTCGGCATGGCGACCCACGCCGCCGCGGCCGACACGGCCGAGACCAACATCGCTGGCATCCGTGCCGTGGCCGCACCGCCGGCCGGCTTCGACGCGGTGCACGCCAGCACCGAAGCCTTGGCCGCCTACGCCCTGCCGCCGCGGCCCGACGTCGCCACGCAGCCGGACGCCTATGCCAAGTGGCGCCGCGCCATGTCCGTCCGCACCACCCGGCTGGCAGGCGACCTGACCGCGACGAGCATCTATCACGGCCCCATGTCGCTGCGGCAGCACCACGCCGACGTCAAGACCGGCAACACCACCTATACAAGCGGCAACTGGAGCGGCTTTGCCAACCTTAACGGCCTGACCTCGTACAGCCCGTCCACGTCCTACTACTTCCTGCTGGCGGACTTCGTGATCCCGGCCGCCACCAACCGGCCCTGCAGCGGCGGCTGGACCTACTCGTCCTCCTGGGTCGGTATCGACGGTTTCGGTTCGCCGGACGTGCTGCAGGCCGGCACCGAGTCCGACGCCTACTGCAGCAGCAGCGGCACAGCCTCCTACTACTCCGCCTGGATCGAGTGGTACCCCTACTCGGAAAGCCGCATCTCCCTGCCGGTCACGCCGGGCGACGACATGTTCGTGGAAGTGTGGAACACCTCGGCTACCAACGGTTACGCCTATGTCGAGAACATCAACACCGGCGCCGTCCAGGAGTACAACCTGACGCCGCCATCCGGCACCAGGCTGGTCGGCAACAGCGCCGAATGGATCGTGGAGGCGCCCACGGTCGGCACCCAGGCGACACTGGCCGACTACGCCTACGATTTCTTCTGGGGTGCGGCCGCCTACAACTTCAACTACAACTACTTCAACCCCGGCAGCGCCAGTTCGGCGCAGATCAACATGGTCCAGGGTGGCCATACCGTGTCGATACCGACCTTGCTAAACGGCAACACGATAGAGTTCACCTACTACTGAGCCGCCGATGCCCGCCCGGGCAGCGGGGAAGGGGGCCAGGCGCCTCCTTCCCCGTGCCGTTTCAAGAACTTGGTCGCGCTTACGTGGAAACCCGGCAGGCGCCGTAAGGCTTCGCCGAGGCCGGTTACGCGGCCAGGTCGGTGCCGCGCGATAATGCCCGTTCCTGCTGCGCGCGCATCCAGTTGCCGATACGCGCCGGGTCCACGCCCAGGCAATCGAGCACGGCGGCGGCCAGGTCCAGCCCGGCCGGCAAGCTGCGGTTGAGCACCGGCTGCACGCCGATGCTGCGGTACTGCTCTGCCTCCGCCTCCGTCTGCACCACCGCCATCCGGGTCAGGCCGGGGTAGCGCGCCTGCACGATCGGCGTCAGCGCCTGCGATACCTCGAACGAGGCGGCGGTCAGCACGCTGATCTTGCGGCCGTGCAGCGCTACCGGCTCCCAAATGCGGGGGTCGGCGAAATCCCCGAACCCGGCCTTGTAGCCGTCGGCCACCGCCTCGCGCAGCCGGCGCCCGTCGCGCTCCAGCGCCACGTAGCCGATGTCGAACTCGGTCAGCGCGTCGGCCAGCGTGCGGCCGGTGGTGCCCATGCCGGCGATGAACACCGGCTCGGGCGTGGCGCGCGGCTGCAATTCGCCATCCGCCCGCTTGGCCGCACCCCGCCGCATCCTGCCCGCCAGCAACCGCCCGGCCGAAGCGAGCGTGGGCGTGAGGGCCAGGCTGAACGCCACGGCCGCAATCAGCACGGCGCTGCGCTGCTCGCCCACCAGAGCGCGCACCGCCGGCAGGCCCAGGATCACGAACGCGAATTCCGATCCCTGCGCCAGCAGGAAGCCAAGCTGGGTCGAGCCCGGCACCGACCAGCGGAAGGCCAGGCTGGAGGCGGCGTTGGTCAGGATCTTGATGGCCACCAGCAGGACGGTCAGCGCCACCACGTCGGGCCAGAACCGCAACAGCGCGTCCACGTCGAGCGAGAGGCCTACGGAGATGAAGAAGAAGCTGAGCAGCAGGCCGCGGAACGGCTTGATCTCCGACTGCACAACCGCCCGGTAGGGCGTTTCCGCGATGATGGTGCCGCCCAGGAACGCGCCCAGGGTCAGCGACAGGCCGATCGACCCGGTCGCCACACCCGCGGCCAGCGCCACTAGCAGCGCCATGCCGGTAAACACCTCCTCGTTGCTGGTGCGCGCCACCAAAGCGAAAAGCGGCCGCACGATCAGGCGGCCGAGCAGCACGGCTACCGCGAAGGCGCCGGTTGCCTTGGCTAGTGCGACGCCCATGGCCGGCAGGATGGCGCGGCCGTCGCCCAGGGCGCCCGCCACGATCAGCAGGAAGATGCCCGCCACGTCCTGAAAGATCAGGATGGCCGTGGCGGTCAGGCCCACCGGGCAGTTCTGCTGGTGCCGCTCGGCAATCAGCCCGGCTACCACCGCGGTGGACGACAGGGCCAGCGTGGCACCCACGACTCCGGCGGCCATCGGCGGAAGGCCGAACGCCATGCCGGCCAGGCCCAGGCCGAGCGTGCCGGCCAGCACCTGCACCGGCCCGAAGCCAAAGATGTCGGCCGCCTGCGCGCGCACGCGGCCGAGCGAGAAGTGCAGCCCGATGTCGAACAGGAGGAACACCACCCCCAGCTCGGCCAGCGTCGCCACCGTGCCGCGGTCGGCCAGTAGGGTCTGGCCGGAGACGCGCAGCCCCAGGCCGAGCAGCAGGTAGCCCACCACCGCGTTCAACCCTAGGGCGCGCGAGCCGATCACGGCCAGCACGCCCAGCGCCAGCAGCAGCACCACCGGAACGAGCGCGTTCAGGGTCGAATGGGCGTCACTCATTCTCGGCCGCCGGACTGTGGCGAAACCAGGATGCGGCCATACCGACGGCCGGGCAAGCAGCCGCGGGAGTCCTGCCCGGCGCGCGCGACGCCGCCGGGTCCGGCCCCAGGTAGCCGCCCAGCGCCTTCTCGCCCCTGGGGACGTGCGATGGCGCACTGATGGGCGCGTAGGGGGTGACCGAGCGATAGCGGCCGGGGTGGCGCAGCGCGATCGTCAGCGCGCCGTGGC
>CAXUGD010000121.1:0-8579 GCA_964250355.1 uncultured Acetobacteraceae bacterium | reverse complement strand
GCACCCCGCGAGCGGCACGGTGGAAAACGCCAACGAGCGCACCGCCCCACCCGACTTCCCCGTCTATCTCGGCCGCGACTTCCCCGGCCCGATCCGCGCGCGCCGCATCCACGAAATGCTCGCCGCCAAGCCCCGCTTCACCGTCGCCGATTTCGAGGCGATGCAGCGCGACGACGTGAGCGTGCTGGCGCACGACCTGCTGCCCGTGTTGCGCGCGCTGCCCCGCCAGCCGGGTGTCGCCGGCCGCACGCAGGCCCTGCTAGACGGCTGGGACGGCACGATGGCGCAAGACCGGCCGGAGCCGCTGGTGTTCAACGCCGTCATCCAGCTGTTCGTGCGGCAGGTGCTGGCCGCCAGCCATGTGCCGGAAGCCGATGGGGGCCCCTGGGGCAGCTTCGCGCTGTCGTTGCTGGTGCCGTCCGCAAACGCCCAGGCCGCCCCCTTCTGCCAGGGCGATTGCCGCCCCGCGCTGGGCCGTGCGCTGAACGGCGCGGCACAGGACCTGGCCACACGGTTCGGGCCGGACCCGGCCGCCTGGCGCTGGGGCAGCGTGCACCAGGCGGTGTTCGCCCACCCGCTGCTGGGCGGGGTGCCGGTGTTGGGCGCGCTGGCCGGAAGGCGCATGGCCGTGGATGGCGACGACACCACCCTGTTCCGCGGCGGCAACGGCGTGCTGGGCCAGTTTGCCGCCCTGCACGGCGCCGCCTATCGCGGCATTTACGACCTGGCCGACCTGGAGCGCAGCCGCTTCGCCGTGGCCCCCGGCCAGTCCGGCAACCTGCTCTCCCCGCACGCCTGGGACATGCTGCCGCTCTGGGCCGCGGGCCGCACCGTCGCCATCCCGGCCCGGCCGGACGGCGTTTCGGCCACGCTGCGCCTGCTGCCCTGATCGCGAAGACGCTTCCCTAGCTACCCCTTCTCCCTACATGATGGCCCGGACGATCGCGGGAGCCGGTTTGAAGCACGGATGACGTACAAGCCGCCGCGCAGGCCACAATTCTTCTACACCACCGCGCCGCTGCCCTGCCCGTACGTGCAGGGCCGGGTGGAGCGCAAGGTGGTGACCGAGATCACCGGCCCCGATTCCGACACGCTGCACGACCGGCTGTCGCGCGCCGGCTTTCGCCGCAGCCACAACATCGCCTACGCCCCCGTCTGCCCCAGCTGCTCGGCCTGCGTGCCCATCCGCATCGACACGCGGCTGTTCGAGCCCGACCGCTCGCTGAAGCGCGTGGCCCGCGCCAACGAGGGCACGGAGGGCTTCGAGGTGCCGGCCCGCGCCACCGCCGAGCAGTTCGCCCTCTTCCAGCGCTACCAGCAGGCCCGTCACGGCGACGGCGACATGGCCACCATGAGCTTCTACGACTACCGCGCCATGGTGGAGGACACGCCCATCGAGACGATGGTGATCGAGTTCCGCGACCCCGACGACCGCCTGGTGGGCGCCTGCCTGGCCGACCGGCTGGGCGACGGCTTGTCCGCCGTTTACAGCTTCTTCGCCCCCGAACTGGCCCGCCGCTCGGTCGGCACCTACGCCATCCTGTGGCTGGCCGAACGCGCCCGCCAGCTGGGCCTGCCCTACGTGTACCTGGGCTACTGGGTGCCGGAAAGCCGCAAGATGGCCTACAAGGCCCGCTTCCGCCCCAGCGAGATCCTGGCCGGCGGCAGCTGGCGCATCCTGACCGACGCCGACCTCGGCCGCCACGACGACCGCACCGGCACGCTCCTGGTGCCGGAAACCGCCGACCTGTAGTCAGGTCGTTGCGCGTTCTGGGCGGGGCGCTACAACGGCTGCAGGCGGGAGGACACAGGCGTGGAACAGGCAGGCAGGCGTCGCCCAACCCCGGAGCAGGCAAGCTGGCTGCACTCCTTCTTCGGCATCGACATCAGCCAGTATGCAGACGAGGCGGAAGCGGGCCTTTCACAAGCCGGCCACGCGGTCGCCCACGGCATGCAGGTCGCCAAGGACGAGGCCGTCCACGCAGCCCATCAGGCAGGCAAGGCGCTCGAAAACGCTGCCGCCGGCACCCCCGACACCAAGCCGATTCCGGTTGGCGGCATCAGGCACCCAGACGGAACACCGGTCCCGGTCCCAGCAGGCACGGTCGTGCCCCAGCCCGTCCAACCCGCGCCGCCACCCCCGCCTACGCCGCAGCAATGGCTAGCGCAAAACAAGCCCGCCATGGACGCACTGCAAGCTGCGAGCGCTCGCGTCGTCATGCCAGGGCCGGCGCAGGTGGCTCAAAACAATCTGCTTACGACCTGGAATGCGATCAACAACATGCTCCAGGCCGGAAATGTCCAGGCTGCGACGAAGCTTCTGAGCGGGGTTCAGCCGCAGTTCGCTGTTGTTGTTGCACAGCCCGATGCTGCGAATACGCCCGTCACTCCTGGCAAGCACGCCGACCAACTTCTATTCGGCAAGGAAACTCCCGCGCGCACCGCCCCGGGAACCATCGATCCCCAAGACATCACGCAGACCGACGTTAACCAGGGGCAGATCGGTGACTGCTACTTGTTAGCGGTAGTGGGCGACATCGCAAAGATGAAGCCGGAAATCATTCGTAAGATGATCAAGGATAACGGCAACGGCACCTACACCGTTACGTTCTACCGGCATAAGGGCGGTATCTCTGGGTTCTTCGCAAGCCTGTTTGGTGGCTCGGATTTCGAACCGGTACTCGAAACCGTGGACAGTAATTTCGGTTCCAACATCGTCAACAGCGGTCAGGACCAAGCTCAAGTCGGCAATCAACACGAGATTTGGGTGGCCGTCATCGAGAAGGCTTTCGCGAAGCTGAACGGCGGCTATGACAAGATCACCAACGGCGGCTACCCGATGAACGCCATGGAAACGCTGACCGGCAAGAAAGCAAGTCAGAAGCCGATTGGAAGCGTGACCGCGACCGAGTTGCAAGCTGATCTGACAGCGGGAAAACCCGTTGTAATGGACTCACTACCACAAGTTAGTCCCGCTCAAAAACTTCCGTTCGGCCTTGTCGGCCCGCATGCCTACATGCTGGACAGCATACAGCAAAGCCCCAAAGGACCTATCGTCATCCTGAGAAACCCTTGGGGATCGCAGCATCCTCCGCCCATTCCGTTTAATCAACTCAGCCAATCGATCGGATGGGTAGAGACAGGAAGCTCGCTGTGAGCGGATGCCCAACTAGCGTCCTGAAAACTGCTTTCTTAACAGCCGTTATTGCGCTCGGAGCCAGTTCAATGTCCGAAGCTTCCGATACTTCGGCTGCCGAGTATGTTCAAGCAACGCGTCAAGGCAGCCTTGGAGTTCATTCTGTAGGGGTAATAGGTGTCTATAACCCACCCCTCCATGCCCAGATCGGGTTGACGGGATCAAACGCCGGCGTCGCGTGGGAGATGGTGTACTTCGTCTATCCCGGCCAGCAGATCATGGTCGATCAGAACTGCTACAGTATCACGGTCAGTCCTGCTACGGGCGGGCAGGACATGGGCGGCGTGGGTTTCACACCCGTTGCCGCACCAGCCCTCAAAGGCCAACCCTGGCCGAAATATACCGTCGTCCTAGAAGGGGGTGAGGGCGACGTGCGCATCCTTGATGGCGACAACATCCAGAAGGCATGGGAGATACGCGCCCAAGCGTGGCGCCCGAACGAAACGCACCCGGTCTCGGCGGATGTCGAGCTGCTGCCGCTCAAGCTGCCGCGCGACTATCTTGCGCCCACCGACATACTTCACGTGCACCTGACCGAGGGTGCTACGTTCCAAGTCGGCCCTGCCAAGGCTGAGGTCCTCGCCATCGAGGGACGCACCGCAGTACATCCCCCGCGCATAGTCTTGCGGCTGGCGCGCCAGCATTAACGGCCAAACGCCATGCCGAAAACCGGTCGTTCTTGACTCGTTAGTCGAGCCAGATCCAACCAACTGTGTCTTCCGACTTTCGCGCCCCGGGTAAACCTACCAAGGCACCGGCCTGCCATCGTAATCCAGGAAACACCCGCTCTCCACCGCCTCGTCCATCACCGCCAGCAGACGCCGTGCCGACTCGGCCGCGCTCATGCCCCCGCCCGCCGCGGTGAACGGCGCGGACAGGGCCGTGCGCACCGTGCCGGGGTGCAGGGCCAGCAGCACCGCCTCCGGCCGGCGGCGCGCCACCTCGATCGCCGCCGTGCGCCACAGCTGGTTCAACGCGGCTTTCGAGGCGCGGTAGGAGTACCAGCCGCCCAGCCGGTTGTCGCCGATGCTGCCCACCCGCGCTGACAGCGTGGCGAACACCGAGCGGCCCTGGCGCGGCAGTAGCGAAGTAAAGTGCTTGATCAGCAGCGCCGGCCCGATCGCGTTGATGGCGAAGGCGCGCGCCATCACCGCCGGGTCCAGATCGGCCAACCGCTTTTCCGGGCCGTGGCCGTCCACCGTCAGCACGCCGGTGGCGTCGATGATGCGGCTAAACGGCGCCTGGCTGCGCAACGCCGCGGCGGCCGCGGCAAGGCCCGCCTCGTCGGTCAGCTCGGCCGCCGGCACGCTGCTGCGCGACAGGGCAACCACCGGCGTGCCGGCCAGCGCGGCTACGAAAGCCGCACCGATGCCTCCGCCGGCGCCGATCACCAGGCTGGGCCGCGGGTCCGCCACCGCCTAGAAGTCGGTGCAGCGGCCCTTCACCTCCCAATCGCCATAGCGGGTCGGCTCCGGGCCTTTCGGGCCGCCGATCTCCTTGGGCATCGGCGCAGGCTGACCCTGTGCGGTTTCGGGGGCGGGCGGTGGCGTCTCGGCGGTGTCCATCACCGGCATCTCGGGTGCGCAGCAGCACTTGGCAAGCAGGCTTGCACCCCGCACGCGCGCGCCGCCATACTGGCCGCGCAACGAGGCGGGCGGCAGCACATGGATGGCGGTTTCGGCCTGGTCTCCACAGCCTCCGGCCAGGCCCGCCCCGGCTGGCTGGCCCGCACCGACCCTCGGCTGTTCCAGATCGCCACCCTGTCCGGCCTGCTGGCCATCGCCATCCTGTGGCTCGGCACCGGCGCCGGCCTGGCGCAACTGGCGGTAACGCTGTTGGCCGGCATCGCCACGCAGGCGGCGGGCAACGCGGTGGAGGGCCGGCCGCCGGATTGGCGCAGCCCGGCCATCACCGCCCTGTCGCTCACGCTGCTGCTGCGCACGCACGCGCCGCTGCTGTGGGCCGCATCGGGCATCGTGGGCGTCGGCTCCAAATTCGCGCTCCGGGTGCGCGGCAAGCACCTGTTCAACCCGGCCTGCTGTGCCATCGTTACCTTGCTCCTCACGCACCGCGTGTGGGTGGCGCCGGGCCAATGGGGTGCCCTGGCCTGGAGTGCGGCGGCGCTCGTCTGCGCCGCCACCCTGGTGCTGTCGCGCGCGCGCCGGCTGGACACCGCGCTGGCTTTCCTGGCCGGCTGGGCCGTGCTGCTGGCCGCCCGCTGCGTGGCGCTGGGCGACCCGTGGGCGATCCCGCTGCACCAGATGCAGTCGGGCGCGCTGCTGGTGTTCGCCTTCTTCATGGTCACCGACCCGCGCTCCACACCCGACACCCGCGCCGCGCGCATCGTATGGGCGCTGGGCGTGGCCGCACTGGGCCACCTGCTGCAGTTCCGCTGGCAGGTGCGCCCCGGCCTGTTCTACGCCCTGATGAGCCTGGCCCTCCTCACCCCGCTGCTCGACTTCGCCGTGCCCGGCAGGCGCTTCGCCTGGGCACCCCCATTGCAGGAGATCTGATGCGTATCCTCCCGTTCGCCACGGCGGCGCTGTTCGCCTACGCCACCGCCGCCCAGGCCTTCTGCGGCTTCTACGTCGCCACCTCCGACCAGCCGCTGGTCAACAAGGCCTCCCGTGTGGTGCTGGTGCACCAGGACGGCCACACGATCGTGACCATGGCCAGCGACGTGCACGGCGACCCCAAGCAGTTCGCGCTGGTCATCCCGGTGCCCACCGTGATCCGCCGCGAGCAGGTGCGCATCGTCAAACCCGAGATCGTGGAGCACCTGGCGGAGTACACCAAGCCACGGCTGGTGCAGTATTTCGACCCGGACCCATGCCCGCCCGCCTACGAGGCCATGCGGGCGTTGCCCACGCCCGCGCCGGTGATGGCGGCAGCAGGCATGATGGGCAGGATCATGCGCAAAGCCGACGTGCGCGTGGAAGCCGCCTTCAGCGTGGAGGAATACGACATCAAGGTGCTGGCCGCGGCCGACAGCGACGGGCTGATCGCCTGGCTGAACCGCAACGGCTACCGCATGCCGCAGGCGGCCGGCCCCGTCATCGGCAGCTACCTGCGCCAGCATATGCACTTCTTCGTGGCGAAGGTGAACCTGGACCGCATGAAGAACAACACCACCGGCTTCCTGCGCCCCATCCGCGTATCCTACGACACGCCGAAGTTCATGCTGCCGATCCGGCTGGGCACGGTGAACGCCAGCGGCCCGCAAGACATGATCGTGCTGGCGCTGGCGCGCACCGGCCGCGTGGACGTGACCAACTACCGCACCGTGCGCATGCCCAGCGGCGTGAACATCCCCGAATACGTCCAGGAGAAATTCGGCGCGTTCTACGACACGGTGTTCGACCGCCAGGTGCAGCAGGCCGGCAGCACCGCCGTGTTCCTCGAATACGCCTGGCCCATCGCCGGCAACATCGCCCTCTGCGACCCATGCTCCACCGCGCCGCTGATGCAGTCCGAACTGGACGAGGTGGGTGCGACCGCCCGCGGCGGGACGGACGCCGAGAGCGACGCCCGCGACTTCATCACGCGCCTGCACGTGCGCTACGACGCCGCGCACTTCCCAGAAGACCTTCAATTCCAGGAAACGCCCGACACCGAGAACTACCAGGCCCGCTTCGTCATCCAGGTCGCCAGCAAGCTGCGCACGCTCGACAGCTGCCCCGCCGGCCGCCGCTACCGCGCCCAACTGCACGAGCGCTGGAAGGCGGAAAACGCCACCCTCGCCCAACTCACCGGCTGGAACCCCACCGACATCCACCACGACATGATAGCCCAATGGAACCGCACCCGGCAGAATTGATCCCCATGCCGCACGTAGGGCGGACGCCAGTCCGCCTCCCCGCCGATGTACCGCAAGAGGTACGCGCCCAAGTGCCACACACAAAGAAGGCGGACTAGCGTCCGCCTAACGCGCCAGCCGCCTGCGCAACGGCCGCAACCACGTGAGGGATCGAGACAAGCCAGGCGTCTCCGTGAATCGCCGGAGACAAGTCGCTCCAAGTTCCCATGCTTCGACCGACGACACAATCGTATTTCAAGTTGAGCATCGCCGCCAAATGCCTGAAGCACCAGTTGACGTAGGAGTCCATCAAGAGCTCGACGACAACAGCGTGCGGCCGCGCGAACACGATGTTTGCAAGCCCCGCACCATGCGGCGCCACAATCACGTCTGCTGCTCGGACAATGTGGATCTGCGTCTCTACATCAAGTGTTTCCAGATTGACTGACACAAACCCAAGGGCGGCCAGCGCATCGATCAACGCGCTCTCGTTCACAAGCCGTCGGTTAGCTGCCAGCGTTCGCGAGATGTACACCCGACGCGGCAGGCCCAAGGAAGGCGCACGGACAGTGTCGGCCATCCTGGCAAAGAAAGGCTTTATGCACGGGTGATACGTGGATTGTCCGTGTATCGTCCACGGCAGCACAAGTTCCTCGATAACGAAGGCTTCGTGGTTGCCGACCTCTACAACCCGGGCCGGTCGAGAGGCTGCCAACCCAAGCAAGCCAAGCAGATTGGGCGCCCCTGCCGGAACAAGATGGCTTTCAACGCCCTGAATATGCGCGTCCTCGACGACCGCCAACCGGGCCACAGACTCCATGACGACGTGGAAGTAACTTTCGGTGCCGCCCGCCAGCAGCGACACATGCCGGCCCGGTAGAGCCCGATATTGGGCGTGCAACCGGACAGACCGTCCATCGCGCTCATACCTGTTCACCGATGGCGACGTATGGATCAGCGTCTCATCAAGAAGCGCGTCACCCAACGCTACGATGCCGGCCGCCGAGTGAACGACGGCGTTCCGGATGATAAACAAAGGTGTGGCAAAGGCCTGGTATCCGGCACTGTGCCAGGACGCGGCAGCCGGCAGCTCGCGAACCTGCATTCTTTCAAGAAAGAATCGTCCAACCGTCAGCTTCGGCAACGCCACGGTGCAGGGCGGCTCTGAAAAGACATGGTCGATCTGGCGTGTGACACCCGGGCCAGCTTTGCCCGAAAGGCAGTCTTCCAGGCTCCAGGCCGTGAACGTCACGCCGGCCCGGGTATCAACTCCCCCCCGCCTCCGCCACCCGCTTCTCCGCCGCCTGCCGCCACGCCACATCCGCCGGCGCCTCGGCCAGCGCCCGCTTGAACAGGGCGGCCGCCTCCGGCGTCACATGCGCCTCCACCTCCGTGATCACCTCGGCCGTCTCCGCCCCCAGATCCGGCTCGAACCGTTGCGCCAGCGCCTGGCGCCAGGCATCGGCCGCCTGGGGCAGGTGGCCCAGCGACAGCTCGGCGCGGCCCAGCATCACGTAGCCGCGGCGCGCCGTCTCCGTATGCGGGTCCATCCGGGCCAGCGCATCGCGCAGCCGCGCGGTCACCGCC
>CAXUGD010000120.1:6970-8603 GCA_964250355.1 uncultured Acetobacteraceae bacterium | reverse complement strand
CGCCTTTGCCGCGGGCGTGGTGCGGGGGTTCGCCGCCGCCCGCGATATGGGCAGCGCGGCCCGGGTGGAGCGGGCCTGGGGCAAGCTTTACGGCACGCACCCCTTCTGGGACTGAGCGGCCGCGCCGGCCATGCTGCGGCCGCCCATGCTGCGGGTGCGAAGGTTGCGCTGGCGCGAAACTCGCCCTTATGGTGCGGCGGCCTCGCTTCGGCCGCACGCCACCCAGCCGGGCCACGCCCGCGCCATCACAGGATCACCCATGAGCGGCACCGCCATCGGCTCGGTCACCGTTACCCTCGACGGCACGAACCACACCGCCAAACTGCCGCTGCTGGCCGGCACGATCGGACCTTCGGTGTTCGACATACGCAAGCTGTATGCCGATATCGGCGTGTTCACCTACGATCCCGGCTATGGCGGCACGGCGGCCTGCGACAGCAAGATTACCTACATCGACGGCGACGAGGGCGTGTTGCTGCATCGCGGCTACCCGATCGACCAGCTGGCCGAGAAATCCACCTTCCTGGAGGTGGCGCACCTGCTGCTGAACGGCGAACTGCCCGACCGCGCGGAGATGGCCGAGTTCGAGCGCGGCGTGCTGCTGCACACCATGGTGCACGAGCAGCTGCGCCAGTTCTACAACGGCTTCCGCCGCGACGCGCATCCGATGGCGGTGCTGTGCGGCGTAGTGGGCGCGCTGTCTGCGTTTTATCACGACAGCCTGGACATCAACAACGCCGACCACCGCCGCATCAGCGCCTTCCGCCTGATCGCCAAGGTGCCGACGATCGCTGCCTGGGCCTACAAGTATTCGATCGGCCAGCCGTTCATGTACCCGCGCAACGACCTGGGCTATGCCGAGAACTTCCTGTACATGATGAACGCGGTGCCGGCCGAGCCGTACCACGTGAACCCGGTGCTGGCGCGCGCGATGGACCGCATCCTGATCCTGCACGCCGATCACGAGCAGAACGCATCGACCAGCACCGTGCGCTTGGCGGGCTCGACCGGCGCCAACCCGTTCGCCTGCATCGCCGCCGGCATCGCGAGCCTGTGGGGGCCTGCGCATGGCGGCGCCAACGAGGCGGTGCTGAAGATGCTGGCCGAGATCGGCCACAAGGACGCCATTCCCGACTTCATCGGCAAGGTGAAAGACAAGAACAGTCACGTCCGCCTGATGGGCTTCGGCCACCGGGTGTACAAGAACTACGACCCGCGCGCGAAGATCATGGAGCGCACCTGCCACGAGGTGCTGGACGAACTCGGCATCAAGGACGACCCGCTGCTCGACCTCGCGCTGGAGCTGGAGCACATCGCGCTGCACGACGACTACTTCATCAGCAAGAAGCTGTATCCCAACGTCGATTTCTACTCGGGCATCATCCTCAAGGCGATGGGCATCCCGACCAGCATGTTCACCGTGTTGTTCGCCGTTGCGCGCACGGTGGGGTGGATCAGCCAGTGGAAGGAGATGATGGAGGACCCGTTGCAGCGCATTGGCCGGCCCCGGCAGGTCTATACGGGCCATGCCCAGCGGGATTACGTGCCGTTGGGGCAGCGCTAGGGCCCCGGCCCCGGCCCCGGGCGGGGGGGGGGGCCGGGGGGGGGGGGGGGGCGGGGGCCCGCGCGCGCG
>CAXUGD010000120.1:0-6960 GCA_964250355.1 uncultured Acetobacteraceae bacterium | reverse complement strand
GTCCGGGGATCGGGCCTAGCGGTGGGCGGCGAGACTGCGCCGCCGCGCCCGGTGGTCAGGGGACGAACTTGAACAGCGTACCGCGCGGGTTCGGGTATTCCGAGTCGATGTTGAGCGTGCTGCCGTAGAGCGCGCCGTCATAGGCGAGCAGGGCCGCGTCCGGCGTGTCGCCATCGCTGCCGCCAGTGAAGTCGTGCAGGACGGTTACGGTGCCGGTTGCCGGGTCGATGCTGTAGAGGGTGCCGAGGACGTTGGCGCCGCCGGTCTGCGTCACGCCGTACAGCTTGCCGCCGAACGCCGTCAGGCCGGCGGATGGCGTTCCACCGTCGGCGCCTCCGCTGAACTGGTGCAGCAACGCGTATCGTCCGGTCTTCACGTCGATCTTGTAGGCGGTGCCGGCACCGCCGTCGTCGAAGGTGGTGCCGTACACCGCGCCGTCCTGGTAGAGCAGGTCGGTCGGCTGCGCGCTGTTGTTGCTGTTCGGCGGGAAGCTGTGCAGCAGCGATGCGTGACCGGTGGAAAGGTCGAGCGAGAAGACGGTGCCGGCTTGGCCTGCCCCGCAGAAGGTGGTGGTGCCGTAAAGGACGTGGCCCACCACGGCCACCGCGCCCAGCGGATGGCAGCCGACCGTGCTGTCCGGGAACGTGTAGAGCTGCGTCAGCGTGCCGGTGGCGTCCATCTTGAAGACGGTGCCGCCGTTGGTGGGGCCGCCGTACCAGGTCACGCCGTAGAACACGCCGCCCACCGGGGTGACGCCGGAATAGGGCTGCGATCCGTCGGCGCCGTCGAAGCCGTGGAACACGCGGACGCGACCGCTGGCCGCGTGCAGCTGCCAGATCGTGCCGAAGCCGGTGTAGTTGCCGTTGCTGCCCGGGCCGGTGCCGTGCCCCTCGACGGTGCCGCCATAGATGGCACCGCCGACGCGCGACAGGGTGCCGAAGGGGTACTCGCCCTGGGCGCGGCCGCCGGTGAAGCTGTGCAGCGTGGTCTCGGCCAGGGTCGCGAGGTCGAACTTGAACACCGTGCCGCGGCCAGCGCTGCCGCCTGTCTCGGCCGCGCCGTACAGCACGCCGTCCAGCGCGGCCAGCCTGCCCGCGACGTCAGCCTCGCCGTTTGCGCTCTGCGTGAAGTGGTAGAGCGTGGTGAATTGCGCCTTGCCGGCCTGGGCTGGCGCGGCGGCGGCGGTTAGCAGCGCGGCACAGGCCGCATACAGGATTTTCCGGGTCATGATGGTGTCTCCTTTGCGGCGTCTGTGCGCCACGCGGGAAAGACGGGGCGGCGCGCGCGTTTATTCCGTGGGCTGCAAAAATCCAGGGGCCGCAAAAATCCGTGCGCGGCGGCCGGCCGGATTTGCACGACAATCCGCGCCGCCCTGGGCTATGGTCGCGCGCAGCATCGTTGGGAGAACATGATCATGGGTCCGTATCCGCACGAGGCGCCGCCATCGATGATCAGCGAACAGAACCCGGCGGGCACGGACGGTTTCGGCTTCGTCGAATACGCCGATCCCGATCCGGCCCGGTTGCACGCGCTGTTCGCCACCATGGGGTTCGAGGCGGTGGCAAAGCATCGCAGCCGGGCGGTGACGCTGTATCGGCAGGGCGACGTGAACTACCTGGTCAACGAGGAGCCGGGCAGCCACGCCACCCGCTTTGCCGCCGCCCACGG
This sequence comes from uncultured Acetobacteraceae bacterium, assembly GCA_964250355.1. Lineage (GTDB taxonomy): Bacteria > Pseudomonadota > Alphaproteobacteria > Acetobacterales > Acetobacteraceae > BOG-908. The sequence goes on along the minus strand of CAXUGD010000120.1, from coordinate 5,292 downwards.
CCCGTGCGCGTCGTCCATGGCGTTCCGCGTGGTGGATGCGCGCCAGACCTTCGAGCGCGCGGTGTCGATGGGCGCCGAGCCGGCCGACCCGGCCGAGGGTGCGCCGGTGATGGACGTGCCGGCCATCAAGGGCATCGGCGGCTCGCTGCTGTATTTCCTGGACCGCTACGGCGCCCGCGGATCGGCGTTCGACGGCGAGTTCGCCTGGACAGGCGAGGCGGACCCGCACCCCACGGGGCAGGGGCTGTACTACCTCGACCACCTGACCCATAATGTCGGGCGCGGCCGGATGGATGTGTGGTCCAGCTTCTACGAGCGCATCTTCAACTTCCGCGAGATACGCTACTTCGACATCAAGGGGGAATATACCGGGCTGTTCTCGCGCGCGCTGACCAGCCCGGACGGCAAGATACGTATCCCCATCAACGAATCGGCCGACGACCGCAGCCAGATCGAGGAATACCTGCACGCCTACAGGGGCGAAGGCATCCAGCACATGGCCTGCGGCTGCCACGACGTCTATGACACCGTGGAGCGGCTGCGCGCCCGCGGCCTGCAGTTCATGCCCTCGCCGCCCGCCACCTATTACGAGCGCGTGGACCAACGTGTGCCGGGCCATGGCGAGGACGTGGCCCGCCTGCAGCGCCTGGGCATCCTGCTGGACGGGGAGGGGGCGGTGGCCGCGGGCGAGACGGAGGGCAGGATGACGCGCGTGCTGCTGCAGATCTTCTCGGCCAACGCGATCGGCCCGATCTTCTTCGAGTTCATCCAGCGCAAGGGCGACGAGGGGTTCGGCGAGGGCAACTTCCGGGCGCTGTTCGTGTCGATCGAGGAGGACCAGCTGCGCCGGGGCGTGCTGACGGCGGCGTAGAGCACGCGCCGCCCCTCAGGATGCCAGCCAGTCGTCGATCAGGCGGCGGGCGATGGACATGTCGGGGGGCAGCACGAAACCGTCCGGCGCCCGGAGCTGCGCACGGGTGAACCAGTGGGCTTCGACCAATTCGTCGCTGTCGATGGCGATCGCATCGCCCTGGGCCTCGGCGGTAAAGCCGAGCATGATGCTGGCGGGGAAGGGCCAGGGCTGGCTGGAGCGGTAGCGCACCTGGCCCACGCGCACGCCGGCCTCCTCGTACACCTCGCGCGCCACCGCCTCCTCCAGCGATTCGCCCGGCTCCACGAAGCCGGCCAGCGTGGTGAACACCCGCCAGTCGCGGAAGCGCGCCGGCTGGCCCAGCAGCACCCGATCGCCGTGGGTGACGAGCATGATCACCGCGGGGTCGGTGCGCGGGAAGTGGTGGGCGGCGCAGCCGGTGCAGGCCAGCACGTGGCCGGCCGATTGCGGCAGGCAGGCGGCGCCGCACACGCCGCAGAAGCGGTGGCGGGTGCGCCAGTGCATCAGGCCGCGCGCATGGGCCAGGATGGCGGCCTGGGCGGCGGGTAGCAGGCTGCCCACGCGCCGGAGGTCGTCGAAGCGGCCCGGATGGCCGGCCGGCAGCGGGTCGTCCAGGCTGCTGAGGTCGAGCGCCACGGTGGCGCGCGCGTCCTGCACGCCCAACACGGCCCAGGGCATCTGCGAGAGGCAGGCGCGTGCTAGGCTTGGTTGCATGGGGCAGAGCTCGGGCGCGTCCTTGCCGCCGCCGATCAAGGTGCGGGACCGCCAGACGGGCAGGAACACGGTTGCCGGCGCGTCGAGCTGCGCCTGAACCCAGGCTGCGTCCTTGCGGTGGGCGTCCATCCGGTCGAGCGGATGGCCCGCGAACACGTTCGGCTTGTAGGGGTGGATGGGCTGCATGGGCGGTTCCTGCCAGCCATCCGGACGGTGAACAAGACGATGCGCCCGGAACCCTACTGGGTCCGGGCGCATCGCCGGCTAGGGTACTAGACGGTCGGCTTGTACGGGGCCGAGGCGACCGTGCCGGTGGTGCTGGACGACGACGAGCCGGTCAGGCCGCCGAGCGTGCTGCCCGTGGTCGTGGTATCGGTCGTCGTGGTGGTGGCAGGCTCCTTGGTGATCTCCACGTCCTCGCGGCGCACGGTGTCGCGCACCGTCTCGGTACGGTCGGCACCTTCCTTGTGGATCACCACCTCCTCACGCACGCGGGCCTGCTTGCCCACCACCGCTTCCTCGGCCGTCTCGGTCACTTCGATGACCTTGTCGGAGAAGTCGGCGGTGCCGATCGGGCGGCCGTCGGTGACCGGGCGGCGCTCGATGGTGACGGTCTCGCTGTGCAGCTGGACCTGCTCCTCCACCGGCGTCTCCACCACGTAGCGGCGGACGCGGGTGGTGCCGCGGTTGACCATGCGCTTGCCCACGGCCAGCGTCTCCTCGGAGAGCTGGATCGTGCCCGGCTCCGTCGTGGCACGCGCGGCGGTGCTGGTGGCGGCGGTATTGGTAGCGGCGGTGCTGGTGGTGGCGGCCGTCGTGCCCAGGGCGGCGGTTGACGCGCTCGCGCCGTAGCTGGCGGCCCGCTCGTCGATGTCGATCGGGTTGTGGCGCTCCAGGATGTCGAGCACCTGGGTCAGGTGCTGCTCGCTGCCGCGCACCGTCACCACGGTCGATCCGCTCTGCAGACTGCGGTCATAGACGGTGGTGTCGTGGCCGTATTCCGGATCGCTGCCGAACAGGCTGGCCCAGAAGCCCTTTTCCTGGCCCGGCTGCGTGGTGGTGGAGGTCGATGTCGTCATCGAGCTAGCCGAACCGGTGGCGCTGCCGGCGTGCTGGCTGATGGCGCTGGAGGGCACGCCGGCGCTTTCGAGGTCGCGCACCGCGGCGGCGGCGTGTTCGGCCGTGTCGAATACGGCGACAATGGTCTCTTCGTTCATGGTGTCTGTTCCTCTAGCAGTCTGGGTTGGTTTGCTGCGGTCCGCTCCACCGTGGCCGCCTGCTCGCGCAGGGTCACGGTTTCCTGGTGCCGCTCACGCGTACGCACACGGGTCAGGCGTATCTCTTCCTTGAGAACCAGGCGCCGCTCGACCACGAGTTCCTCGGCGACCACCGGTATGATGGTCGTGTCGCCCTCCTCGCGAATGGCGGGAACGGCATCCACCGTCCGGCCGATCGCCACGCGCTCTACATCGACGCGTTCCTGTTGCAGCAGCTCGTCGATCACCTGCTCGTGCGTCTGCGTCTGGAGCCGCACGCGCACGGTGGCGAGCACGGACTGGCGCTTGGACACGGTCAGGTCTTCCGCATAGACCGGAATGGTGAGGTCCGACCCCAGGGAAAGGCGGGTGTCGGTCGATGGGTCCTGCGTGGTCATGCGAGCCAAGACGCTATGGCGCGCCGAAGGTCGCCAAAGAATGTTGCGCTCTCGGAAACGTGAAGGTGGGCCGGTGCGGAGGTCAGCCGGCTGCGGGCCGGGCCAGCAGCCCGAGCGCCAGGCGGGTGGCGCGCGGCGCGTGCACCACCCGGCAGCCGGGTTCCTCGGTGGGCACGTGGTCCTGCGTCTTCAAGCTGAGGTTCGGGTTGTAGAACGGGTCGCCGTCTCGTAGCAGGCCGCCCCAGCGCGCGATCATGCGCGCGGTGTCCTCCGGATGGAACACCTGCTGCGTCTGGCTGCGCGTAGCCGATTCGTAATGGTACAGTATCGTGGCGCCATCGTACAGCACGCGCAGCCCCGCCTCCCGCACGCGCAGGCAGAGGTCGGTGTCGTTGAAGCCGATGCCGAACATCGGGTCGAAGCCGCCCACCCGCTCGAAGGTGTCGCGGCGCATCATGAGGCAGGCGGCCGTGACGGCGGCGTAATCGCGCACGGAGGTCAGCGCGCAATTGTAGCCCAGGTTGCGCCGCCCCTGCGCGTCGAGGAACACGTCCTGGAACTTCAGCGCGTGCTCGGCCGAATCGTTGAAGCCGAGCACCACGCCCGCGTGCTGCACCGTGCGGTCCACGTACATCAGCAGCGCGCCCACCGCACCCACGTCGCGGCGGGCGGCCAGCCGGCGCATGCGGTCCAGCCAGCCCGCCTGCACGGCTTCGACGTCGTTGTTGAGGAACAACACGAAGGCCGCGTCGGCGCCGTAGGCAGCCACCGCCGCGTTGTTCATGGCCGAGAAGTTGAACGGCCCCGCATAGGGCATCACCGTGTGGCGCGCCGCCAGCGTGTCGAGATAGGCGCGGGTGGCAGGATCGTCGGAGGCGTGGTCGATCACCACGAGGCGGTAATGCGACCGCTCGCTGGTGCGTTCGATCGACTCCACCGCCGTGCGCAGCAGCTCTACCTTGTTCCTGGTGGGGATCACGATCAGCACGCGGCCCGGTGCCGCCGGCCAATCGACGTGGAACTGGTTGAACCAGGCGCCGGGCGAGACGGCCGCGCCCGTCCGCAACCGGTCGAGGTGCCGCTGAATGGCGCCGATGGTGGCCTCCATCACGTCCTCCTGCCGGGCATGGCCGGTGCTGCGGTCGTGGGTGCGCCAGCGGTACAGCACGGCGGGCACGTGGGCCACCGTGTTCGCGGCCTCGATCATGCGCAGCACGAAATCCACGTCGGCCGAGATCGCCATGGTCTCGTCCCAGCCGCCGATGGCGCGCGCGGTCTCCGTGCGCGCGCAGACGATGTGCACGAAATACGGGTGGCTGAGGTAATAGTCGTGGCTGAAGGCGGGGCGCAGCCGCAGCTCGGTGATGGCGTCGATGTTCTCGGCGGTCTGCGCCTCGTCGCTGTAGAGCAGGTCGGCGCCCGTCAGCCGTGCCGCGCGGATCAGCTGCCAGGCGGCATCGGGCTCCACCCGGTCGTCGTGGTCGATGAAGGCCACGTAGGGGTGCCGTGCCGCGCGCAGCCCGAAATTGACGGCGCGCGCGATGCCCACGTTGTGCGGCGGGCGCAGCACGCGGATGCGGGGTTCGCGGGCGGCGTAGCCGGCCAGGATCTCGGCCACGTGGGGTGCGCTGGAGCCGTCATCGACGCAGATCAGCTCCCACCGGTCGCAGAACTGGGTGCGCACGCTTTCCAGCGCCTCGATCAGCCAGGCGCGCGGCGTATCGAAGACCGGCATGATGAAGCTGATGCCGCCCGTGCCGGCGCGGTGGTTCAGCGCGCGTTTCAGGCGCGGCAGCACGCCCGCCGGCAGGTCCTGCCGGCGGCGCTGGAAGCGGCGGAGGTTGGCGTTGGTGGCGACCCGGCGGGGCGAGCCGGGCAGGAGCTGGTTGGTGCCGGCGACGCGGACGTGCACCTCCTGGTCCAGGAGCCGCTCGAAATGCCCGGCCAGGTCGATCTTGAAGGCGCACAGCCCGCCGCGCAGCCCGGCATCCAGCAGGTCGCCGCGGAACTGGTTGGCCTCGCCGCGGCCGAT
>CAXUGD010000119.1:3502-8658 GCA_964250355.1 uncultured Acetobacteraceae bacterium | reverse complement strand
ACGGAAGCGCAGCAGGCAGGCCTGCCGGATGGCATTGAGCGGCGTCTCGCCATCCCGCCGCTCGGCGGAAATCGCGAAGTCCACCATCATGATGCCGTTCTTCTTCACGATGCCGATCAGCAGGATCACGCCGATCAGCGCGATGATCGAGAGATCGTAGCCGCCGATCATGAGCATCAGCAGCGCGCCGACGCCAGCCGAGGGCAGGGTGGAGAGGATGGTCAGCGGCAGCACGTAGCTTTCGTAAAGGATGCCCAGGATGATGTACACGGCGACCAGTGCGGCCGCGATCAGGTAGGGCTCGCTGCTCAGCGAGGACTGGAACGCGGCGGCGTTGCCTTGGAAGGAGCCCTGGAGCGAGGCCGGTGCGCGGGCCTGGCCGCGCGCCGCGTCCACCTGGGTGACCGCGTCGCCCAGGGAGGCGCCGGGTGCCAGGTTGAAGCTGATCGTGACGGCGGGGAACTGGCTCTGGTGGTTCACCGCCAAGGGCGAGATCGGCACCGTGCTGCGCCTGACCATCGACGAGAGCGGGACGGCCGTGCCGGTGGCGCTCTTCACGTAGAGCATGTTCAGCGTGCGCACGTCGCCTTCGAGCTGCGGCGGCACCTCCTCGATCACGTAGTAGGAGTTCAGCTGGGTGAAGTACTGCGTCACCTCGCGCTGGCCGAACGCGTCGTAGAGCGTGTCGTCGATCTGCTGGGGCTGAATGCCGAACCGTGCCGCGGCGTCGCGGTCGATGGTCAGCGTCGCCGTGGTGCCGGCCACCTGCTGGTCGGTGGTGACGTCGCGCAGGATGGGGATGGCGCGTAACCGATCGAGCAGCTTGGGCGCCCAGGCGTTCAGCTCGGCCGGGTCGGCATCCTGCAGCGTGTACTGGTACAGCGTGCGCGACAGACGGCCGCCCACGGTAATGTCCTGGGCGGGCTGCATGTAGAGGCGGAAGCCCTCGATGGATTTCACCTTGTCGTTCAGTCGCGCGATCACCTGCATGATCGGTTCGCGCGTGCCCCAGGGCTTCAGGTTGATGAACAGTCGGCCGTTATTGCCGGTCTGCCCGGCATTGCCGGCGCCCACCAGGGAAGCGAAGCTGGAGACGGCCGGGTCGGCCTGGACGATGGCGTTCACCTGCTCCTGCTTGCGGTACATCTCGGTGTAGGAGGTGTCCTGGTTGGCCTCCGTGATGGCGATCAGCAGGCCGATATCCTGCTGCGGGAAGAAGCCCTTGGGGATGACCACGAACAGGAAGACCGTAACCGCGAGCGTGCCCAGGAACACCAGCAGGGTTACGAAGCGGAACCGCAGCGCCACCTCCAGCGTGCGGCGGTAGAAGCCGAGCATCCCGTCGAACATGGCCTCGACGGCGCGGTACAGCCGGCCGTGCTGGTGCGTTTCGGCCTGCAGGAAGCGCGCGCACATCATGGGCGTGAGCGTGAGCGAGACGAAGGCCGAGATGGCCACGGTGAGCGAGACGGTGACCGCGAACTCGCGGAACAGGCGCCCCACCAACCCGCCCATCAGCAGCAGCGGGATGAACACGGCAATCAGCGACAGGCTGATCGAGACGATGGTGAAGCCGATCTCGCCGGCACCCTTGAGTGCCGCGTCCAACGGCGCCATGCCGTCCTCGATGTGCCGGTAGATGTTCTCGAGCATGACGATGGCGTCATCGACCACGAAGCCCACGGCGATGGTCAGCCCCATCAGCGACAGGTTGTCGAGGCTGTAGCCGAGCAGGTACATGGCCGCGAACGTGCCGACGAGCGCCAGCGGCACCGTGACGCTCGGGATGATGGTGGCCCACAGGCTGCGCAGGAACAGGAAGATGACCATCACCACCAAGGCGATCGACAGCAGCAGCGTGAACTCCACGTCGGCTACCGAGGCGCGTATTGTCTGGGTGCGGTCCACCACCGTCTGCACGTGGATGGCGGGCGGGATGCTGGTTTCGAGCCGGGGCAGGGCGGTGCGCAGCCGCTCCACCGTGTCGATCACGTTGGCGCCCGGCTGCTTATAGACGATCAGCAGCACGCCGCGGCGGGAATGCCCGCTCACCGCCTGCCAGGCGGCCAGCTCGCGGTTCTGCGGGCCGCGCACGGCGGTGCCGATGTCGCCGATGCGCACGGGGGCGCCGTGGCGGTAGGCCAAGATCAGCTTGTTGTAGGGAGCCGCCTCGGTCAGCTGGTCGTTGGCTTGGACGGTGAAGGATTGGCGGCGGCCGTCGATGCTGCCCTTGGGGCTGTTGACCGTGGCATCGACCAGGACCTGGCGGACGTCTTCCAGCGTCATGCCCATGGCGGCCAGGCGCGCGGGGTCGATCTGTACGCGGACGGCCGGCTTCTGCTGGCCGCCCACGGCCACCTGGCTGACGCCGCTGATCTGGCTCAGCTGCTGGCTCAGCACGTTTTCGGCGTAGTCGTCCACGGTGGTCAGCGGCAGGTCTTCCGACCAGACGCTGAGCAGGAAGATCGGGCTGTCGGCCGGGTTGACCTTGCGAAAGGTGGGCTGGCTGGGCAGGTTCTTGGGCAGTTGGCCCTGGGCGCCGTTGATCGCCTCCAGCACGTCGGTCGCGGCCGCATCGATGTTGCGCGACAGGTCGAACTGCACCGTGATCGTCGATGTGCCGAGCACGTTGATCGAGGTCATCTGGCTCAGCCCGTTGATTTGGCTGAACTGTGTCTCCAGCGGCTCGGCCACCGAGCTCGCCATGACGTCCGGGCTGGCGCCGGGGTAGTTCGCGGTGACCGAGATGGTCGGGAACTCGACCGTCGGCAAGGGAGCCACCGGCAGCAGCGGGTAGCTCGCGATGCCCACCAGGAAGATCGCTGCCATGATGAGCGAGGTTGCGATCGGCCGGCGGATGAAGGGGGTGGATATGCTCACGGCTCAGCTGGCGCCCTGCATGTGGGCGTCCACCCTGGCACCCGGCTGAAGCCGGAGCTGCCCGGAAAGCACTACACTGTCGCCCTCGTGCAGGCCGCCGGTGACGATCGCGTTGTCCCCGTCCTGGTAGCCTACGGTGACATCCTGGCGCGCGGCCGTGCTGTCCGGCTTGACCACGTAAACGTAGAGCCCGTCCGGGCCGTGCTGAAGGGCGGCCGGCGGCACGGTCAGCACCTGGGAGGCCACGCGAAGGCGCAGCTGGCCGGTCGAGAACTGGCCCGGCCAGAGCTTGTTGTCGAGGTTAGTGAACTCGGCCTTCAGCGCGACCGTGCCGGTCTGGGTGTCCACGCTGTTATCGACTGCCACCAGCCTGCCGTCCGAGAGCGGAGTCACGCCGTCCGGGGCGGTCGCCGTCACCGGCGGCGGGCCGGCCTGCATGGCGGCGCGCACCTGCGGCAGCTGGTCCTGCGGCAGCGTGAACACCAGGCTGATGGGGTGCACCTGCGTGACGCTGACGATGCCGGTGGTGTCGGTGGCGTGGATCAGGTTGCCGATATCGACCAGGCGCAGCCCGGCCACGCCGTCGATTGGGGACTCGATGCGGCAGAAACTCAGGTTCAGCCCGGCCGCGGCAATCGCGGCCTCGTCGCCCGCCAGGTTGGCCGTCTGCTGGGCGACGTTCGCCTCCTGCGTGTCAACCTGCTGACGGGATGCTACGGCGGTTCTGGCCAGGGTGGCGTAGCGCTGAAGGTCGCGGCGCGCATTGTCGATCTGCGCCTGGTCGCTGGCCCGCTTGGCCTGCGCCTGGGCCAGCGCGGCCGCGTAAGGGCGGGGATCGATCTGGGCCAGCAGGTCACCCTGATGGACCGCCTGGCCCTCCTTGTAGGCGATCGACTCCAGCGTGCCGTCCACCCGGGCGCGAACCAGGACGGAGCGGTAGGCCTGCACCGTTCCGATGCCGCGCACGTATTCCGGCACGTCGCGTTTGGCCACGCGCACGACCGTGACCGGCGACGCGTCGTCAGCCTGGGCAGCACGAGGCGCCGCCAGGAGGGCGAAGGTTGCCGCTCCCATAAGGATGGGCAGGCTCCGCGCCTGCCAGCATCCACCGGGGTTCCCCCGGCCGTTCATCTTTGCCATTGCCCAAGCCCGTGGTTCAGTCGCGGACATGGCAAATGACAGGCGGAACAGCAAGGGACTGCCGTTCAACCCGGCCTGGGCGGCAACCGGAAGGCGAGCGCCGTCGGCATCATGCGGTAGGCGGCAAGGCTACGGCCGGTAAAGGCCACGCCGCCGGGTGGTGCCGCGGCGTGCACGAAGGAGGCGGCCATGTGCCCGATCGCGGAGCCTGTCGCGGCGGCCAGGCGCGAGGCGGCCGGCGGCGATGAAGCCAGAGGCGAGGTGGGCGACGCGGCCGAGGCAAGCGCGCCGCCAGATGCGGCACTGCCGGCCCGGCCCCCATCGCCGGGCCAGGCATTGGCGGCGGTGTGCGGTCTTTGCCGGGTTGGCGGCGCCTGGCCGGCATCCTCGTTCGGCACGGCCCATTCCGCCAGCACGCGCCGCTGGTAATCAGCCCCGATCGTCGGCGTTTGGGAGTGGTAGGCCGCCGCGGCGCGGGGCCAGCTGCGGGTGCGGGCGAACAGCGAGAGCAGAAAGCTGCCCGCATAGCTGGCATTGGCGGCGGGATCGAAAGCCTCCTCCAGTGAGGAGAAGGCCCCGGCGTGGTTCAACAGGTTTACCTGGAGGCAGCCCACATCGATGGAGCGGACACCGCGGGCCTGCAACGCACGGACCGCGGCCACCGCCTCGGCCTTGGTGTTGAAAAACGAACCGGCCCCCTCCGCATTAATCGTCCAGGGCCAGGCGGCCACCGTGCCGGTGGTCGGGTCTGCGCGCCCGGATTCTACGCGCGCGATGGCGGACAGGAACGCGTCCGGTATGTGCTGGGCTGCTTCCACCGTGCCGATGGCCGCCCGGCACAGCGCCGAATCGTCCCCACGGGCCATGCCGGCCCAACCGCATAGAAGCAGGGCGGTGAGCAGGATCGGGCGCAGCACGGCTGGCAGGGTCATGCCGGCGAGTTTGCCAGGGACAGCTTTCCCAAACGTGAAAGGGCGGTGCGCCGTATCAATGCTGCAATGCAAAATAAAACTTGCGCCCGGCGTTTTACGGTCCTAGCTTCTGCCCTGCGGCGGCCTTTGGTCGCCGCATCTTGGACGGTTGCTCCCTAAACTTTGCGGTGCCGCAAGGCACCGCCTCATTTTTTGACGCGCGCG
>CAXUGD010000119.1:0-3492 GCA_964250355.1 uncultured Acetobacteraceae bacterium | reverse complement strand
TTTGGGTGGCGGATTCTTTGCGTTTTCCTCACTAATTTTGGCGGGCCGCCACGCCCCCGCCTCTTTTTTTGCCGCGCGCGTCGCGCACTCTGCAGCAATTTCTGGACAGCCGGCGCGCCAGCGTTTATGTTCCATTATCGACACGTTTCTCAGCGTCTCGTTAAGGATGCGGCGGTATCGTCCTCCGCACCGGTTGTAAGGTGAATGCGGAATGCGGTGGAGGCTTGCCTGTCTCGGGGTGCCCGGTCCAAGCCGGTGGGGGGCCTTGCGCGACCGGCGTGCGGTCACCGCCGTCGAGTACGGGATCGTCGCCGCCTTTCTCTGCCTGTCGCTGCTGGGCATCTTCAGCCGCTTTGGCGGCGTGCTCACCACCATGTTCACCAGGGCTTCGAGCGGGATCTGAGGTGTGGGCAGCCGCTTTGGCCCGGCCGTTACGCCATCAGCCACGCGGCCTGGGCCGAGAGGTGGTGGGCGAGGGCTGCCATGTCGGCGGCAACTCTCCCGAAGCCCGGCGTCTTGTCCAGGCTGTCCTCGCGCATGTAGAGGCCGCGCGCGATCTCGATCTGCAGCGCGTGCACCCGTGCTGCCGGGCGCCCGTAATGCCGCGTCACATAGCCGCCGGCATAGGGGTCGTTGCGGCGGACCGCATAGCCGCGATCCTTGAGGAAGCGCTCCACCTGGGCGGTCACGCCTGGCGCACAGGCCGCGCCAAAGGCGTCGCCCAGCACGACATCCGGCACGGGGCGGCGGTCGGCGCAGGCATGGTCCGGCATGGAGTGGCAGTCGATCAGCAGGCAGGCGCCGAACTGCGCTTTGACCCGCGCGATCAACGCGCCCAGCGCGTCGTGATAGGGCTGCCAGCCAGCCGCGACGCGCCGCTCGGCTTCGGCAAACCGCAGCCGTCCGCGGTAGATCGCCTCGCCGTTGGACACCACGCGGGCGATGGTGCCCAGGCCGGCCCCTACGCGCGGGCTGGCCGTATTCACCCAGGAGGGCAGCGCGTCCTCGAACATGCCGGCGTCGAGCTCCCACGCTTCGCGGTTGGCGTCGCACCACACGCGCGGGAAATGGGCCGCCAGTAGCGCGCCGCCGCTGGCGGGGACGGCGGCGAAGACCTCGTCGATGTAGCAATCCTCGCTGCGCCGCAGGGTCAGCGCGTCCAGGCGGGCGGCGGCCACGAAAGCGGGGTCGTATTCGCGGCCCGAATGCGGGGAGGAGAACACGGTCGGCGCGGTCAGCGGATCGGCCGAGAGGATCGTGTAGCAGCCCGGGCGGTCGTGAAGCTGCACGGCGAGGTTCGCGATCTTCAGGTCCCCTGCCCGGTCGCCTCTGCTACAACGCTGCTACGGGGCTAATGGGCGCGACAGGGATTGAACCTGTGACCCCTACCATGTCAAGGTAGTGCACTACCGCTGTGCTACGCGCCCGGCCGGCTTCGGCTCCAGCGGCTTCCTACGGAAAACACGCCGGTGGCGCAACCCCGGCGCTGCACCCCATGCGACACGCGCCTGGGTTACAGAGGGGCGGACCGTCCGGCGCAGTCTCGACCGGCGGCCTCGGGTAAGTACGGACTGGATGCCGTGCTGTCATAAAAGCTTAACCGATCTGACATATTATTGACCCCGTGGCGCTTTACCGTCCGTTACATGAGCTGTTGCAGGCTGGACGGTGCCACCGTCCGGGCCGCATTGGCGTAAGCCCAGGAGACGGTATGACGACCCAACGACAAGCGTCGGCCCATCGTGCGGTCGCCTGGGCAGCGTTTGCCCTGTTCGGCGCAGGCGTGGCGGCAGCCCATGCCCAGGCGATCACCGGGGCCGGCTCTACCTTCGCCCAGCCAATCTACCAGGCCTGGGCGGATGCGTCGAAGGCTGCAACGGGCGTGTCGCTGAACTACCAGGGCGTGGGGTCGGGCGCCGGGCAGAAGCTGGTGACCCAGCGCACGGTGGATTTCGGCGCGTCCGACGCGCCTGTAGGGGCCGACAAGCTGGCCGCGGCCAAGCTGATGCAGTTCCCCTCCGTGATGGGCGCCGTCGATGTCGCGGTGAACCTGCCCGGGGTCGCCGCCGACAGGCTGCGCCTGACCGGCCCCGTGCTGGCCGACATCTATCTCGGCACCGTCACCAGCTGGAACGATCCGGCGATCGCCAAGCTCAATCCCGGCCTGAAGCTGCCCAGCCTGCCGATCGCCCCGGTGTATCGGGCAGACGGGTCGGGCACCACTTACGTGTTCACCAGCTACCTCTCCAAAGTGAGCCCGGACTTCAAGAGCAAGGTGGGCGCCGACAAGGCGGTCAGCTGGCCGGCCGGCACCGGGGCCAAGGGCACCGCGGGGGTGGCCGGCGCGGTCAAGAACACGGCCGGCAGCCTCGGCTACGTCGAGAGCGCGTATGCGACGCTGAACCACCTGACCACCACGCAGCTGCAAACGCATGACGGCCAGTTCATCAAGCCGACCTTGGCCAGCTTCGCCGCAGCCGCATCCGGCGCCGACTGGGCAGGGGCGCAGAACTTTGCGGTCGATCTGAACGACCAGCCGGGTGCTGCATCCTGGCCGATTGTGTCGGCCACCTTCGTGCTGCTGCCCACCAACCCGACGGATGCCGGCAAGAGCGCCGCCGCCGTCAAATTCTTCCGGTGGGCCTTGGCCAACGGCGATGCAGCAGCCAGGCAGCTGCAGTATGTCGCCCTGCCGCCGGCGGTAAAGGCGCAGGTGACCGCAAAGCTGAACACGCTGGCGAGGTAGCGCGGCCAGCATGTCGAGCACGGCGGGCCTAGTGGGGGTTGCCCCTCTCCCTCCGCCCTCCTTGCCGGTCCGCGGCGCGTCGCACGGGGCAGGGGACCGCATTTTCTCGCTGCTCGCCCATGCCGCGGGGCTGTTCGTGCTCGCTTTGCTGGGCGCCATCATTGCCCTGCTGTTTGCGGGCGGCCTGCCGGCGTTCCGGGCGTTCGGCCCCGGCTTCCTGGCCTCGGCCGCGTGGAACCCGGTCACCGGGCGGTTCGGCGCGCTCGTCGCGGTTTACGGCACGGTGGCCAGCTCCACGCTGGCGCTGCTGATGGCCGTGCCGCTGGCCTTCGGCGTGGCTTTCTTCCTGACGGAGCTGGCGCCCGGCTGGATGCGTCGCCCGGTCGGCACCGCCGTGGAGCTGCTGGCGGCCGTGCCCTCCATCATCTACGGCATGTGGGGCTTCTTCGTGGTCGTGCCATTCATGGCCGACACGGTCGAGCCGCCGCTGATCGATACCCTGGGCGACCTGCCCGGCATCGGGTTCCTGTTCTCCGGCGCGGCCCGCGGCACCGGCATCTTCACGGCCGGGCTGATCCTGGCCATCATGGTGGTCCCGTTCATCGCCGCCACCATGCGCGACGTGTTCCTGTCCGTGCCGGCGGTGTTCAAGGAGTCGGCCTACGGGGTGGGCGCGACCAGGTGGGAGGTGATGCGCGCCATCGTGCTGCCCTACACCAGGGCGTCCGTGGTCGGCGGCATCATGC
>CAXUGD010000118.1:0-8779 GCA_964250355.1 uncultured Acetobacteraceae bacterium | reverse complement strand
CGCCTGGACCGTGGCCGGGCTGCTGTCGCTGGCCAACGTTGTGGTCAGCTCCGCGCTGACCACGCCGGGGCCGCTGCACCTGCTGGCCGCCGAGGTGCCGAACCGGGCGGTCGGCACCTTCCCCTACACCTACATCGCCGGCTTCCTCGCCCCGCTCGCCGTGGTGCTGCACGTGCTCGCGCTGCGCGCCATCGCCGCACGTCTTGTCACCCCTGCCGTTCCGAAAGGCATCCCAGCATGACAGCGCAAGCCGACTCAGTCCGGGACCACTACCAAGCCGCCATCGCCGACCGCGCCGCGCTGCTTGCCCGCATCGCGGCGTCCGTTGACGCACTGGAACCTCCGATCGATGCGCGCCGGCTGGCGCCGCTGGACCAGTTTCATATGGGAGGGCTCGCCGCCACGCTCGCGATCGCGGAGCGTGTCGGGATCGAGCCGGACGCGCTGGTGCTCGACGCGGGCTCCGGCCTGGGCGGCCCGGCGCGCCTCCTGGCGGAGCGCTTCGGCTGTCGTGTCGAGGGCGTGGACCTCTCGCCGGACTATGTTGCCATCGCACGTCTGCTGACCGACCGGGTCGGTCTGTCGAACCGGGTGACCTTCACCGAAGGCAACCTCGCCCAGCTACCGTTTGACGATGCGCGCTTTGACCTGGTCTGGACCCAGCACGTGGCGATGAACGTCGCCGACCGCGCGGCCCTGTATCGCGAGCTGCGCCGCGTGCTCAAGCCGGGCGGCCAGCTCGCCTTCTACGATCCGCTTGCCGCCGAAGGACACCCGGACCTCATCTATCCGGTCCCATGGGCGCAGACCGCCGAGACCAGCACCCTGCTGACCGTCGCAGAGACCCGGTCCGTGCTGGAGCAAGCCGGCTTCTCGATCACCAAGCTCCACGACGTGACGGAGGAGGCGATGGGCTGGGCAGCGCAGCAGGGCGGCCCCCTGCCGCCGGGCGGCATCAACACCGCCGTGATCGTCGGCGCACGTATGGCCGAAATGGCCGGCAACTTCGCCCGCAACCTCCGCGAGGGCCGCGCATCCCTGGTCTTCGGCGTCGTCAGCAAAGGAAGCGCCGTGTGAGCGCTTCCGAAAGCGGGCACGACGACTGATCGGGTCGTGCTCCTCCTGGCGTCGCCGCTGCCACGCCGCGTGCCGGTTCGCAATGGGCAGCGATAGCGACGCCGCGCTCTCGTTCGGCCGCAAGGGTCGGAGCGCCCCCACGGGCGTAGCGGCCATGTGTTCCCGGTCTAGAATACATCCGGCGATCGGCGCGCGAACAGCATAGTTCAAGCAGCCAGCGGTGGATTGAGCGTGCGCTCGCCGCTTGTCACCGGCACAGTCACGCTGCCCCCACAAACCAGCCAATACATAACCGGCGTCGCGATCCGCGACAGCAGCGTGGAGGCCACTAACCCGCCGATGATGGCGATCGCCAGCGGCGAATACAGGCCGGACTGTTCCAGCGCCAACGGGATCAACCCGCCGATGGCGGTCACCGATGTCAGCAGAACCGGCAGGAAACGCACCTCTCCGGCGCGTTCGATCGCGTCCCGCAAACCCATCCCCTGGCCGCGTAGCTGCTCGGTGAAGTCCACCAGCAGAATGGAGTTCTTGATCTCGATGCCGATCAGCGCGATCAGGCCGATGGTCGCGGTGAACGACAGCGAGTTGCCGGTAACCCACAACGCCGCTACCGCGCCAAAGACGCCGAGCGGAATGATGCCGGCGACGACGAGCGCGCTGCGAAAGCGGCCGAACTCCAGCACCAGCACGGCTGCGATGCCGAGCACGGCCGTCAGGATCGCCGCACCCAACCCGGCGAAGCTCGACGACTGCGCTTCCGCCTGACCACCGAACGTAATGGTGTAGCCGGGCGGCAGCCTTACCTCGCGCGCGAGGCGTGATCTGACATCGGCGGTAATCGCCGATGTCAATGCTCCGGTCTGCACATAGGCGGTGATGGTCACCGTACGAACGCGATCATAACGGTCGATTTCCGCGGGACTGGACAGCAGTACGGGGTTGGCGATCACCGAGAGCGGCGTCGACTCGCCGTGGCCGGTGGTCACGTAAACCGACCGCAGCGCCGACAAGTCATTGCGGTCGCCGACCTGGCCGATGCTGAGCGGCAGGCGTATCTTCACCGGGTAATCGTCACCGTCAGGGTCGCGAAACCGCGCCGCTTCCTCGCCGGTCAGCGCGATGCGAGCGGTGCGCCGTGCGGCCCCGGCCTGCACACCCAGGGCTGCGGCCTTGGCATCGTCCACGCCCAGATCGAGGTCCGTGCGGTCGACCCTGATCGGGTTGGACACGTCGCGCGCCCCGGGCGTTTCGCGCAGCACCGCTTCGGTGCGTGCGGCGAGCGCCTTGAGCACGGCCAGGTTGCCGCCGGCCACGCGTAAGGCGATCGGCGCCTCGATTGGCGGCCCGTTGTCGAAGGTGACGACCGTCAGCCGTGCACCCGGATACCGCGCGAAATCGGAGCGCATGCGGTCCAGCACGGCGGGGCTGCTGTCGGGCGCCCAGCGATGCAGCGAGACGAACACCTCGGCATAGGTCGGGTCCGTCTCATGCTGGTTGATGTTGTAGAAAATCTGCGGGTTACCGCGGCCGAGATTGCTGGCGTACCAGGCGACATTGCCGTCGGCGGCCAGGCGGCGTTCGACGAAGCGCAGCGCGCGTTCGGTCGCTGCCTGCGCGCTGCCGTCCGGCGTTTCGCAGCGTACCAGGAACTGCGGCGTCTCGGCGGCGGGGAACAGGCTGGAGCCGATGGCGCCGAGCATGGGAACAGTCAGGCCGCACAGGCCGAACACCAGCACCAACGTCATCCAGGGATGCGCCAGTGCGCGGCCGAGGATCGGTCGGTAGAGACCGTGGATTCCGGCGTTGACGGCGCGAAGGAGCGCGTTGCCGTGTTCGGTCGTGTTGCGCGACAGCAGGCGCGAGGCAAGGAACGGGATCACTGTCATTGCGACGACGTAGGACGCGGCGACGGTGCACAGCACGCTGACCGGCAGCGAGCGGATGAACGCACCGGACCCTTCGGGCAGCGCCAGCAGCGGCAGGAAGGCGAGCATCAGGCAAGCGGTGCAGCCCAGCACTGCCAGCGCGATCTGGCCGGCGCCGCCAATGGCCGCCTGCATACGGTCCTCGCCTTCACGCAAGCGTCGGGCGATGTTCTCAGTCACCACGATCGAGTCATCGACCAACAGGCCGAGCGCCACCACAAAACCGGCGATGGACAACTGGTTGAGGTTGAAGCCAAACGCCTCCATCAGCGCCAGCCCGATCAGAACCGAGAGGGGGATGGAGACCATGACCACGACGCTGGCGCGCAAGCCGAGCGGCAGCAACGTCAGCAAGACCAGGGCCAGCGCGATGCCGAAGTCCCGGTAGAGCGCGCCGAGACGGTGGTTTACGTTGTCGGCCTGGAAGAAGCCGCGTTGAAGATGGACACCGCCGGGCAACGATTTTTCGTAATCGTCGAGCACACGGCGTATCTCGGCGGTTACCGAAGGAACGTCCGCACCTTCCTTCTGCGTGGCCGTTACAAAAAGGGCGCGCTTGCCGTTGAACCAGGTCAGATGCTGCGGCTCGTCCTGCGCCCAGCCGACGGCGGCCACGTCGCGCACGCGCACCACGTTGGTGTTCTGGCTGGCCACCGCTATGTCGGCCACAGCGTCAACGCTCTTGAAAGCGCCGCCGGACTTCACGTCGAACCGCCTGTCGCCCGCATGGATGTCGCCGATCGGCGCCTCGGCCCCGGCTGCGCGGACCGCGTCGGCGACCGCGCTAACCGGCAAATGCAGTTGCGCCAGCTTGGCGAGGTCGACGGCTACGCGCAGCTCCGACGTCGGGGCGCCCCAGTATTTTGCTTCTCGCACGCCGGGCACGCGATTCAGCCGGTCGCGCAGCCGGTGCGCGATCTTCTCCAGCCGGCGCATCGGCAGGATGTCGCTCATTACCGCGACCTGGAAGACGGCCACCTCCGTCGTACGGGCGCGCTCCACCTCCAGGCGTGTCAGGCCCCCTGGCAAGGTGCCGCGCAACGCGTTCACCTCGCGCACCACCTCGTCGTATTTTCGTTCCGGATCGACGTTCCAGGTGAACTCGATGGTCAGCACCGTAGCGCCGTCCAGATTGCTGGAGCGGACAGTCTTCACGTCGTCCAACCCGTCCAGCGCGTCCTCGATCGGCTTGGCGACGAGCTGCTCCATCTCCGCAGGCGTCGCACCCGGCAGCACGGCATGGATGATGTCGATCGGGATAGGGAAATGCGGGTCCTCGGAGCGCGCGATGGTGAAGAACGCGTTCAGGCCCAGCAGCGCCAGCAACGCGGTGGCGACCAGCGTGAACTGCCATCGGCGGACGGAAAAGGCAGCCGGGTTCAACGTCACGATTTCGGCCCCGGAGCGTTCTGCGAGACCTGCGCGGGGCGCGCCAGATCACGCGCTGGGTCGATGACGCTGACCCGCTCGCCATCGGCGACGTAGCCGGCACCCGAAGTGATTACGCGCGTGCCCGGCGGCAAGCCGGACACCAGCGCCTCGTCGCCGTCGAAGCCGCCGAAACCCACGCGCAGGCGGTGTGCCACGTCGCCGGTCTGATTCAGGATCAGCACGTAGGCGGTGCCGTGATCGGCTTCCAGCATCGCCTCGGCGGGGATGCGGGCGAGACCGGCAGGCCCGGCGAATGGGGCGTCGGGCGCGATGTCTGCGCGGGCAATCAGGCCGCTGCGCAGGCCCTCATGGAGCGGCAATGTGACCTCTACCTCGACGGCGCCGCTGAGCGGATCGGCACGTTGTCCGATCAGGCTGACACGGCCCGACAGCGTCTCGCCGGGCAGTGTATCGAGGGTGACGCCGGCCGTCTGGCCGAGATGCACGCGCGCTACGTCGCGGTCGGCCAGCGGCACACGCAGCACCAGAGGGCTGGAGTCGTCGGCCAACGACACGACGGGCTGACCTGGCGTCATCACCTCGCCGGATTGCGCGACGCGGCTGAGCACGACACCCGAGGCCGGAGCAACCAGCGTCGCCCAGCGCAGGTCGAAGGCGGCCGCTTCGACTTCGGCCTGTGCGTCGAGCACGCGGGTGCGCTGCGCCTCGTAGAACTGCCGGCTGGCGTCGCCATGGATGACGAGCTGGGCCGATCGGGCGGCATCGCGCCTGGCCTGGTCCAGGTCCGCCTGAGTCTGCCGCAGCTTGGCGCGCACGGCGGTGGAATCCAGCGTTGCGATCGTCTGGCCCTGACGGACGGTGTCGCCGTCTTCGACGGCGAGCTGGGTGATCACGCCAGCGATCCGGAAGGATAGCATCATCTCCCGGCGCCGGCGCAGGGCGCCGGTGGCACGGATCGGCGCGCCGGCGCGGGGGGCGGCAAGTTCGACCACCTCGACGGCAGCGAGCGGCGGCTTGGCTTGCGCCGCCTTGGGACGGTCGCAGCCGTCGAGCAGGCCGGCCAGGAGGCAGAGCGCGAGCGCGGGCCGGAGCGCGCAATGCTGCGTGACGGGCGATGTCATGGCTCTGGATGCTCCTGGGAGGTTGGGCCGGGGTTGCCGCCGAGGGCCGCGCCTATGCGGCGCGACATGTGCTCGCCGAGGTTGGCCAGCACGCCTGGGGACAGATCGAGAGAGTCCAGAGCCGAGGTCTGGATGATGCTGGCCGTGCCATGCATGGTCGCCCAGACGAACATGGCGTCGAGCGTAACCGCATCGGCTTGCGCAAGCCCATGCTGGCGTGTGTGCAGGACCGCCAGCGCATGGACCAGTATGGAGAACGCGTGACGGCCGTTTCGCATCATCTCGGGATGGTCGTTCTTGTCCGGGAGCGGCGTGCCGAACATCAGCCGGTATTGCAGCGGATGCTTTTGGGCGAAATCGAGGTAGGCGTGGCCCATGGAAGCGAGGTCCAGCGCCGGGTCGTCGTTTCTGGGACGCGCGTCGAGGCATCGGGCGAAGTTGACAAAGGCGCGGCTGACGACCTCTGCCAGGAGGTGGTCGCGGCTGGCGAAATGCTTGTAGGGAGCTTGGTGGGAGACGCCGAGGCGGCGTGCGACTTCGCGCAGGCTCAGCGCCTCGACGCCTTCGCGCTCGATGATGGCGAGCGCTTCGGCGATGCAGGCTTCGCGCACGGTTTCGGTGCGGGCGGCGGCTTTCGGCAAAGCGTGCGCTTTCTGATGACGCGAGAAAGCTGGGCCTGTTGGTTGACACTGTCAACTCTCGCCCGCCGGTCCGGCCGAAGTAAGCCGACGACCGCCCGCTTCGCCGCGTACATCAGCCTCACCATGGCTGCGGCCACGCCCCAGCGGCGTCGCCCGTTCCCGGGACAACTGGCCCAGTCGGCATAGAGCCACGCTCAGGACCCAGCGCATGCGTGATTACGAGGAGGACCACCTCATCCCGCTGGAACTGGGCGGCGCGCCGGCCGACCGCCGAAACCTGTGGCCCGAGCCGCGGCATCCAGCGGACGGATGGACGGCGGATGAGAAGGACCAGCTGGAGAGCGCGCTGCGCCGGGCCGTCTGTGACGGCACGCTGTCGCTAGGTGAGGCGCAACGGGCCATCGCCGGCGATTGGACGGCCGCCTACGCGCCCTTCGTCGGCGACGAGGCCCGGTAGAGACCCATGTGCGGCCGCTTCGCCTCGCAGCTGCCGCCCGAGCTGCTGCGCCGCGCCTTTGCGGCCCTGGGCGACGTTCCGAATACCGCACCGTCCTGGAACGTCCCCCCGACCCAGGCCGCTCTCGTGGTACGCCGGCACCCCAGGACCGGAGAGCGGCGGCTGGACGCCTTGCGCTGGGGCTTGGTGCCCCACTTCACCAAGGACCTGAAAGCCTGCAAGCGGCCGATCAACGCGCGGTCAGAGAGCATCGCCGGCTCGGGCATGTTCCGGAGCGCGCTGGCCACCCGGCGTTGCCTGGTGCCGGCCGACGCCTTCTACGAGTGGAAGGCGCTACCCGACGGCAAGCAGCCCTACGCCATCGCGCGCGCGGACGGCGCGCGCCCCTGGCCTTCGCCGGCCTGTGGGAGAGCTGGCGCGACCCGGCCGGCGAGGTGCTGCGCACCTTCACGATCGCCACCACAGCGGCGAACGGCGACATGGCGCCGCTGCACGACCGCATGCCGGTGATCCTGGAGCCGGAGGACTCGCCCGTGTGGCTGGGCGAGGAGCCAGGGGAGCCTGCCGAACTGCTACGTCCGGCCGCGCTCGGGAGCGTACGGCTGTGGCCCGTGTCCAGGCGGTCATCAGCGTGCGCAACGACGGGCCGCACCTGCTGGAGCCGGCGGTGGACGTGGCGCCGCTCACGCCGGCCGAGGCGACGGTGGACATCAACCCGGCCTGATTACACTATCGCGAGGCGGCTGGCCTCTGCGCCGCTTCTGACGGCCGACTTCTCCAGTCGGCCCAGGTCAGTGCGCCCCCGGCTTGAGTCCCGGCTGGAGCCGCAACGCCTAAGTCGTTGTGGGTCCGTTCCGGGCTGCGGAAACGGCTGGCGGGCCGTCCAGCATGGTCGGACCTTCAACATCCGGCTTCGACTGCAGCTCTCAACCGCCCGGCATGAGCAGCCCGAAGCGGCAGCAGTTTGTGCGGGACCGGTGCCAATGATTCGATGCTGGTCAGTATAACTTCAATAATCCGGGCAGCGACGCCAGACTAGCGCCTTCGGTTCTTTAGCGGGTCGCCAGCATACTACTACTATGAAGGCACGACTAACCTCTCGCCATACCTGCCGCCTCGGTAGAGTTGTAAAATTTCCTGCCCGGTGCAAACACTGGTAAATTGGTTAAGGCTTGGCGACAATTGGTCCTTCAGCACGTCCACCGTAGTAGAAGCAGACGCTTGCCCAATCAAGAGAGTCATGAGTGCCAATGAGTAGCGTGAGGTGTCAGGATTCCAAGCCCCGACGGGTATAATACGCGGCCCGACCGTCTTCGCGGGCTTGGGCCGCACGCCGGCTTGCCCGTACATACACAGAATCCGCTACTACCGCCGAACTCATCGTTACCTCTCAATAGGTAAGCAACGTTAACTCTGTGCGCGAAGAGGTGGCATCCAGGGGTTGCTCAGAACGGCTCGGTGCTACCGCATCGGATTTAAGCTCGCGGCTCGTGATCTTGTCGGACAAGTTTTCGCCTTCGTGTTCTGTCAATCACCTCGTCTGCGGTGAGGGCTGAGATGATACGGGGCGCAATCGAGATCGCAGAACCAGCGCGGGTGGTGGGCTGGATCGTATCGTCTGCAACTTCGCTTCGTGGTCAGACGGTTCTAGCTTTCTCCGGCGTCCAATGCGTCGGAGCCGGTGCTGTCAACGTGTTCCGCCAAGACTTGCTCATGGCAGACCTAAGGGACGGCCACGCCGGCTTTGATTTTCCGATTGCGCTATCGTCCGACCAGGACATTGCATCGGTCGTGATCCGGCTGGAGCACTGTGATGCGGCTATTCTGCAAGCCGGATGTGAGGTTGTGCTGGCGGAGCCTGTCAGGGTGTTGAACCGGCCCCGGCCCCGGCCCGGCGCGGGCAATGCCGCCCTTGTCGGAGTGGCGGCCTCTCACGCTTAGAAAGCGCCCACTATGAGCAAGCCTTTCCGCGACTGGGGCGATCCCCTGCGGCCCTCGCCGCCGCCTCACTCATGTAGGCGCCCTGCTTTGTGTGCCCATAATCCCGGTGGCCTTCGCAGTGGTAGACCTTGCTGGCCGTGTTCACCCATACCTGACCAGCACCGCTGGACGAACCCACAACGGCCGGCGCGGTGATCTGAGGGGGCGTCACTGACGTTGTGG
>CAXUGD010000117.1:5372-8955 GCA_964250355.1 uncultured Acetobacteraceae bacterium | reverse complement strand
CCCGCACGGGCGGCGCCGAGCGGCACGGCGCGTCGGGGTCGTAGGCTGCGTCCGGGTCCTGCCAGCAGCGCGCGGCGGGCGCCCTGGCATAGGCGCGCGGCACCGGATCCTCCGAGGCGGGGAAACGTCCAGAATCGGCGTACACCGCCAGCGGCCCGGTCAGCGGCCGGTCGTTGGAGAGGTTGGGCGCGATAGAGGCCACGTAGTTCACCGTCTCGTTCGGCAGTTCGCCCTGGCCGGCCAGGTAGGCGTCCAGCCGGTGCGGCCCGGCGTTGTAGGCGGCCAGGAAATTGGGCGAGCCGTAGCGGTCGTACAGGTCCTTGATGTAGCCGGTGCCGGCCATGATGTTGTCGTGCGGCTCGTAGGGGTCCGGCCCCAGGTTGAACCGGCCGGCCAGCTCGGCATAGGTCGCGGGCATCACCTGCATCAGCCCGGTGGCGCCGGCGTCGGACGTGGTCGGCTGGCCGTGCATGTATTCGTGGCCCCCCGACTCCTGGTGCATCACCGCGCGTATCCAGCTCGGCGGTACGTTGAAGCGGCGGGAGGCCTCGTTGATGTACGGCCCCCAGGGGTCGGACGGCGGGCCGGGCGCGGCGTACGACCTCTGGCTGTAAGTTGACACCGGCTGCCGCCCGCCTCCGCCGCACGCGGCCAGCGCGCAGGCAGCCAGCAACGGCCACAAGCGGCGCAGGGTGCGGCCGCCATGGTGAACGCGCATCCTGGTCTCGCTATGCGGGCGCATCGGAACGGCACGATGCTCCGCCGGGGTTTGCCGATCAATAACCGGCCGCGAAATTATCGGCGGCTGCGGCAGGGCTGCCACGCGCCGCACGGCGCCGGCATGCCCTTGCATCCGGGCGCACGTCCTGCTTAAAGGCGCCTCCCCTGCCAGGGCGCCGGCCGCGCCCTGGCTATGCCCGCTTGCGGGCCGCCAGCCATAGGGACCACACATGCCGCTTTATGAAACCGTGCTGATCGCACGCAACGACGTGACGCAGCAACAGGTCGAATCCGTCGCCGACGGGATCGCCACCCAGCTCGAAGCCGATGGCGGATCCGTCCAGAAGCGGGAGTACTGGGGCCTGCGCTCGCTGTCCTACCGCATCAAGAAGAACCGCAAGGGCCACTACATGCTGCTGGGCCTGAACGCCCCGCCGGCCAGCATCAAGGAGATCGAGCGCCAGCTCGGCCTGAACGAGGACGTGCTGCGCTTCATGACCATCCGCGTGGACGAGATCGACGAGAACCCGTCGGCCATACTGGCCCGCAAGAGCGACGACCGCGAGCGCAGCTTCCGCGGCCCCAAGCCCGCCGGCCGTTTCGAAAGCGGGCGCAAGCGCGGCTACGACGACCGCGAGGAGTTTCGCGCCCGCGACCTAAACGACGCGGTGGAGGAGTAAGCCCCGATGTCCGACAGGTTCGATTCCAGCGAAGTAAACGTTGCCGCCCGCCGTGCGGCCGTGGGCGCCCGCCGCCCGTTTTTCCGCCGCCGCAAGAGCTGCCCGTTCAGCGGCCCCAACGCCCCCAAGATCGACTACAAGGACGTGCGTCTGCTGAGCCGCTTCCTCTCCGAGCGCGGCAAGATCGTGCCCAGCCGCATCACCGCCGTCAGCGCCAAGAAGCAGCGCGAGCTGGCCCAGGCCATCAAGCGCGCGCGCTTCCTGGCACTCCTCCCCTACATCGTCGCCTGAAGGGGCAGAGATCATGGCACAGGTAGAACTGATACTGCTGCAGCGCGTGGAAAAGCTCGGCCAGATGGGCGACGTGGTGCGCGTCAAGCCCGGCTACGCGCGCAATTTCCTGCTTCCCGGCAAGCGCGCCATCCGCGCCAACAAGGCCAACCTGGCGCAGTTCGAGCAGCAGCGGGCCCAGTTGGAGGCGCAGAACATCAAGCGCCGCGAAGAGGCCGAGCGGGTAGCCGAGCGCGTGGGCGGCATGAAGGTGGTGATCATCCGCCAAGCGGGTGAATCGGGCGGCCTGTACGGTTCGGTCAGCGGGCGCGACATCGCCGATGCCTGCGCCGCCGGCGGTCTGAACATTAACCGCAGCCAGGTGATCTTGAACCAGCCGATCAAGACGCTGGGCCTGACCCGCGTGCACGTGGCGCTGCACCCCGAAGTCACCATCGACGTCGTGGCCAACGTGGCCCGCAGTACGGAAGAGGCCGACCGTCAGGCGCGCGGAGAAGCGGTGGGCCAGGCTGCTGAGGACGAGGAGGCGGCGCTGGAGCCGGCGCTGGTGTTCGGCGAGGGCGTGGACCAGCCTGACATCGCGTGACGCCGTAGCCCGGCCACCGTCGCCTTCACTCGCATCGTCCTTCGATACCCAGACATGGCCGCACCGCTGCGGCTATGGCGGCTTTGTGCGTCCAGGTGAGCCGTGGCCCGTGCCGAATATAGCCGCACGGAACTGTAGCAGCTCTCCATGAACCGGGCGCCGTGCCGGCTTGACAGCTTGAGGAGCGCCTGTCACACCTCCCGTGTCAATTGTCGGACCAACCAGCAAGCAGGATACTGGCTCCGGGAGGCCGCATCGTGCGCTACATCGTGGGCGTCGACATCGGTGGTACGTTCACTGACTGCGTCGCCCTGAAGGCGTCCGACTCTGGGGGTTCTCCGGTCGTCAAGATCGGCAAGGCGCTCTCCACACCGCCCGATTTCCAGACCGGCTTCATCGCGTCGCTGCGCACCGCGGCCGAAATGCACGGCGTGGAACTCGGCGAGATGCTGGCCAACGCGCAGGTGTACCACGGTTGCACAGTGGGCACGAACGCGCTGGTAGAGCGCAAGACCGCCCGCGTCGGCCTGCTGGCCACCCGCGGCCATGCCGATTCCGTCTTCATCATGAAGGCCGGCGGCCGGCTGAAATGGATGCCGGCGGACTACATCGCCCACGTCGCCCGCCAGACCAAGCCGGAACCGCTGGTCCCGAAATCGCTCTGCGCCGAGATTGACGAGCGCGTCGCCTTCGACGGGCGCGCAGTGGTGACGCTGAACGAGGATACCGCGCGGGAGGCGGTAAGCCGGATCGTGGGCCAGGGCGTGGAGGCGATCGCCATCTCGCTCCTCTGGTCCACGGCCAACGACGCGCATGAGAGGCGGTTGCGCGAGCTGGTGCGCGAGGCCGCACCCGACCTGTTCGTGTCGATCTCGGCCGAGGTCAGCCCCCGTGTCGGCGAGTACGAACGCACCGTCGCCACGGTCGTCAACGCGCTGATCGGCCGCCCATGCGCCTCTACCTCCAGGCACTGGAAATCGACCTGAAACGCTTCGGCTACACGCGGTCGCTGCAAATCATGTCCTGCGCCGGCGGGCTGATCGACGCCGACCACGCGCGTGAGGTGCCGGTGCTGACGGTGGGCTCCGGCCCGGTTGCCGGCCTGATCGGGGCCGCAAGCCTGGCCGGCACCGCCGGGGCCGCCGGCGCTCGCCACGTCATTACCGCCGACATCGGCGGCACCACGCTTGACATCGGCACGATCTCCGACGGCACACCGGTGCGGCGGCCGACCGGGAGCTACGGCCAGTACGAGTATTTCGTGCCCACGCTCGACGTCCGCTCCGTAGGGGCCGGCGGCGGCAGC
>CAXUGD010000117.1:4444-5310 GCA_964250355.1 uncultured Acetobacteraceae bacterium | reverse complement strand
CCCCGGCCCGGGCCAGGCTGCTTCGGCCGCGGCGGGCAACAGCCCACCGTCACCGACGCCGCCGCGGTGCTCGGCTACTTCGACCCCGCCTATTTCTTTGGCGGCCGGATCGCGCTCGACGTCGCCGGCGCAGACGCGGCACTGGCACGGGTCGGCGCCCCGCTGGGGCTGGACGGCAGGCAAACCGCCGCCGCCGCGCTCCGG
Organism: uncultured Acetobacteraceae bacterium; assembly: GCA_964250355.1. Classification (GTDB taxonomy): domain Bacteria; phylum Pseudomonadota; class Alphaproteobacteria; order Acetobacterales; family Acetobacteraceae; genus BOG-908. Next base: position 5,106 of record CAXUGD010000117.1, on the reverse strand, counting down.
ATCATCGACAGCCATATGGCCGATTCGATCTGGCTGACGCTCACCCAGCAGGGCCACGACCCGCGCGACTTCGCCCTTTACGGCTTCGGCGGCGCCGGCGGGCTGCACGCGGCCGCCATCGCGCGCGAGTTGGGCGTGCGCTCCGTCGTAGTGCCCATGAGCAACCTGGCCGCCGGCTGGTCCGCATTCGGCATCGCCGCATCCGAGGCGCTGGTCACGGAACAGGCAGCGATAGGCCTTGCCAGCCCGTTCGACCCGGAGGCGCTGAACCGCCGCTGGCCGGCGCTGGAAGCGCGAGTGACCGAAAAGCTTGTGCAGCAGGGTGTGCCGCCCGGATCGATTCAGCTCCGTCGCTACGCGGAACTGCGCTACGCCCTGCAGGTCAACCAAGTCGCCGTGCCGGCCGAGGATGGCATCTACGACGCCGCCGTCGTCGATCGCCTGGTCGCCACCTTCGAGCGCGAGTACGAGCGGCTCTACGGGCGCGGAAGCGGTTACGCCGCCGCCGGGTTCACGCTAACCGGCTTGCAGGTGCACGGCTCGGCAAAGCTTTCCGAGCTGCGCGTCGGCGATCTCGTGCATGGCGGCACGGACGTCGCCGGCGGCGCGGCCAAGGCGCCGCGAGAGGTCACCTGGTACGCGCAGCGCGGCGCGGCCGAGAC
>CAXUGD010000117.1:0-4434 GCA_964250355.1 uncultured Acetobacteraceae bacterium | reverse complement strand
CACCCACCGGCAAGTCGTTGGATCGGACTTTGATGACGGCGCCCGGCTGGGCACGGGGGCCGCGGTCGCCGGGCCGGCGATCATCGAGTACCCGGACACGACGATTGTCGTGCCGCACGGCTGCACGGCCGGGATCGATCCCACCGGCAGCGTCGTGATCGAACTTCACGCAGCCGCCTGAGGAGACCGGACATGGACAGCTTGCTGGCACCGGAGACCGACAGCACGCGGGCGCCGGACACCGGCAGCTCGCATCCCGGGACCGCGTGGGACGGCCGCACCCACAGCTACCGTCCGGCGCCGGGCTGGCGGGACCGCATCTCACCGCGCCTGCGTTTCCACGACGCGGCGGATAGCGGCCTCGACCCGGTCACCTTTGAAGTGTTGCGGCAGAAGCTGTGGACCGTGAACCTCGCGCATGGCGATACGATCACCCGCATCTCCGGCTCGCCGCTGCTTGCCTCGCTCGACTTCAACATGTCTATCCTCACCGAGGACGCGGAGGTCGTGCTCAACGCGCCCTACGTGCAATTCCTCAACGCCGGCGCGCCGCTCGGCATCCGCTACATCCTGGAGACTTACTCCGGCAGCCCCGGCATCGACGAGGGCGACATCTTCTGCTGCAACGACCCCTGGATCGGCGCCTGCCACCAGATGGACGTGCTGTTCGCGGCGCCGATCTTCGTGGATGGCGGGCTGTTCGGCTGGGTCGCCAATGCCGGCCACCAGTACGACCTGGGCGGCATCGTGCCCGGCGGCTGGCCGCAGAACGCCGAGGACGTCTATTCCGACCCGATCGTGCTGCCGCCGTTCAAAATGGTCGAGCGGGGCGTGCTGCGCCCGGACCTCGAAGCGCTGTATCTCCGCCAGTCGCGCGTGCCCGACCTCGTGGCGCTCGACTTGCGGGCGCAGATCGCGGGTGCGGTGTTCGCGCGCGACGCGATTGCGGCTTTGGCACGCCGCTATGGGCCGGGCACGGTGAAGGCGGCGATGCGCCGCATGCTGGACCAGGCGCAGGACAGTTTCCGGCAGAAACTCGCGCGGTTACCGGACGGCACGTGGTCGGAAGTCCGCTACCTGGACGAGGCGCTGCCGGGACAGCGCACGACGCAGCGCACGCAGCTCAACATCACTAAGTCCGGCGACCGCATCCGGGTGGACAATGCGGGAACCGAGGCGGAGACGCCGGGCACCAACGGCATACCCTTCACCTCATGGTCGGGTTCCATCACCGGCATCATCTCGATCTCCATGCTGTACGAACAGCTGTTCGCCTATGGCGGCAGCGAGCGGCAGATCGATTACCGGCCCACACCCGGCCTGCTCACCTGCGTGAACTACCCGACCGCGGTCAGCGGCGGCATCCTGCAGACCGTGCCGATGATGAATGCCGTGCAGGCGGTGCTGTCGCGCATGATGGCCTGCGACCCGGAGCTTAAGGGCGACCTCGTTGCCCCCTGCGCGGACTTCATGCTGCCCGTGCTGATCGGCACCGATGACCGGGGCAAGTATTTCGGCCAGGCTATCCTCGACTCCTTCGGCTGCGGATCTGGCGCGCGGGCCTTCGGCGACGGCATCGACACCAGCGGCCCCAGCTACAGCCCGCTCTCGATGATCCTGAACGTCGAGCTGATCGAACAGTGGTATCCGATCCTGTTTCTCTACCGCAAGGAAGACGCGGATGGCGGCGGCGCGGGCGCCTGGCGCGGCGGCAACGGCGTGCGCTCGGCCATAACACCCTACCGCGCGCAGTCGATGACGGTGGTGACGAACACCGGCGGACAATGCGTCTCGGCGCAGAACACGTCCGGGCTGTTCGGTGGCCTGCCCTCGCCGGCCGGCCACTACCTCGTGCGCTCCGGCACCGACCTGCCGGACTGGATGGGCCGCAGCAGGGTTCCCGCCGGCATCGAGCAATTGCAGGCCGAGCGGACGGCCCCGCTCCGCGCCAAGTCCAACGGCGCCGCCCTGTATCCCGGCGACGTGATGGAGATACGCATCGGCGGGGGCGGCGGCTACGGCGACCCCCTGGAGCGCGATCCCGCCCGGGTCGGCCGCGACGTCGCCTTCGGCTACGTTTCGGTGGCGGCCGCGTCCTCCATCTACGGCGTGGTCGTCTCGCCGGAGGGCGACGTCGCCGAGGAACCGACCGCTGCACTGCGCGAGGAGCAACGCCGCGCGCGGGCTGCCTGGCGTGCGCCTGACGGCACGGACGAGGCAACTGCCGCGGTTGCGACCGGAGAGGCGCCGCACCTCGTGCACGAGTACATCGCGTCGGTCGATCAGGGCGGCGAACGGGTGCTGGCCTGTGTGCGCTGCGGCCATCGCTATTGCGGGTACCGCGGCAGCTACAAGGCCGGCGCGCTGATGCACGAGGGTCCGGTCACCGACATCCCGTCGGCGGCCGACCCGGCCACCTACGTGGACGAGAGGCTCGTGCTGCGCCGGTTCTGCTGCCCCGGCTGCCACGTGCAGGTCTGCGCCGAGATCGCCAAGGCGGACGAACCCACCCGCTCAGAGATGAGGCTGTCGTGACCCACGTGAATCACCCCTTCCTTGACGGCAGGCCGAAGCGGATCTTCGTTAGCGGCCAGTGGGTCGAGGCGCTGTCGGGCCGCACCTTCGACAGCATAAACCCGGCGACGGGAAAGGTGATCGCGCAGCTTGCCGAGGGCGGCGAGGCGGACATTGACCGCGCGGTGGAGGCCGCCCGCGCAGCTTTCGAAGGCCCGTGGAGCCGCCTCAAGCCGTTCGACCGGCAGGCGTTGATGCTGGCCATTGCCGATACGGTGGAACGCCGGTTCGACGAGCTCTGCGTGCTGGAGACGCTCGACATGGGCGCGCCGATCGCCCGCACGCAGACCTACAAGCGCTGGATCGTGCAGGCGCTGCGCTTCTACGCCGGGCAGGCGGTCGCACTTGCCGGCGAGACGCCCGGCAACTCCGCCGCGCGCGACACCTTCACCTACACGCTGCGCGCGCCGCTGGGCGTGGTGGGCGGCATCATCCCGTGGAACGGGCCGCTGATCTCGCAGCTCTGGAGCATCTGCCCCACGCTGGCCACCGGTTGCACGCTGGTGCTGAAACCGGCCGAGGACGCCTCGCTGGGCGTGCTGCGCTTCGCCGAGATCATGCAGGAAGCCGGGCTGCCGGACGGCGTGGTCAACGTGGTGACCGGGCTGGGGCCGGTGGCCGGCGCGCGCTTGGCCGCCCATCCCGGCGTGGACAAGATCGCGTTTACCGGATCGACCGCCACCGGCCGCAAGATCATCGAACTGTCCGCCGGCAACATGAAGCGCGTCGCCGTGGAACTGGGCGGCAAGTCGCCCGACATCGTCTTTGCCGACGCCGACCTGGACCGCGCAGTGCCCGGCGCCGGCATGGGCTGCTTCAACAACACCGGCCAGATCTGCTACGCCGGCACCCGCCTGCTGGTGCAGCGGAGCATCGCCGACGCGTTCGCCCAACGCCTGGCCGCGTTCGGTCAAACGCTGAAAGTGGGCAACGGCCTAGACCCCGCCGTCCAACTCGGCCCTTTGGTCTCCGACCGCCAGATGAAAACCGTCTCCAGCTACTTCGACCTCGCCCGCGCGGAAGGCGCACAGGTCGTCTCCGGCGGCGAACGCCTCGGCGGCGACCTAGCCGCCGGCTACTTCGTCCCGCCCACCGTCCTGTCCGGCATGACCAACACCATGCGCACCGCCCGCGAGGAAATCTTCGGCCCCGTCGCCTCCATCATCCCCTTCGACACGGAGGAGGACGCGGTGCGGCTCGCCAACGACACCCAGTACGGCCTGGGCGGCGCCGTCTGGACCCGCGACGTAGGCACCGCCCACCGCGTCGCCCGCGGGGTGCGCGCGGGGATGGTGTGGGTGAATTGTTATGGGGTGACCGAGCCGACGGTGACTTCGGAGGGGTTTCGGATGAGCGGATATGAGGCCAAGGGTGGGCGCCGGCACGTCGAAGAGTATCTCTACAACAAGACGGTTTGGGTGAACTTGGGGTGAATTTCTATAACTGACAATCGTCCGAAGCCAAACAGATGAGACAAGTCGCCACGAAGGGCACAACCCGGGAGAGCACATTTTCTCGGTTCAAGAAAAACCGAGAATTTTGCCGGCAGTCTCGGCGCTGATAGTGTGACCAGGTTGCAAATCATAGCGCCTAATCGCGCGTTCGAAGACCCGCTTGCAATTGATGAATAGGCTACGTGGCGTTAGGCTCACTTCGTGTCCGATAATTGTGTCGATCGCCTCGTTGGAAAAAGGATAGAAACTGTCAGTCGTATCTGAGTCAGACGTTCGATAAAAGTTGAGCTGCGACTGCAAAAAGGAGCGCGCGAGGTCGTCATTGAGCATTGGGATTTCGACGTATGGTCGGGTAATACCAACCCTGGATGAGGTTGACTCACGGGGATTCCCAAACGGCCCGAAC
>CAXUGD010000116.1:0-9056 GCA_964250355.1 uncultured Acetobacteraceae bacterium | reverse complement strand
GCGGGCAGCGCCGCCGCGGGGCACTGGCGCGCGCGCTGGTGCACGCGCCGTCGCTGCTGCTGCTCGACGAGCCGACGGTGGGGCTGGACATCGATAGCCGGGCTTTCCTGATCGACCACGTGCGCCTGCTGCGCCGCACGCGGGGCTTGGGCGTGCTGTGGGCCACGCACCTGATCGACGAGGCGGGCGAGGACTCGCGGGTGATCGTGCTGCACCAGGGACGCGTGCTGTCCGACGCACCGGCAGAGCCGGCCACGCTGCGCGCCACCTTCGACAGCCTGACCAGGCGCGCCGCATGAACCACGCCGCCGACCTCCGCCGCGATGTCACGGCGCTCGAGCCGCCGGCGCGGCGCGGCCTGTCCGGCTATGCACGCTGCCTGGGCGGCGTCGTCACGCGCGAGGCGCTGCGCTGGACCAACCAGCGGGGCCGCTTCGTCTCCGCACTCGTCCGGCCGCTGCTCTGGCTGATCGTCTTCGCGGCAGGCTTCCACTTCGTGCTCGGCGTCTCCATCACGCCCCCATACCGAACCTATATCCCCTATGAGGTGTACATCGCACCCGGCCTGGCCGGCATGATCCAGCTGTTCAACGGCATGCAGAGCTCGCTTTCGATGGTGTACGACCGCGAGATGGGTAGCATGCGAACGCTGATGGTCAGCCCGTTCCCGCGCCCCTTCCTGCTCACCGCCAAGCTGCTCGCCGGCGTGGCGGTCTCGGTCGTGCAGACCTACCTTTTCTTCGCCGTTGCCTGGTTCTGGGACATCCACCCGCCGCTCGCGGGCTACGTCGCCGTGCTGCCCGCACTCCTCCTGTCGGGCCTGATGCTCGGCGCGTTGGGGCTGGTGCTGTCCTCGTTCATCAAGCAGCTGGAGAACTTCGCCGGCGTGATGAATTTCGTGATCTTTCCGATGTTCTTCACCTCCGGCGCGCTCTATCCGCTATGGCGCATGCAGCAGGCCAGTCCGGTGCTGTATTGGGCGGCGCAGCTCAACCCCTTCACCCACGCGGTGGAAATGATCCGCTTCGCGCTGTACTGCCGGTTCAACGCGACGTCCATTCTCGTCGTCTGCGCCTACCTTGCGCTGTTCATGGCGGCCGCGGTCGTGGGCTACGATCCGGGCCGCGGCCTGCTGGCCCGGCGCACGGGCGAGGGACCGGCATGAGGGCGATCTGGGCCGGTCTTGTCACCGCGCTGCTCGCCACCGGCGCACGGGCCCAGGTTACGGGCCAGAGCCCCGATTGGCCATGTGCGCAACGGCTGGTCGAAACGCTGTCCGTGGGCTCTTACTGGAGCGGTCCGGCCGCGGCCGGACCCGATTGGCGCAACGACGAGACGCTGTTCAACCTGGTGACCGAGATCGTTGATCGCGACACGCCCGACGCCGACGGCGTGGCCAAGCTCGCCGCCTACGCCGATGCCGTGCCGCCCGCGCAACGCGCCGCGAAGTTGCCCGCCCTGTTCGGCGCCATCGTGGATCAGACCAATGACGGGCGCACGCCGCTGATCCAGCGCCTGGAGCAGCTCGGCCGGCGCCAGCGCGGCATGGGCGACACGATCGCTGCCATCAGCACGAAGATCGACACGCTGCCGCCCGGCGATCCGCACCGCGACGACCTGGTCGGCGAGCGCGACTTCGACGTGCGCGCGTTCGCGGAGACCCAGCACACCATGCGCTACGCCTGCGAGGCGCCGTCCGCGATGGAGCGCCGGCTGGGCACCTATGCGCGCATGCTTCAGTCCAGGCTGGCGTCGAAGTAGCGTTCGACCATCGCCGGCGTCACGTCCTCCAGCCGGGCGGGCTGCCAGCGCGGCTGGCGGTCGCGATCGATCACCGCGGCCCGCACGCCCTCCACGAAATCGTGGCTGCGCATGCAGGCCGTGGCCAGCACCAGCTCCTGCGCCAGGGCCTGCTCCAACCCGGGCATCCCCGCCGCCTCCCGCAGGGCGCGCCCTGTCACCTTCAGCGAGCTGGGCGACTTGCCAGCAATTTCCCGGGCCGCCGCCTGCGCCCTCTCGGCCGGATGGCCGGCCAGCGCGGCCACGATCGCCTCCACGCTGTCGTGTCCGTAGCACGCGGCTATCCAGCCCGTCGCGTCGTCCAGCGGTGCTTCCGGCGGCGGTCCGGCAAACGCGTGGGCCACGCCGGCGTCGCCCGACGCGAGCGCCTCGATCAGCGCCGGCAGCCGGTCGGACGGCACGAACAGGTCGGCCAGCCCGGCCCCGATCGCATCGCCCGCACCGATGCGCGTGCCCGTCAGCGCCAGGTGCATGCCCAGCGCGCCGGCATGGCCCAGCAGCCAGGTAGCGCCGACGTCGGGGAACAGCCCGATCCCGGTCTCCGGCATGGCCAGCACCGTGCGCTCGGTGACCACGCGGACGGAGCCGTGGGCGGAGATGCCGACGCCGCCGCCCATCACCACCCCGTCCATCAGGGCGACGTAAGGCTTGGGGAACCGCGCGATGCGGGCGTTCATCGCATATTCGGCGGCGAAGAAGGCACGGGCCGTCGCCACGTCGCCGGTCCGCGCCGCCTCGTACAACAGGCGAATGTCGCCACCGGCACAGAACGCGCGCTCGCCCGCCGCGTCGATCACCACGTGGGAGACCGCCGGGTCTTCGGCCCAGGCGTCCAGCGCCGCGTCCACCGCCTGCACCATGGGCAGCTTCAGCGCGTTCAGCGCTTGCGGCCGGTTCAGCGTGATCCGCCCGGCCCGGCCTTCCACCCTTATCGCGACGTCGCTCACCCTTTCAGCAGCCCGCGCGACACGATCACCCGCATAACCTCGTTGGTGCCTTCCAGGATCTGGTGCACGCGCAGGTCGCGCACGATCTTCTCGACGCCGTACTCGGCTAGGTAGCCGTAGCCGCCATGTAGCTGCAGCGCCTGGTTGGCGACGGTGAAGCCGGTGTCGGTGGCGAAGCGCTTGGCGCTGGCGCACAGCATTGTGGCGTCCGGCGCCCGCGCATCCAGCGCGGAAGCCGCGCGCCAGACGATGCTGCGTGCCGCCTCCAGCTCGGTGCTCATGTCGGCCAGGCGGAACTGCAGCGCCTGGAAATCGGTGAGCTGGCGGCCAAAGGCGCGGCGGTCGCCCATATAGGCCAGCGTGCGCTCGAGCGCCGCCTGTGCGCCGCCCAGCGAGCAGGCCGCGATGTTCAGCCGGCCGCCGTCCAGCCCGGCCATCGCCATCCGAAACCCCTGGCCCTCCTCGCCCAGGCGGTGCGCGGCCGGTACCCGCGCGCCCTGCAGGATCACCTGGCGCGTCGGCTGGGCGTTCCAGCCCATCTTGCGCTCGTTCGGTCCGAAGGAGAGGCCCGGCGTGCCACGCTCTACCAGAAAGGCGGAGACGCCGCCCGCCCCCGGCCCGCCGGTGCGCGCCATCACCAGGTAGAGCTCGGCTGCCCCGGCGCCGGAGATGAACTGCTTGGTGCCGTCCAGCACGTAGTGGTCGCCATCCAGCCTCGCGCGCGTGGTCAGCGCCGCGGCGTCGGAGCCGGAGGCCGGCTCGGTCAGGCAGTAGGCGCCCAGCAACTCCATGCTGCACAGGCGCGGCACCCAGGCGGCGCGCTGTGCCGCGTTGCCGAAGCGATCGACCATCCAGGCCACCATGTTGTGGATGGAGATGTAGGCGGCCACGGCCGGGCACCCGGTGGACAGCGCCTCGAACACGAGAACGGAGTCGAGCCGCTTCAGCCCGGAGCCGGCGAACTCCTCCCCCACGTAGATGCCGGCCAGCCCCAGCGCCGCCGAGTCGCGGATGACGTCCACGGGGAAATGCTTGTCCTGGTCCCATTGCAGGGCGTGCGGCGCCAGCCGGTCGCGGGCAAAAGCGCGCGCGGTGGCAGCGATGGCGCGCTGGTCCTCCGTCAGGCCGAACTGGGGTGCGGCCTGCTGGGCCACCATCGTATCCATCGGCAAACCTTTCTGCTTGAACGCTACGTCCTCACGCACCTGCCTATCGTAGGGACCCATGCCCGCTCACCCCCATATGTGCCGGCTCACAAACGCGCGAGCCATGCATCCGGGATGGTCTTGCCGGCCCAAAACCACCCGGCCAGACCGGGCGCACCCGAAGCGGCTTCCCGGTCACAAGTGGCACAGAACGCATGTTTGATGCCGCAACGCGGCAAAGTGCAACAAACCACCGCCGCACCTGGACCGTTCAAAGAAGGCTTCCAAGAACTGAAAGGAACGACCGGCATGAGGGCGCGAAATCAGACAGCGGACAAGCCCTTGCTGATCTGCTTCTCGCACCTGCGATGGCAATTCGTGACACAGCGCCCGCAGCACTTGCTTAACCGGGCGGCCGAGTCGTTTCAGGTCATCTATTGGGAGGAGCCGGATTACAGTGCTTCCCAGCAGGAACCTGTACTTCTGACCGAGACCGATACCGGCGGGGTCACCGTCGTGCGTCCGCTCCTGCCGGCCCACGGCAACGAAGCCGACCACGATGCGGCACAAATCGCCTTGCTGGAGCACACCGTGCGCAGCCTTGCCAAGCCGGTCGCGGTGGCTTGGTTCTACACTCCTATGGCTATGGGGTTTGCGGCCAGCCTGCCCTGCGAGACCGTCATCTACGACTGCATGGACGAGCTCGCCGCGTTTGCCGGCGCCTCACCCCGGCTGGCGCTGCTGGAACGGCGGCTCATGCGCCATGCCGACATCGTCTTCACTGGCGGCCGAAGCCTGCAGCGCGCGAAGCAGTCGCTCCACGCCAACGTCCATTGCTTCCCCAGCGCGGTCGATCGCGACCACTACGCCCAGGCCCGCCGCCGCAACCGGCTGGACCCGGCCGACCAGGCCGCCATCGCGCACCCGCGGATCGGCTTCTTCGGCGTGCTGGACGAGCGGCTGGACACCGAGCTGGTGGGCACGCTGGCCGACCGTCGGCCCCTCTGGCAGTTCGTGTTCGTGGGACCGACCGCCAAGATCGACGATGACGAGCTGCCGCACCGGCCCAACGTCCACTTCCTGGGGCCGAAAGCCTACAGCGAGCTACCCGACTACCTGGCCCACTGGGATGCCGGTCTGATGCCGTTCGCGATGAACGAGGCGACGCGGTTCATCAGCCCCACCAAGACGCCCGAGTTCCTGGCGGCCGGCGTCCCGCTGGTATCGACGCCGGTGGCCGACGTCGTCAGCAGCTGGTCCGGCGTGGTCTCTATCGCGTCGGGTGCCCAGGCGATCGAGGCGGCCCTGCAGCAGGTGCTGGACCGGCCGCGCGCCGGGTGGCTGACGCAGGTGGATGCGGCGCTGGCGGGCATCTCGTGGGACGATAGCTGGGCGGCGATGCACAAGCTGATCCAGAACCATGCAGCCCGCCCGCCGGCAGCCATGGCCGGCGACTAGCGCCAGTAGAGGGCGGCAGGCTGCCTCGCCCCTGACGCTTTTAAGCGGCCTGGGAAGCGATCTTGCGGCGCTTGAACACCAGCGTGCCGTCATCCAGCTTGCCGTAGCGCAGCGTCATCAGGTCCAGCGCGTAGTTCTGGTTCAGCTTCCACGGCTTGGTGACGCCCTGGCGCGGGAGCTGTTCCAGGGCACGCTGCACGTAGCCGGACGAGAAGTCGAGGAACGGCGCCTCCATCACGCTGGCGTCCTTGGTGGGCGTCGCCTGCGCGTAGCCGCGGGCATCCATGTAGTTCAGCAGCCGGCAGACGTAGTTGCAGGTCAGGTCGGCCTTCAACGTCCACGACGCGTTGGTGTAGCCGAACACGCTCGCCATGTTCGGCACGCCGCTGTACATCATGCCCTTGTAGCTCATGCACTTGGACAGATCGACGCGCCCGCCGTCCACGCTGATCTCCATGCCGCTCAGGATCTGCATCTTAAGCCCGGTTGCCGTCACCACCATGTCGGCTTCCAGCTCGCGGCCTGAGGCCAGAAGCAGGCCGGAGGGGGTGAACGTCTCGATCCGGTCGGTGACAACGGAAGCCTGGCCGGATCGGATGGACTGGAACAGGTCGGAATCGGGCACCAGGCACAGCCGCTGGTCCCACGGGTTGTAGCTGGGGGTGAAGTGGGTGCCCACGTCGTACTCGGCGCCCAGTTCGGTCTGCACCAGGTCGATCAGACGCTTCTTGAACTTCGCGGGCCGGCGGCGCGCCATGTTGAACATGAACAGCTGGAACAGCACGTTGCGCCACCGTGTGATGCCGTAGGCGAGCTTGGAGGGCAGACGGCGGCGCAGCCAGTTGGCGAATTTGTCCTCGCCCGGCATGGAGACGACGTAGCTGGGGGAGCGCTGCAGCATGGTGACGTGCGCCGCCTTCGACGCCATGGCCGGAACCAGCGTCACGGCCGTGGCCCCGCTGCCGATCACCACGATGCGCTTGCCTGTGATGTCCAGGTCCTCGGGCCAGTGCTGCGGGTGCACGACCTGGCCGCGGAACGCGTCGATGCCCACGAAATCGGGCGTGTAGCCGGCCTTGTAGTCGTAGTAGCCGCTGCACGTGAACAGGAAATCGCAGGTGAACACCACGCTTTCCTGCTCCGGCCCGCGCTGGGCCTCCACCGTCCAGACCGCGTCGTCGGACGACCAGGACGCGCGCTTGACCATGTGGCCGAAGCGTATGTGGCGGTCTACATCGTACTCGGCCGCTGTTTCGCGTATGTATTTCAGGATGGACGGGCCGTCGGCGATGGCTTTCGCCTCGCGCCAGGGGCGGAAGGCGTAACCCAGCGTGTACATGTCCGAGTCGGACCGGATGCCCGGATAGCGGAACAGGTCCCACGTGCCGCCGATCGCGTCGCGGCCTTCCAGCAGCGCGTAAGACTTGCCCGGAGCGTCCATCTTCAGGTGGCACGCAGCGCCGATGCCGGACAGCCCGGCGCCGATGATCAACACGTCGAAATGCTCGCTGGGCATCGGCTCTACGGCTCCCTCATCTTCATGCGCCCGCTCACCAGGTGGCGGGCAAGCTGCTCAACCCGCGCAGCGTGACGGTGGGCTTCCACTCGACATTGTCCATGTCGGTCAGCCGCAGCCCGGGCAGGCGCTGGGTGATCTTGCGCAGCGCGATCTCGCCCTCGATACGGGCAAGTTGCGCGCCCAGGCAGAAATGCAACCCGCCGCCGAAGCTCAGCGCGCGCACGCCCGGACGGCCGATGTCCAGCGCCTCCGGATCGCCGGCATAGGCGGCCCCGTCGTGATTGGCCGCACCCAGCAGGGCGATCACCTCTTCGCCGCGCGACACCTTCTCGCCCATGATTTCGGTGTCCTGGGTGGCGTGCCGGCTGGTCAGCTGCACGGGGCTGTCGTAACGCAGCAGCTCCTCCACCGCGTTAGCCATCAGCGACGGGTCCTGGCGCAGCCGGTCCAGCTCGACCGGGTTGCGGTGCAGCGCCAGCAGGCCGTTGCCGATCAGGTTGGTCGTGGTCTCGTGGCCGGCACCGAACAGCAGGTTTACGTTGGCCACGATTTCCGCCTCGCTCAGCGAGTCGTCGGCCTCGCGGGCGGCCAGCAGGCCCGTTATCAGGTCCTCGCCGGGGTTCACGCGGCGATAGGCCATCAGGCCGCGGAAATAGGCTTCCGTGGCCAGGAACGATTCGTTGGCGTCGTCCAGCTCTTCGCGGCTCGGCGGCACCGGATCGAGCAGCCGGCCCCGCACGGTGGACTCCTCGAGGAAGCGGCCGCGATCCGCCTCCGGCACGCCCAGCATGTCGCAGATCACGGTGACGGGCAGGCGGTGGGCGAAATCGGCGATCACGTCCATGCCGCCCTGGTCGATCACGCGGTCGATCAGCCCATCGACAATCGCCTCGATACGCCCGCGCAGCGCCTCGATCCGGCGCGCGTTGAAGGCACTGGTCACCAGGCCGCGGATCCGCGTGTGCAACGGCGGATCGAGGAACAGCATCATCCGTGTCAGGCTGGCCACGGCCGGTTCGGCCAGGGCTTCCGGTGACAGCATCAGCTGGTTGCTCCGTCCCATCCCGGGGTGGCGCAACAGTGCCGAACAGCCGGCATGGGTGGACACGACCCAGTGCCCCGTGGGCGCCCGCCACATCGGCGCCGCCTCGCGCAGGAAGCGGTAGGCCGGATACGGGTTGGCCCGCAGGGCAGGGTTGGCGAAATCGAAGCCGCTGACGCTGTCCATCGGTGACCACCCTGCCGTAACGGGGACCTGGAGATTGAACGCGTGGCAACGATCTGTCAACATGCGCTGACAGAAACACCGGGGCACCATGTCGGCACCAGCAGCGCAACGCCGCCAGGCATCGGGCGGGGGCAGGATCTATGGCGGCCTTTCCACGCCGCAGCGCGATGCGCAGCGCCGCGCCAGCGTGCTGGAAGCCGGATTGCACCTGTTCGGCACGCAGGGATTCGGCCCCACCAGCATGACGGAGGTTGCCGACCACGCCCAGGTCGCCTTTCGCTACGTGGCCCGCCTGTTCCCCGACAAGGAGAGCCTGCTGGAGGCGGTGTTCCTGCGCGTGCAGGACCACGTGCGGGCCGCCGTGGCGCGCGCCACCCAGCCGGTCGGCGCCCGGCTCCATTTACGCATACGAGCCGGCCTCAGGGCGGCCCTGACCGCCTACGCGGAAGACCCCCGGCGCGTGCGCGTCAGCTGTCTGGAGGTGGTGGGCGTCAGCCACCGCTTCGAGGACCTGCGCCGCCAGACCAGCCACCGCTTTGTGGAGCAACTGGTGCGCGGCCTGGATTGCGCGGTGGAGGCGGGGCAAGCCGTGCCGCCGAACTACGCGCTGCTGGGCGTGGGTCTGGTGGGGGCGGTGGGCGCCCTGCTGGCCGAATGGGCGCAAAGCCCCGAACCGGCACGCGCCAGCCTGGACGACGTGATAGAAGCCGCCTGCCTGATCTACCTCCGCACGCTCGGGCTGCAAGCGCCGGCGTGAGCGATACGCCGCCGCTGTCCTCCGGCAGCCTGCTCGGCGGGCGGGTAAGCTACCGCCAACCGGTGGCGGGCTACCGCACCGGACTGGAGCCCGTGTTGCTGGCCGCCAGCGTGCCCGCCCGCCCAGGCGAGCGGGTCGTCGCGGCCGGCCCCCGCCCCGCGGCCCGGGGGCTGTGGCGGGGCGCGCCCCGGCCGCGCCACCC
>CAXUGD010000115.1:0-9114 GCA_964250355.1 uncultured Acetobacteraceae bacterium | reverse complement strand
CCCCCCCCACCTGCTGCTGGACGAGGCGACCAGTGCGCTGGACGCCGAAAGCGAGGCGGCGGTGCAATTGGCGCTGACCCGCCTGCGTGCCGGCCGCACCACCGTCATCGTGGCCCACCGCCTATCGACCGTCCGCGATGCCGACCTGGTGGTGGCGATGGCCGACGGGCGTGCCGTGGAACAGGGCACGCACGCCGAATTGACGGGGCAGGACGGGCTGTATGCCAGGCTGGTGCGCAGCCAGGCTTTCGCCGGCCAGGAGCCCGCCCCCTTGCTGGTCGCGGAGTAATCTCTTGCCCGGCTCGGAGTAGCGGGCCAGCCTGGCAGCCTTGACTTGGCTGGCCCGCGCGCCCCTATGCAGGTGACCGAACCGATCGGTCAGCCAGACTTCCCGGATCCGCAGGACGCAGAATGGCAGATACCGAGACCCCGCCCGACGCCGACACGCCCGACGGCCGTGCCAAGCAGGGCGGCGCCAGGCAGGACCCCTCCGAGCGGCGCAAGCAGGAGGAGGCCGACCGCAAGCAGGACCAGCGCCGCAGCCGTGCGCGGCCGTTCGTGCGCGCCGGCATGGTGGTGATCCTGTTGGGGCTGATCGCCGGCGGTCTCTACTACTGGCAATCGACCAAGGACGTGGAGACGACCGACGACGCCTACACCGACGGCCGTGCGGTGACGATCTCGCCCAGGGTGTCCGGCCAGGTCGTCTCGCTGGACGTGACGGACAACCAGTTCGTCCACCGCGGCGACCCGCTGATCCACATCGACCCGCGCATCTACGCGGCGGGCGTGGAGCAGGCGCAGGGCCAGCTGGACACCAGCCGCGGCCAGCTGGCGGCCGCCACCCAGGGCTACCAGGTGGCGCAGGTGGATTTTCCGGCCCGGCTGCAGCAGGCGCGCGCGCAGCTGCAGGATGCACAGGCCAACCTGTTCAAGGCGCAGACCGACTACAAGCGGCAGCAGAACATCCAGCGCGCGGCCACCACCGGCCAGCAGGTGGATTACGCGACCGCCGCCCTGCGCTCGGCCGAAGCGCAGGTGGCCGTGGCCGAGGCTGCGGTGCAGCAGGCCACCCCCGTCAAGCCCAACATCGAGCAGAGTGGCGCGCAGTTGAAGCAGCTTCAGGGCACGATCGCCCAGGCCGACGCGGCGCTGACGCAGGCGCAGCTGAACCTGCGTTTCTGCATCGTGCGTGCGCCGCAGGACGGCTGGATCACCCGGCGCAACGTGGAGCAGGGCAACTACGTGACGCCCGGCCAGCAGATCTTTGCCATCGTCTCGCCCGAGGTCTGGATCACCGCCAACTTCAAGGAGAACCAGCTGAACCGCATGCGCGCCGGCCAGACCGTGCATGTGAGCGTGGACGCCTATCCCGCGCTGAAGCTGCAGGGGCACGTGGACAGCGTGCAGCTGGGCTCGGGCAGCAGGTTCACCGCCTTCCCGCCGGAGAACGCCACCGGCAACTTCGTCAAGATCGTGCAGCGCGTGCCGGTGAAGATCGTCATCGACAGCGGGCTGGATCCCAACCTGCCGCTGCCGCTCGGCATCTCGGTCGATCCGGAGGTGGAGCTGAAGTGAGCGGCTCGGCCGCCTGGAAGCCGCGGGCCAATCCCTGGCTGATCGCCGTCGTCGTGACCGTTGCGGCCTTCATGGAGGTGCTGGACACCACGATCGTCAACGTGTCGCTGCCGCATATCGCGGGCAGCCTGTCCTCGTCCTACGACGACGCGACCTGGGCGCTGACCAGCTACCTGGTCGCCAACGGCATCGTGCTGACCATCAGCGGCTGGCTGTCCGAAGTGCTCGGGCGCAAGCGCTACTTCCTGATCTGCATCGGCATGTTCACGGTGTGCTCGTTCCTGTGCGGCACGAGCACGTCCCTGCCGCAGCTGATCATCTTCCGCCTGATGCAGGGCTTCTTCGGCGGCGGCCTGCAGCCCAACCAGCAATCCATCATCCTGGACACGTTCGAGCCGGCGCAGCGCGGCCGCGCGCTGGGCGTGGTCGCCATCGCCACCATCGTGGCGCCGATCATCGGGCCCACGCTGGGCGGCTACATCACCGACAATTTCAGTTGGCGCTGGATTTTCTTCATCAACATCCCCGTGGGCGCGCTCGGGCTGTTCGGCGTGGCCACGCTGGTGGAAGACCCGCCCTGGATCAAGAACCGCAAGCCGCGCGGCATCGACTACATCGGCATCTCGCTGATCACGCTGGGCCTCGGCTGCCTCCAGGTGGCGCTGGACCGCGGCGAGGACGAGGACTGGCTCGGCTCGCCTTTTATCCGGGTGATGCTCCTGCTGGGCTTCCTGGGCATCGTGGGCGCCATCGGCTGGCTGCTGACGGCCAAGCGCCCGGTGGTCAACCTCCACGTGATGGGCGACCGCAACTTCGCGCTCGGCGTCGTCATGATCGCCTTCATGGGGTTCATCCTGTACGCCAGCGCGGTCATTATCCCGCAATTCGCCCAGCAGGTCGTGGGCTACACCGCGACGCTGGCCGGGCTGATCCTCTCGCCGGGCGGTGTGGTGATCATCCTGCTGATTCCGGTGGTAACGCGGATATTGCCGCTGATTCCCACGCGCTACCTGGTGACGCTGGGCTTTACGCTCATGGGGTTTTCGCTGCTCTACTGCAGCCGGCTGACGCCGAACATGACGTTCACCCAGTTGGCGCTGTTGCGCCTCACGCAGACGGTCGGGCTGGCGTTCATGTTCGTGCCGATCTCGACCATCGCCTATTCCAGCCTGCCGCGCGAGCTGAACGGCGATGCGGCGGCGCTCTACACCATGTTCCGCAACGTCAGCGGCTCGGTGGGCATCTCGATGGCGACCGCGCTGATCACAACGCGCACCCAGGTGCGCACCGCCTATCTGGCGCAGAACCTGACCCCGCTGAACCAGAACTACAACGACCTGGTGCAGCGCGACCAGGCGGCTCTGCTCAGCATGGGCCACGCGGCGGCCACCACGCACGACACCGCGGTGGGGCTGATCTACCAGACGCTGCGCACGCAGGCCTCCGTTCTGGCCTATTCCGACGTGTTCAGCCTATGCGCCGTGGCCGCCTTCTGCATCGTGCCGCTGACGTTCCTGTTCTCCGACTATCGGCCGGGCGCCGGGGCAAAGGTGCCGGCGGCGCATTAGCCCGGGAAAATGCCGGCGGCAGGCAGCTCGATGCCGGGCAGGGCCGCGATCGTAAGGGTATCGTGCCGGGTTATCTGCACGATGGAAGTGTAGCTGCCCTCTGCGGGGGCACGGTGGACCACGACCGTCCCGTTCCGCACGTTCACGATCCAGAACTCCGGGATGGCATGCCTGGCGTAGAGCCGGGCTTTCACCCCGCGGTCGTAGCCGAGGCTGCTGTCGGAGACTTCGATCAGCAGCAGCACGTCCTGCGGGCCCGGCATGCTGCCCGCATAGTCGTCCTGCCTGGGCTTGAGGACCGCAAAATCCGGTTCCGGCTCGGTGATGTCGCTCAGGCGCACGGGGTTTTGCACGCCGAGCACGGCCCGGTCGCCGACCGCGTTGATCAGCAGCCGGGTGAGCCTGTTCACCTGCCCGGAATGATCGGAACCGATCGGCGACATTTCGATAATCTGGCCTTCAATCAGTTCGATCCGGTCGTCCGGCGACAGGATGCCTGCCTCGGCCATCTTGTAGTAGTCGGCGACAGTGATCAGGCGCCGCGAGAGCCAGGCCGGCAGGTCTAGCGTCTTGCCCTGCACCGGCGGGCTGCCTTGCACGTGCATGAATGACCTCCAGATGGTTCGGGGCTGCCGGCGGCCACCGGTTCCGCGGCTGGCGGGAGCTTAGCGGCACCGGCACGCCCGGCAATACAGGAAGTTGAAGCAACCGCGTCGCTCGGACGCCGTATGGCGTGGGACCGGACGCGGGCAACTGGGGATGCGGCAATGAACAGCGAGGTTACGGTTTATGCGGTTCCCAACGCCTGGCACGGCCTGTTCCGGTTCCTGCTGTCGTTCCCGATCGCCTGCTTCTGCGGCGCGCTCGTCACCGACCTCACCTATACGCGCACGGCCAACGTCCTGTGGGTGGATTTCTCCGCCTGGCTGCTGGCCATCGGCGAGGCGTTCGGCTTGCTGGCCGCGCTGGCCGGCGTGATCGACCTCGCCACCAACCGCCGCGTGGTTCCCCGGCGGCCGGCATGGCCAGTCGCGTTGGGCGGCCTGGCGGTGCTGGGCCTGGCACTGCTGAACAACCTGGTGCACAGCCGCGACGGCTGGACCGCCGTCATGCCGGAGGGCCTGCCCTTGTCGGCACTCACCGTGATCGCCGTGCTGGCCACGGCCTGGTTCGCAGCCAGGCCGATGCGGCGTGCGATACCCCAGCGCAGCTATGGAGCAAGGTCATGAAGGTCGCCGCGCGCAGGCTCTACACCCGGCTAGCCCTGGCCGGCGCAGCCGCCCTGGCGCTCGGCGCTGCCGGTACCGAGACGTTCGACGTGCGCACGCAGATCGGCCCCAACCCGGTGCTGCCCGAGCCGCAGCGCTACCTGTTTCCGCCCATGCACCTGGCCAAGATCATCGGCTGGAAGCCGGGCGAGACGCCGCGCGTGCCCGACGGCCTGCACATCGAGGCGCTGGCCACTGGCCTGGAACACCCGCGCTCGGTGTACACCCTGCCCAATGGCGACGTGCTGGCTATCGAGTCCCGCAGCCCCGACCTCGACCCTGCCTCGCGTCCTAAAACCATCGTCATGAAATACATCGAGGCGAAGGTGACCTCGGCCGGCGTCACCAGCGGCAGCAACCGCATCACGCTGCTGCGCGACACGCATGGCGGCGGCAAGCCGGATGTGCGCACCGTGTTCATCGACCACCTGTTCTCGCCGTTCGGCGTGGCGCTGGTGGGCAACGACCTTTACGTTGCCGATACCGACGCGATCCTGCGCTTCCCCTACACGCCCGGGCAGACCAGCATCACCGCGCCCGGCACGATACTCACCACCCTGCCAGGCGGCCCGATCGACCACCACTGGACGAAGAGCCTGCTGGCCAGCGAGGACGGTTCGAAGCTCTACGTAGGCGTGGGCTCCAACAGCAACATCACCGAGAACGGCATCGGCGCGGAGCTGGGCCGCGCCGCGATCTGGGAGGTGGACCGTGCCAGCGGCGCTCATCGCATCTTCGGCAGCGGCCTGCGCAACCCCAACGGACTGACCTGGGAGCCGCAGACCCACGCGCTTTGGGCCGTGGTGAACGAGCGGGACGAACTGGGGCCCAACCTGGTGCCGGACTACATGACGTCGGTAAAGGACGGCGGCTTCTACGGCTGGCCCTACAGCTATTACGGCCAGCACCTGGACCCGCGGGTCCAGCCGCAGCGCCCGGACCTGGTGGCCCGCGCCATCGTGCCCGATTACGCGCTCAGTTCGCATGTGGCGCCGCTCGGCATGGTGTTCGACACCGCGAACGGCCTGCCGGCCCATTACAGCGGCGGTGCATTCGTGGGCGAACACGGCAGCTGGGACCGCGACGAGCTCAACGGCTACAAGGTCGTCTTCGTCCCGTTCAGCGGGGGCAAGCCGAGCGGCATGGCCGAGGACGTGGTGACGGGCTTCCTGGACGACCAAGGCCAGGCCCATGGCCGCCCGGTCGGCTTGGCGCTGGACAAATCCGGTGCCCTGCTGATCGCCGACGACGTGGGCGGCACCGTCTGGCGGGTCACCGCGTCCCATCCGTAGCGCCTACGCCGCAGCTGGCAGGCGTCCGCGCCCGGACCCAAGCTTCATGCGATGCTGCGCGCTCGTGACGGCCGTGCTCGATCATTCCCCCCCCGAGATTGACTTCCGCCGCGATCTCGGCCCCTAGGCGGTGTCCGGTGAACGAAGGTAACGCCCGATGAACTTCGCCAGCGACAACACCGCCCCTGTCGCGCCCGAGATCCTGGCGGCACTCGGCCAGGCCAACGATGGCGCCGTCGCCTCCTACGGCGCCGACCCGCTCACCGCGCGGCTGACCGGCATGATGCGGGACGTGTTTCAGACCGAGCTGGCCGTCTATCCGGTGGCGACCGGCACGGCGGCCAACGCGCTGGCGCTGGCAACGGTGGTGCGCCCCTATGGCGCGGTGCTGTGCTACGAGGAGGCGCATATCGCCACCGACGAGTGCGGCGCTCCGGAGTTCTACATGGGGGGCGCCAAGCTGGTGACGCTGCCGGCGCGCGACGGCCGCATCACCGCCGCGCAGGTCGGCGCCGCCATGGCTCGCGCCCAGGATGGCGGGGTGCACCACGTGCTGCCGGAAGCGGCCAGCATCACCCAATCGACCGAGTGGGGCACGGTGTACGACCCGGACCACGTGGGCGCCGTCGGAGCCGCCTGCCGGCAGCATGGGCTGCGTCTGCACATGGATGGGGCACGCTTCGCCAACGCGCTGGCGCATCTGGGCTGCACGCCTGCCGAGCTGACCTGGCGTGCCGGCGTCGATGTGCTGTCCTTCGGGGCTACCAAGAACGGCGCGCTGGCCGCCGAAGCCGTGGTGTTCTTCGATCCCGCCTTGGCGGCCGGCTTCGAGCGGCGGCGCAAGCGGGCGGGCCAGCTATGGTCCAAGATGCGGTTCCTCTCGGCACAGCTCGTGGCCTATCTGGAAGGCGGGCTGTGGCTACGCCACGCCGGCCATGCCAACGCGATGGCCGCCACCCTGGCGCGCGGGTTGAGCGGCCTGCCCGGCATACGCCTGGTGCAGCCGGTGCAGGCCAACGAGCTGTTCGTGGCCATGCCTGAGGCGTTGATCGTGCGGCTGCAGGCCGAGGGCGCCGTGTTCTACCGCTGGATCGAGGTGGAGGGCGAGAGCCAGCCGGTGATCAGGCTTGTTACCTCGTTCCGCACCAGTCCGGAGGAGGTGGAGCGGTTCCTGGCTCTGGCCCAGCATGGAAGCGCTAGGCAGGCGGCCTAGCCGTCGCTGCCATGGAGATTGTTCCTGTCGGGCTGCCACGATCCGCGATCGTCCGCCGTCTGCCGGGCCGCCTCAAGACCAAGCCTGCGGGCGCCTTCGGCGGGAGGGGCTGACATCGTAAGCAGGCCTGGCTGTGCAGCGCAGTGGCCGCTTCTCGCCCTTGTTTGATGTCAGCCCTTCGCTTGCTCCCGTGGCTCGCGGTCAAGATCGCCGAAGGCGCCCGAAGGGCTCGATCTTGAAGGCGAGACGCCGGGGCAAGCACACTGCGACAGCAAAAAAGGGACAACGCCTCCGTAACAATACCTAGCCGTCTGCCAGTGCCAGCAGCTCGACCGCCGCTTCGGGGCCGATGACTGCGGCCGTCCGGCGCCACTGATCCAGCCACAGGGTCGCGCAAGGCCCGTCATAGGCGGCACTCCACGGCTTGGGGCGGTCCAGGTAATGCAGCACCGCCGTCTCCGCCGGCCACGCGCCGGGCTGTTGGCACGCGGTGGCCGGCCTGTTCCAGGCCGGGTCCAGGGGCTGAAACCGGTCGCGGAAGCCCAGGTTCAGCGCGCACTGATCGTGCAGCAACAGCGTCACCGTGTCGTCGGCGATGGCCAATGCCGTGCCGTCCAGCGCCGAGTGCAGCCGCTCGCTCGTCAGGTCGAACAGCAGCACGCCCGAGTTGAAATAGGCGCCTTCGGCCAGCCGGTGCAGCGCGGCGGCGCGCACCACCTCCGGCCGTGACGTCTCTACCCGTGCGGCCATTGGCTGGCCGCCGAGTTCGGCGGTGAACAGCGCGTCCAGCGGTTTCAGCACCAGCACGTCGCTGTCCAGATAGATGGCCCGGGCGTAGCCGCCCAGCCTGTGCAGGTATTGCGCGAAGAAGATGCGGTAGTAGGCCGCCGACGAAAGCCGGTGGCCGCTGGTGAACAGCCCGTAGGCTGCATGGAGCTTCGCCCGCTGTTCCACCACCTCGCGCGCCGGCACCACGCGCAGTGCCAAGCCCTGCGTCCGGAACGGCTGGGCGAGCTGGTCGGCGCGCGCCTCCAGCGCGTCATCGACGACCAGGAACACGTCTTGCTGCCCGGGCGCGCTATGCTCCAGCGCGCTGTGCAGCGCGGCCATGCTGCCCGCCAAGTACGCCGCGTCCGTGCACAGGAACAGCGCGCGGCGGCCGGTCGCGCGCACGGCATCGGCCAGTATGGTGCGCTCCACCCCCATGCGGTGCTGCAAGGCAGGGCTGGCGGCCGTGCCGGCCAGGACGCGGTCCATCTCGGCCAGCGACCCGGCGGCGTCCCAGGCAAGCGCGCCGTGCAGCCGTACCAGGTCGGGGCAGTCCCGCCAGCCGTCCAGCGCTTCGACTGCCGCCACGAACCGGGTTTGCAGGCCGGTGCGCCGGGCTGCGCGGAACAGTACGTAGCCGATCTGGTCGTAGCGGAAGTCACGGCCGAGCCAGGCCAGGGCCAGGCGCGCCAGCTCGGGCCAGTCCTGCTGCTCGGCCAGGTAGCGCAGCACGGGCAGGGCGGCCTCGCGCGGCAGCGGACCCGCCGCGTCCAGCTCGGCCCGTAGGCGTGCGGCCTCGTCCAGCCGCCCGGTATAGCAGGCGACCTCGAACCGCTTCAGCACAGCCGCGGGCTGCCCGCGCTGGTCCTCCGGCAAGCGGTCCAGCCAGGCCGCCGCCGCCTCCCACGATTGGCGGTGCAGCAGCAGGTCCACGTGCAGCAGCGTCGCCGCGAGGTCGTCCCCGGCGCCGGCGAGCAGGTGGCCGGACAGCTGCGCCGCCGCATCCGCGTCGCCCTCCGACAGGGCGGCGTAGGCCATCTCCACCGCCAGGTAGGACAGGCGGGACCGGGCGGCCAGCGGCGAGGCCACAAGGACGCCGGCCGCCTCCGCCTGCCTGCCCTGGGCGGCGTGCAGCCGTGCCTCCAGCTCGCGCACCGCGTCCCCGGGCAGGGTGGCGCCCTGTTGCGCCAGCGCCGGCTGCCACAACCCCGGGGCGCCCGCGCGGACGAGCACGTCGAGGAAGGTGGCGAGAAATCCCGCGTCTTGGGGCTGCTCGGCCAGCACGTCCCGCGCCAGCGCCGCCGCATCAGCGTGGTTGCCGGCCAGGCTTTCGCAGAGGGCCAGGGCGCGCCTGCCCCACAGGTCGAGCGCCGCGTCGCGCCGTGCCGCGCGCAGCAGGCCCAGCGCCTGGGCGGTCTCGCCGGTCT
>CAXUGD010000114.1:5751-9141 GCA_964250355.1 uncultured Acetobacteraceae bacterium | reverse complement strand
CCGCTGCCGGCCGGCCAAGCCGGTCCTGGCCACACGCCGACCCCGGCCGGCCCTCCCCCTCGCGGCGAGGGGCGTCCGCTGCGCTCGGTGCACCAGTTCCACTCCGGCTCGGCCGTGGGCGATGCCATCACCAACGCGCTGATCCTGATGCGCGGGCAGTTGCGGGCGATGGGCTACCGCAGCGAGATCTACGTGGAACATCGCGACCCGTTGCTGCAGGACGAGTTGCGCCTGCTCGCCGAACTGCCGCCGCATGACGGCTACGTGCTGATCCTGCACCACTCGATGGGGTTCGACGCCTACGAGCGCGTCCTGGCGCTGCCGGCGCCGAAAATCCTGATGTACCACAACATCACGCCGCCGGCGCTGTTCGAGGGCCACCCGCATATCCAGCACTATGCCCGGCTCGGCCGCCAGCAGCTGGCGGGGCTGCGCGGCCGGGTATCCTCGGCGCTCGCCGACAGCGAGTACAACGCAGTGGAGCTGCGCCAGCTGGGGTTCGAGGACCCGGCCGCCTGCACGCTGCTGTTCGACCTGGACGCGATGCGCCGCCGCGTGCGGCCGCGCCCGCCGGAACGGACGGACCAGCCGTTCACCGTGCTGTTCGTCGGCCGCATCGTGGCCTCCAAGGGACAGCTCGACCTGTTGGAAGCCTTTGCCTGCCTGTGCCGGCGTGACCCGCGTCCGTACCGCCTGGTGCTGGTCGGCCGCCACGACGGCCCGGGCGAAGCCTATGCCGAGGCGATCCGGGCACGGGTGGCAGCCTTGGGCCTGCAGTCGGACGTCGTGCTGACCGGACTGGTCAGCGACGACGAGCGCGACGCGCATTTCAGGGAGGCCGACCTCTACGTCTCGCTCAGCCATCACGAAGGCTTCGGCGTGCCGCTGGTGGAAGCCTGCGTCAGCGGGCTGCCCGTGCTGGCCTGGCCCGCCGGCGCGGTGGGCTACACGCTGGACGTGGAGGCCGGCCTGCTGCGCAGCCGCGCGCCGGGGGACGTGGCAGCCCGGATCGCCGAACTGGCCGCCGACCCCGACGCCCGGGCTGCGCTGGCCGAAGCCCAGCGCGCCTCCGTCGCGCGTTTCGACTCGGCGCTGCAACTGGCCACGCTCCACCGGGCACTGGCGCGGGCAGGGGCGGCAGCGCCCGCCGACCCGGCGGTGGCCGCCCGGCTGACGGACAACATGCGTTTCACCGTCACCGGCCACGTCAACAAGACGTACAGCCTGGCCGCGATCAACCGCACGCTGGCCCGCGCACTGGAAGGCGCCCGGCCGGGCTACGTGCGGGTGGAGGCGGTGGAGGGCGCGCCGACATCCGCGCTGGACGACGTGCCGGCCGACGAGCGGCTAGCCATCGCCGCCCTGGCCGCCAGGCTGCCGCACGAGACAGGGCCCGTGGTGGTGATCAGCCAGCACTACCCGATCTATGTGCCGCCCGACCCCGGCGACGCGCTGCTCGCCTATGTGTTCTGGGAGGAATCGCGGCTGCCCGCATCGATGGTGGAAACGCTCAACAGCGGCTTCCGGGCGGTGCTGGCTCCCTCACGCTTCGTGGCCAAGGTGCTGGCTGATTCCGGCGTGTCGGTGCCTGTGCACGTGGTGGGCTTCGCGCCCGAGCTGGCGGGCTTCGCCGCCCTGCCGGACCGCCCTGCCCACGGCCAGCCCGGTCCGTTCACCTTCCTGCACGTCTCCTCCGCCTTTCCGCGCAAGGGGCTAGACGTGCTGCTGGCCGCCTACGCGCAGGCATTCCGCGCCGGTGACGCAGTGCGCCTGGTGATCAAGACCTTTCCCAACCCGCATAACGACGCCGCCGGGCAGATCGAATCCCTGCGGCAGGCCGACCCGCACTTGCCGGCGGTGACACTGATCGACCGCGACATCGACACTGCCGAAATGGCCAGCCTGTTCGCCGAAGCGGACGCGGTGGTGTTGCCCACGCGCGGGGAGGGGTTCAACCTACCGGCCGCCGAGGCGATGGCGGCTGGCCGGCCACTGATCGTCACCGGTTTCGGCGGCCACATGGATTTCTGCGATGCGGCCACCACCCGCCTGGTCGGCTTCCGCCTGGCGCAATCGGGCAGCCACCTTGCCACGCCGCTCTCGCTATGGGCCGAGCCGGATCGCGACGACCTGGCCGCGGCGCTGCGGGAGGCCTGTGCGGACCGCGAGGCGGGCGCAGCAGGGTGCGCACCGCCGCCTGCCGCGCATCTGCATCGTCTCCAGCTGGGGCGTGCGGTGCGGCATCGCCGAGTACACGCGTTTCCTGGTGGAGGCAATGCGTGCGGCCCAGCCCGGGCTGGACATCGCCATGCTGTCCGACACGCGCGACATGGCCGACCCGGTCGCCGAGGTCGCCCGCGTGCGCCCGGGCTGGACGCTCGGCGCACCCGACAGCGCCGAGACGTTGCGGGTGGCCGTGGCGCAGGAGGACCCCGATGCCGTCCTGATCCAGCACCAGCCGGGCCTGCTCGACTGGCCGAGCCTGGCCGGTGCCATCGCAGCACTGGGGGCGCCGGGTCGCGTGGTGGCCGTGACGCTGCACAACACCGCAAACCTGCTCGACCTGGACGAGGTGGCCAGGCATGTGGCGCTCTCCGGCCTGCACGGGGCCGGCCGCGTGATCGTGCACACCCTGGCCGATGTGGAGCGTCTGCGCGGCCTGGGCGTGCTCGCCAACGTGACCCTGATACCGCAGGGCGCGCCCGCACAGCTGGTCGCCAGGCCGGACCGGGCACTCGGCGCGGAGGACAGCGTCGTTGTCGGATCGTGCGGGTTCCTGCTGCCCGACAAGGGGCTGCCCACGCTGGTGGAGGCGGCAGGGTTGTTGAAGGCGCGCTGGCCCGGCCTACGGCTGCGTTTGCTGAACGCCGATTACGGCAACGGCCTGTCACACGGCGAGGCCGAGCTGACGCGCACTGCAATTGCGACTGCGGGGCTGGACGATGTGGCCGAGCTAGTCACCGACTTCCTGCCCTTCGACGAGGCGCGACGGCGCCTGACCGGGTGCGACGTGGTGGTGCTGCCCTACCCGCGGTCCAAGGAGGGGTCGAGTGCCGCCCTGCGTATGGCGCTCAGCTCGGGGCGCTGCGTGGCGGTGACGCCGATCGACCTGTTCGACGATGCGGACGATGCCGTCTATCGCCTGCCCGGCACGAATGCTGCGGCGATCGCGGAAGGGCTGGATGCGATCCTGGGCGACGATGCCGCGCGTGCCAGGATCAGGTCGGCCGCAAGATTGTGGGCCGAAGAGCGCGACTGGGGCGCTATCGGTGCCCGCACGCTGGGATTGCTGACCGGATTGGTTGCTTCGCTATAGGAAAAGGCGGGCCGCCGCGCCGGGCGCCCGCCGGTAAAAAGAGAAGATCAACGCCCCGCGGGGGTAAAAAGGGG
>CAXUGD010000114.1:0-5741 GCA_964250355.1 uncultured Acetobacteraceae bacterium | reverse complement strand
CCCCCGCCCCCCCCCCCCCCCCCCCCCGCCTTTCTATCCGTTCAGATCAGCGCGGCGTGGAGTAAATCGGGCCGTTCACCCCGGACGGGAAGAACCCGCCGCCGGTCACGGTAGTCTGCGGGGCGGTAGGCGTGGCCGATCCGTAGGCAACCGCCAGCACCTGCGTGAACGTGCGGCGGAACGCCTGCCCGTTGATGTCGGTGTTGGTGAAGTTGAACGCGTTGCCGTTCGAATCCGTGCCGAAATCGTCGGTTCCGGTCGTGGGAAGCGCCTGTTGCGACAGCTTGGACCGCAGGTTGGAGATGGCGTCCGTCGCGGCACCGCCGCCGATCGCCGACAGGCGCTGCCGGATCATGCCGATCTGGTAGGCCTCCACGCCCAGTATGCTGGCCGCATAGGCGAGCTTGGTCTTGCTGTTGATCAAGCTTGCGGCCCCGCACAGCGCGGTGACGCAGACGTCTTCCAGCACGTAGGCACCGAGCAGGAAGTCCACCTCGCTCGCGAACGGGTTGAAAGTCTGGCCCGGAGCGATCAGCCCGGCCGCGACGGCGAGGTTGGTCCAGCTGTTCACAAGGTCGATCGCAGGCTCTGCAATGGCGTCGTTTGGCAGGAGCTCACGGATCACCGAAACATGGGCGTATTCGTCCACCGCCAACTGCTCGGCGAAGTAGAAGATGGCGCTGTTCTGGAACGGCACCTTGGTTGTCGTCGGCAGGACCACGCCGCCACTCGCCCCGCCCTTGGGACCGAGGCCCGTGGTCAGGCTCGCCGGCAACGGCGGTGCGCCCAGGGCAGCCAAGTAGTACTCCGCACCGAGATACTCGAAGTTCAGCGCGAAGTTAAAGATGTCGCCGTCGGTGAGACCGCTAGACGCCTCCGGCCGTGCTTGCGCCGGCGAGGACAGCGCACCACCGGCAACGGCGGCGGCGAGCCCTGCGGTGCCGATCCCGCTGTTACGCAGAAACGCACGCCTGCTGGCGCCTTCCTTGAGAATAAAATCGAACGAGTCCAACATGGGGAATGTCTCCTGAGTCAGTCTTGTGGGTGTGCGCAGGCCGGCTATCAGGTTGACCTGACCGTTCCGTTCACACCCGTCGGGAAGAACAGGCCGCTTGTCTTGCCGGTACCCGCCGTCCCGTAAACCACGTTGAGAACCTGTTGCGGCGTACGGCGGAACACCTGGCCGTTATAGTCGCTGTTGGCGAAGCTGAACGGGTTGCCGCCGCTCGCGCTCAGGTCCGTGCCGTTGTCCTGCACGCCCGACAGCTTCTGGCGCAGTGCGGAGATTTTGTTGGTGACCTGGCCGCCACCGATTTCGGCGAGGAAGCTGCGGATCAGCCCGGCATGCATGCCTTCGACCGCCAGTATGCTGGCGCTGTAGGCGATGTTGCCGGGATCGGTCAGCAGGTTGGCCGCACCGGCATAGGCAGTTACGCCCACGTCCTCGAAGATGTAGGCGCCGATCAGGAAGTCGATTTCGCTGGCAAACGGGTTGAACGTCTGACTGCTCGGGATCAGTCCCGCCGCCAGGGCCAGGGTCGTGAAGCTCGACACGAGGTCGATCTCAGGCTCATTAATCCGGCTGCTGCCAAGCGCCACGTTCAGGAAGTTGACGTGCGCATACTCGTCCGACGCGATCTTCAGCGCCCATCCGGCAATCGCCGGCGTGGTGAATGGAACAACGGTAGACGTCGTGGGTACCACCACGTTGCTCCCGTCCGTGCCGGTCAGGTTTGTAGGCAGGCCCTTGCCGGTGACTGCACGGAGGTAGAATTCCGCCTCGAGATATTCGAGGTTGAGGGCGAAGTTCAGCACGTCAATGTCGGTGATAGTGCTGGTGGCCGCACTTGCAGACTTGGCACCGAGTGATGCCATCGCGCTGAACGCCAGCGCGCCGGCGCCGAGACGGCCGAGCAGCCTTTTGCTATCGGCGCCTTCGCCGGCCATGTCGTAGGTCATGGACAATGCTCCCGAGGATGAAAGAAATGACACGCGCCGCCCTTTAGAATGGAAAGAAGCGCCTGCCTAGGACTCGGGCCATGCCACGGTGACTGGCCCAGATCAACTTACGCACTTCATGAGCAGGCGGATGCATAAAGTTAATGTGATACGCCTTGGCATCGAGAAATTTGTTGCGGACCATTGCAGCGTGTATCCGGCCCGCAATATGCCCGCGCGGTATCTTCTAGCCGTGGCACTCTGGGCGGTATCAGCGACCGGCACGGCCCAGGCCAGGCCAGCCGGCCTGGCGGCCCAGGATGCCCAGGTGATCCTCGCCCGGCCGCTCTTTGCCCAGAACCGCCGCCCGCCGCCCGGCCCCAAGACGCCGTCCTCCGGCCAGGGCGCGGCACCGCCCCGGCTGTCGGGAATCGTGATCGCAGCCAGGTCGCGCCATGCTATTTTCGACGCCGGCGGGCACCCGGCCGCCTTGGGAGAGGGCGACCGTATCGGCCTCTACGTCGTCCGCGCAATCGGCCCCCAGCAGGTCGTGCTGGACGGCCCAAACGGCCCGCAAGCCCTGGGCCTCAGCTTCGACTCCAACCGGCCGACCGCGACCACGGCACCCTACTTCCCGCCGTCCGGCCCCAGCATCCTCGACCGCCTGCACAGCCACGTCCCCTTCCACCCGCCGATGCCGCATTTGCCGACGCCGGAGGAGTTCGTGGCGCGCATGGCCCAGCCCCCGGTTCAATCTCCAGCCCAGTGAACCTCACGCTTCCGTGGTCATCGCAATGCAACGGTACCGTCATGCGATTGCGATTGTTCGGTTCCGGCAGGCCGACCAGTTTCCGCCGCGTCGGTACCGCAACCGCACCGGAGAAGAGACCATGACCCGCAAGCAGATGTGGCGCACGACCTGCGCCGCGGCCACCACCCTTGGCCTGATGCAGCCCACTATCCTGCTGGCCGCCTCCCCCGAGGTGACGCGCGCGCCGCCCTCCAGCGCGCTGGTGACGAAGATGCAGGTGCCGGACGCCGCCGAACCCAGCCTTGCGGCCAGCCAGAAGATCGCCCTGCTGCGCCAGCACGTGAAATACGTCTTCGTGCTGTTCCAGGAGAACCGCTCCTTCGACCAGCATTTCGGCACCTTTCCCGGTGCAAACGGCCTGGTGCCCGGCGGCAGCCAGCCCGGCTACTCCCAGCAGATCGTCAACACCGACGGTTCGGTTGGCACGATCTCGCCCTTCAAGATCCCCCAATCGGTCACCGACACCAACGGCAACACCGTGCCGCTCTACCCGATGGACACGGACAGCGTCGATCACAGCCACACCGGCATCGTCAACGACGAGCACGTGGTGAACGGCGTCTCGCTGAACGACCGCTTCGCGCTGAACGCCGAAAACCTGACCACCGACGCCAACGGCAACATCGTCTCGCGCACCACCGGCGCCCCGCTCTCCTCGCTGCCGCCGCCCACGCTGGCGCAGAAGCAGAAGGCCGAGCTGGTGATGAGCCACCTGGACTGCGACACCATCCCCTTCCTGTGGCAGTATGCCGACCGCTTCGCGCTGCTGGACAACTTCCACATGTCGATTACCAGCGCCTCCACCCCCAACGCCATTGCCATGATTTCCGGCCAGAACGGCCTGACGCAGTTGGCCCTGCATCCGGCGCTCGCCGGCAGCAACAGCGCCAGCCCGACGGTGAAGGAGAGCGGCGGCCTGCCGATGCTGAACGACCAGGGTCCCTATGCCGGCTCCAACTTCGACAACTCGCCCCAGAAGCCGCCATACGGCCCGAACGACGAGCCGGCCGCGACGCCGGCGCTGAACCAGACCTACGCCACCCTGCCGCTCTCCTTCATGGGCAGCGACATCAACGCGGTCATCCAGCACGACCAGGACCCGGCACTCGACCTGGCCGACGTGCAGAGCGACATCCGCGTGATCGGCGCCGTCGACACGCCCGTGCACTGGGGCTGGTACCAGGAAGGCTACGACCACGAGCCGACCGACGGCACCGGGGCGGCCAGCTACAGCACCTACATCACCCACCACAACGGCCCGCAGTATTTCGGCTACCTGGGCGACAACACCCACGTGCTGAACAACAACCTGCACGGCCTGGGCGACTTTTTCAGCGACATCGCCGCCCACAAACTGGCCGGCGGCGGCGTGTTCTACGTGCGCGGCGGCTACGGCAACAATGACGGCCTGCTGCCCGTCGATCCGAACGCGGCCGTGCAGACCAACTTCGTCGGCAGCGACGACCACCCGGGCTACTCCGACGCCCAGATCGCCGAAGCCCTGGTGGCCGACGAGGTAAACGCCATCGCCGCCAGCCCGTACTGGAACCAGAGCGCCATCATCGTCACGTATGACGAGACGGACGGGCTATACGACCACGTGCCGGAGCTGACCCGCAACTACGACAGCTTCGGCAACCCCAACGAGGCCAGCCAGCGCATTCCGGCCATCGTGATCTCGCCCTTTGCCGCGGTGCACACCATCTCGCACCGCTACAGCGAGCACACGTCGGTCATCAAGTTCATCAACACCCTGTTCAGCCTGCGCCCGCTGGAGCTGCTGCCCGACGAGAAGCGGGCCCGCATGCTGGGCCAAAGCGAGTTCGGCCAGCCCAACATGACGCCGTTTGATGCCGACCCCAGCATCGGCGACCTCTTGGAGGCGTTCGACAACGCGCGCCTGTCCGGCACGGCCGCCAAGCTGCCGGCGGAATATGCGGAAATCCCCGCCAACATCGTCCACACTCTGCCGCACTATAACGGCCAGGGGTGTGCCGCGCTGAACATCGTGCCCACCGACTATGTGGGCGGCGCGCTGACCGACCCCGCGCCGGCGGACTTCAACCCGCGTCCCGGCACCACCCCCGGCCTGCCCACGACGCCAGGCTGGGGCGGTTGACTTGCTGAAGAACAAAAGTCTTTGCTTCAGAAAAGAAGGCCTTCTTTCTTGAAAGAAAGAAGCAAAGAACTTTTATTCTTTTTGCTGTGCTTGCTGGCATGCGCGGTGGCTCGGGCAGGCACGGTGTTCGATCATGTGCGCGCCGCGGGCACGCTCGCCTGCGGCAGCATCACCGAGCCGGGCGACTACACCAAGGACGACACGCATGGCCGGACGGAGGCGTTCGGCGCGGATTTCTGCCGTGCCGTGGCTGCCGCCGTGTTCGGCGACGCGCGGCACGTCACCGTCTATGGCTTTCCTGACGAGGCGGAGGGCATGGCGGCCCTGCAGCAGGGCCGCATTGCGCTGCTGGTGGGTGCCTCGCCCAATCCGGGCCTGGCCGTCCGCTACGGTCTGGCGTTCACCCAGCCCGTCCTGTTCGACGGCCAGGGCTTCCTGGTGCGGCGCGATGCCGGCATCGCCAGCCTAGCCGACCTGGCCGGCAAGCCGGTCTGCTTCATCGGCGGCACGCAGGCCGAGGCGAATGCCCGGCGCGTGCTGGGCGCCCGCGGCATCGCGTTCCGGCCGTTCCCCTTCGAGGAGATGGGCGAGATGCAGGCGGCCCTGGTCACCGGCCACTGCCGCGCCCAGACCGGCGACGTCACCGCGCTCGCCGGCGGCCGCACCGGCTTCCACGGGCAGGTCGCTGATTTCGTCATACTTCCCGAACAGATCACGCTCGACCCGCTATGCCCCGTCGTGCCCGCGGGCGACCCGGATTGGGCGCGCGTGATCGACTGGACGCTGTTTGCCCTGGTGCAGGCCGAGGTGTCCGGGGTGACGGCAGCCAATGCCGGCACCCTGGCACGGTCGACGGACGACACGGTACGGACG
>CAXUGD010000113.1:0-9248 GCA_964250355.1 uncultured Acetobacteraceae bacterium | reverse complement strand
ATCTCGGCCAGGCCGAGGTGGCTGAATCCCAGGAGACGCGGCCGCGCCGGGTCGTCCGCCAAAGCGCGGCTCAGGTCCGGGGCCAGCGCCAGCCGGCGCCGGGGCGGCATGCCGGCAAAGTCGATCAGGATCGCACCGGACAGGTTGCGCAGCACGATCTGCCGCGCCACGGCGGGCAGGGCAGCGCGGTTGGCCGCAAGTTGGCTGACGGCCTTCTGGCCGCCCGCGGCGGTGGCCGATCCCCCGTCCATGTCGATGGCGGTCAACGCCGGCGTGGGGGTGAAGGTGGCGCGCATGCCGCCGGGCAGGGCGGATGCCGGCGTGGAAAGCTCGTCGATCTCGCCTTCCAGCGCGTCGTCGAAGGCGTTCCGGACTAGGCTGAGGCGCACCCCGTAAGCCGGGCGGAGCGCCGCAAACAGGGCGGCGTCGTCCACCGCGACCGGCGCATCCCCGTGTTGCTGGGCCAGGCGGTGCAGGGCGCCGGGGCCGCGCCGCAGTAGCCGGGGCGGCCCAGGTTCGGGCGGCTCGGGCAGGGCCGCCAGCCGCGGGCCCTTGCCGCCCTGCGCGCTACGGGCGATCTGGACCGTCAGGTAGGTGCCCTCCGGCGCGCCGGCAGCGCCCTCGCTATCGGGCAGGAACCCCGTGGCGCCGCCGACCTCGACGAACGCGCCTGCCATGGCCGGCACCTGCGCGGTAATGCGGCCGGCATGGACGTCGCCCAGCCCGTCGGGCGCGCCGGGCCGCCACGGCGCATACTGCACGAGCCGGTCGCCCTCCAGCACGGCCACCCGCACCTCGCCGGAGCTGCACGCGGCCAGGATGCGCGTCACGGCCGCAGGTAGCCGCGCCCCCGCAGGAGCTGCGCCGTCTCGAACAGCGGCAGGCCGACCACACCGGAGTAGCTGCCGTGCAGGGCGCGGATGAACGCGGCGGCCGACCCCTGTACGGCGTAGCCGCCGGCCTTGCCCTGCCACTCGCCGCCGTCGAGATAGGCGTCCGTCTGGGCGTCGGTCAGGCGGGCGAAGATCACGCTGCTTTCCGACAGCCGGGCCGAAACGCCGCCATCGGGCGATGTCAGCACCAGCGCCGTCCGCACGTGGTGGCGCCGTCCGGACAGAAGTTGGAGGCAGGCCCGCGCCTGTTCGCCCGTCTCGGCCTTGGGCAGGATGCGGCGCCCGACGGCCACGACCGTGTCGGCCGCCAGGACAAAGGCGCCCGGTGTAGCGGCAGCCGCCGATTTCTCGCGCGCCATGCGCTGGGCGTAGAGGCGCGGCAGCTCGTCAGGCCGCGGTGTCTCGTCGATGTCGGTGGGCAGGACGCGGTCCGGGGTGACGCCGATCTGTGCCAGCAGCGCCAGCCTGCGTGGGCTGGCCGAGGCCAGGACCAGCTGCGGCATGTCCGCCCGTCGGTCGGAGGCGGCCAAACCTTACTTGAAGCGGAACGTGATGCGGCCCTTGGTCAGGTCGTAGGGCGTCATTTCCACGTTCACGCGGTCGCCGGCCAGCACGCGGATGCGATTCTTGCGCATCTTGCCGCTGACCTGGGCCAGGATGGAGTGTTCATTGGTGTCCAGCTTCACGCGAAACATCGCGTTGGGTAGCAGCTCGGTCACGATGCCGCTGAACTCGATCATGTCTTCTTTGGACATCAGGCCTCTTTACAATTGCGCATGCCGCGTTGTGGTCACGCGCCCGCCGCGGGTCAACCCTCAGTGCCCGGCCCAGTAAGGCCATCGCACTCGGCCCTCACGACCGACGTGCTGCGACATAGGCAGGAAACCCGCCCCATCCACAGTCATGGGCCTCAACAAGCATCTTCGTGCGCTTTTCTTCTTCTTACCGTTCTTCGTGTTCCATTCTTGCTTCCTTGCTAATCGATTCGCTGGCCTGAAGCAGTTCCGAACGTGGCCGGCCGTGGCAACAGCAGGATCCCTGCCCGGTTCACGAGGCCGACAGCCTGGCCGTCAGGCTGCGCGCATGGGCCCCCAAGCCTTCCGCCTCGGCCAGCCTGACACCCTGCCAGCCGATTTGGCGAAGCGCGCCGGCATCCGCGTCGATCCAGGTGGTGCGCTTGAGGAAGTCGAAGGTGGACAGGCCCGAGGCGAAGCGGGCGGTGCGGCCGGTGGGCAGCACGTGGTTCGGCCCGGCGACATAGTCGCCCAGCGCCTCGGGTGTGTGGCGGCCCAGGAACACGCTGCCGGCATGGCGTATGCGGGCGAACAGCGCGTGCGGGTCGGCCACCATGATCTGCAGGTGCTCCGGTGCCAGCCGGTCCGACAGGGCGACCGCCTCGTCCCAGCCGCGCACCACAACCACCGCGCCGTGGTCGGCCCAGCTCGCGCCCGCAATGGCCGCGCGCGAAAGGCTCGGCAGCTCGGCCTCCACGGCCCGCGCGACCGCGTCGGCAAACGCGGCGTCGTCGGTGATCAGGATCGATTGGGCGCTCTCGTCGTGCTCGGCCTGCGCCAGCAGGTCGATGGCCACGTGGCGCGGGTCCTGGTCCCGGTTGGCCAGGATCAGCACCTCGGACGGGCCGGCCACGCCGTCGATGCCGACGCGGCCGAACACCTGGCGCTTGGCTTCGGCCACATAGGCGTTGCCCGGTCCCACGATACGGTCCACCGGCGCCACCGTCGCCGTACCGTAGGCCAGGGCGGCCACGGCCTGGGCACCGCCCACGCGGTAGATCTCGGTGACGCCGGCGCGCCGTGCCGCGGCCAGCACCAGCGGGTTCAACACCCCGTCCGGCGTGGGCACGCACATGGCGATCCGCGCCACGCCGGCCACCCGGGCCGGCAGCGCGTTCATCAGCACCGACGAGGGGTAGGCCGCCTTGCCGCCGGGCACGTAGATGCCCACGCTGTCCAGCGGCGTCCAGCGCAGGCCCATGCTCAACCCCGCCTCGTCATGCATCCGCATGTCGATTGGCGACTGGGCGCGGTGGAATGCTTCGATCCGCGCCGCGGCCAAGTCGAGCGCGGCCAGCAGGTCGGGCGCCACCTGTCCCGCCGCGGCCTCGATCTCGTCGGCTCGAACGCGCAGGGTGGCCGGGGTCAGGCTCAGCCGGTCGAAGCGCTCGGTGTAGCGGCACAGCGCCTCGTCGCCGGTGCCGCGCACGTCCGCGATGATGGCGCCGACCGCGGCGTCCACGCTCGACGTGGTCTCGCGCGCCTGGTTCAGCAGCGCTTCAAAGGCGGCCGGGAAGTCCGGGTCCGCCGTGGACAGCCGCCTCACGCGGCGACGGCCGCGCGGAAGCGCGCGATCCACGCGCCCACTTCCTCGGGCCGCGTCTTCAGCGCGATGCGGTTGACGATCAGGCGGCTGGTCACCTCGGCGATCACCTCCGTCTCGCGCAGCCCGTTCGCCTTCAGCGTGGAGCCGGTCTGCACCAGATCGACGATCAGGCGGCACAGGCCCAGCCCCGGCGCCAGCTCCATGGCACCGTTCAGGTGCACCACATCGGCGTGGATGCCGCGGGCGGCGAAGTGGCGGCGCGCCGTGTTGGGGTATTTGGTCGCCACCCGCACGGTTGACCAGCGCGCCGGATCGTCCAGCGCCGCATCGAGCGGCGCCGCCACGGAGACGCGGCAGGCGCCGATGCGCAGGTCGAGCGGGGCGTAGATCTCCGGGTAGTCGAACTCGCCCAGCACGTCGGCGCCGCAGATGCCGATCTGGGCCGCCCCGTAGGCCAC
Organism: uncultured Acetobacteraceae bacterium; assembly: GCA_964250355.1. Classification (GTDB taxonomy): domain Bacteria; phylum Pseudomonadota; class Alphaproteobacteria; order Acetobacterales; family Acetobacteraceae; genus BOG-908. Next base: position 5,557 of record CAXUGD010000113.1, on the reverse strand, counting down.
GAAGGTGGCGACGTCGAACGGGCGCACGCGCACCACGTCCAGGGCCGGGTCGGCGGTGGGAAAGCGCAGGCGCCGGCTGTCCTCGTCCGTGTAGTCATCGGCCGGCACGATGCCGGCGCGGGCCAGAACGGGGCCGCACTCGGCCAGGATGCGTCCCTTGGGCAGGGCCAGGACGAGCGGTGGGCGCGCATCGGGCGCCAGGGCTGCTTGCGTGTAGGTGGCCGTCATGGGCGGGCGCTTAACATGCGGTGACATGCGTGTCAGGTGGTGCAAGCCCGGTGGGCAAGGGCCCTGTCCCACGCCTATGGTGACCCAAACATAAGGATCGCCCCGCCCATGACCCTTCGTGCAGCGCTTCTGACCGCCGGCATGCTCTCCTTCGCCACCGCCGGCTGGGCGGCCACGCAGCCGGACGGGGCGCTGCTCGCCGCCGTGCACAGCCCTTCGCGCAGCCCCGCCCTGGCCGCGCGCGACCCGGTGCGTCACCCGGCCGAGGAGCTCGCCTTTTTCGGGCTGACCCCGTCGTCCAGCGTCGTCGAGATCTGGCCGGGCGGCGGCTACTGGACCGAGATACTGGCGCCCTACCTTGCGGCCTCGGGCCACTACACCGCGGCGCTGCCCAACGGCGACGACGACGAGAAGACGGTGGCGAAGTTCCGCCAGAAATACGTGGGCAAGCCCGGCTTCGCCGCCATGCAGGTCTCGCTGATGAGCCCCGGCCACATGCAGATTGCCCCGCCCGGCTCGGCCGATTTCGTGCTGACCTTCCGCAACGTGCACAACTGGATGCGCGCCGGCTTTGCCGACCAGGCCTTTGCCGCCTTCTACGCGGCGCTGAAGCCCGGCGGCATCCTGGGCGTGGAGGAGCACCGGGCGCTCAACACGGTGCCGCAGGACCCCAAGGCCGAAAACGGCTACGTGCGCCAGGACTACACCGTGGCGCTGGCCAGAAAGGCCGGCTTCGAGCTGGTCGCCTCGTCCGAGCTGGACGCCAACCCGCGCGACACCAAGGACTACCCGCAGGGCGTGTGGACCCTACCGCCCACCTTCGCACTGGGGGCCACCGACCACGCGAAATACGCGGCGATCGGCGAGGGCGACAACTTCATCCTGAAGTTCCGCAAACCGGCCCGCTGATTGGCCAGACTGGCGATCAGCCAGGCGCTGTCGATCGACGAGGCCGAGCTGGTCGAGCGTTTCGTGCTCGCCTCCGGCCCCGGCGGGCAGAACGTCAACAAGGTCTCCACCGCGGTCGAGCTGCGGTTCGACGTGCGCGCCTCGCCCTCGCTGCCCGAGGGGGTGAAGGCGCGGCTGGCCGGGCTGGCCGGCAGCCGGATGACCGGGGACGGCGTGCTGGTGATCGAGGCGCAGCGCTTCCGTTCGCAGGCGCGCAATCGCGAAGATGCGGTTGCGCGCCTGTTCGCGCTGATCCGCGAGGCCGAAGCCCCGCCCAAGCGCCGCCGCGCCACCCGGCCCACCTTCGGCTCGCAGCAGCGCCGGCTGGAGTCCAAGGGCGCACGCTCGGGCACCAAGGCCATGAGGCGCCGGCCGGAGCACGAGTAGGGTGGCTTGCCTGCTGTCAGAACTGTGCTTTCGGGTTCAGCAGGAAAGAATGGAACACGAAGAACAGTAAGAAGAAGGGAAGAGCACGAAGAAGTCAGGCGGTTTGAGGGTTGTCTAGCTTTCGTTACAAGAACTTTGTTTTGTTGCTTTGAAACATCTTAGCCAGCGGCCCTGCGGTGAGAAACCATAAGCTTTGAGCCGACCGGACGACAGTCTGCCTGCGGCACAGTATAGTCCTCCGTGCTGTTCTCTTCTTCGTGCTCTTTCGTTCCTTCGTGGTCTTCGTGTTCCATCCTTGCTTGCTGACTTAGAAAGACGAGACGTAACCGCTAAGCCCGGACCGCGACTCCGGGCCGGGTGCCCAGCTTGGCCTGGCGCTGGATGTACCATTGCTGCGCCATGGTCAGCAGGTTGTTCCAGGTCCAGTAGATCACCAGCCCGGCCGGGAAGCGGCCCATGGTGAACATGAACACCAGCGGCATGAACTGCAGCATCTTCTGCTGCGCGGGGTCCGGCGCGGGCGGGTTCAGCTTCTGCATGAAATACATGCTGGCCCCCATCAGCAGCGGCCATACGCCCAGGTGCAGGTAGGGCGACAGCGTGCCGGGATCGACGGGGATCAGGCCGAACAGGTTGAACACGTTGGTGGGATCGGTGGCCGACAGGTCCTGGATCCAGCCGAAGAACGGCGCGTGGCGCATCTCGATGGTGACCAGGATCACCTTGTATAGCGAGAAAAACACGGGGATCTGCAGCAGCATCGGTGCGCAGCCGCTGACCGGGCTCACGTTCTCCGACTTGTAAACGGCCATCATCTCGGATTGCAGCTTGGCCGGGTCGTCCTTGTAGCGCTCGCGCACCGCCGTGATCTTGGGCGCCAGCAGCCGCATCTTGCCCATCGAGCGGAACGAGCGCGCGGCGATCGGGTAGAACAGCGCCTTCACGCACAGCGTGAACAGCAGGATGGCCACGCCGAAATTGCCGACCACGGAATACAGGAAGTCGATGGCATAGAAGAACGGCTTGGTCAGGAAGTAGAACCAGCCCCAATCGACCGCATAGCTCAGCAGCGGGATGCCGGCGCGGGTCTCGTAGCGGTCCAGCAGGTGCACCTCCTTCGCGCCCACGAACACGCGGCTGTCCAGGCCGGCCGCCGCCGCCGGTGCGATCGTCTGCGCGTCGGTGGCAAGGTAGCTGACCTGGAACCGGTCGCTGCCCTCGTCCAGCGTGTGGATCCAGGTAGCGTGCATCGGCACGGCCTGGTCGGGCACCAGCGCGGTCAGCCAATACTTGTCGGTAAAGCCGGCCCAGCCGCCGGTGCCGGTATGGTCGTAGCCCACGCCGGCGTTCTTGGCGGCCTCCGACTTCACCTTGGCGTAGCCCAAATCCTCCAGCTTGTTGTCCATCACGCCCAGCACGCCTTCGAACAGCACGCTATAGCCGGCGGTCTGCGGCAGGTAGTCGCGCCGCACGCGCTCCCACGGCCAAAGCTGCACGGGCGCCGCCCCGCCGTTGCGCACGCTCCGGTGCACCGCGAACAGGTAGTTGTCGTCCACCGACAGCGCGATGCTGAACAGAAGACCCGCGCCGTTGTCCCAGGTGAGCGTCACGGGGTGGCCGGGGCCGACCGTGCCGCCGCTGCTGGTCCACAGCGTGCCATCGTCCGGAACCCTGACGCCCTCCGTGCTGCTCCAGCCGAACTGGACATAGCTGGGCTGCGGGTCGGCCGGGGGCTCCAGCACGCGCACCAGGGGCGAAGTATGGCTGACCGTCTCGCGGTAATCCTTCAGACGCAAATCGTCCAGCCGTGCGCCCACTAGGCTGAGGCTGCCCGTCACCCGCGGCGCCTCAATGGCCACGCGCGGCACGTTTGCGGGTGCGGGCACGTGTACCGGCTGCGTGCCGGGCGTCGCCGGGTCGTGCGTCGGCCCGGGCGTCTGCGTGCTGGGCGTGGTGCGCGTGGTCTGCGTCGCCTGCTGCGCCAGCACGGGCTGCGGCTTGCGGGGCGCCAGGTATTGAAAGACCAGCAGGATCGCGACGGAAAGCGCGATGAACAGCGGCAGGCGTTTCTGATCCATCAACGGGCCTTGGAGTGATGCCGGCAAGCGGGGTGCAAACGGGGCTGGGGCACCGGGTCGTAGCCGGCCGTGCAGAACGGGTTGCAGCGCACAACGCGCCACGATGCAAGCCAGGCGCCGCGCAGGGCGCCATGCGTGCCCAGCGCCTCGATGGCATAGGCGCTGCAGCTCGGGGTGAAACGGCAGGCCGGCGGCAGGAGCGGCCCAACCGTCAACTGGTAGGCGCGCACCAGAAAGGCAAGCACGGCTGCCGGCCTCATGGCCGGGACTGCACGGCCACGCCCAGCTTGGCCAACGCACGGCGCAGGTCGTCGATCAGCAGCGCGAAAGGGCGGGTCCGCGTCGTGTCGCGCCCCACCAGCACCAGGTCGGCGCCGCTGGCCGGGGTGTCGCGCAACAGCAGCCTAGCCGCCTCGCGCAGCCGCCGCCGCGTGCGATTGCGCACCACCGCGTTGCCCACCTTCTTGGTGACGGTAAACCCCAGCCGCACCGGCCGGTCGTCGGCGCGCCCCATCGCCTGCAGCACCAGGCCGGGCGAGGGCGCCTTGCGGCCGCGGGAGGCGACGCGCAGGAACTCGGCGCGGCGTTTGAGGCGCGCCTGGCCGTCGGGCATCGGTCTAGGCGGAAAGCTTCTTGCGGCCCTTGGCGCGGCGGTTGGCAATCACCTTGCGGCCGCCAACCGTCTCCATGCGGGCGCGGAAACCATGCCGGCGCTTACGGACCAGCTTGGAGGGTTGGTAGGTGCGCTTCACGACGGGGGAACTCCAACAGCCTGAAGCGGGTCCCCGACCCGGGTCCCGCCTGCATCGGCGGGCTTATAGGTGCCGCAGCCCGGCCGCGTCAATTGCGGTTCATCGCCGCCCGCCCCCATACCTTCGCCCGCGCGGCGCGTTGTGCGAGCGGACAGCAGGGCGGAGAGTGGATGGCATACGCGCTTCTGGGTGCGATAGGGGGCTTCGCCGCCGGCGCGCTCGCGGCCATCGCCCTCATGTTCCGCCGGATCAGGGCGGAGCGGACGCTGTCCGCAGCCCTGCGCTGCCAGCTCGACGGCGCGGTGGCCGCCCAGGTGCAGCTCGCCGACCTGCGCACCCACCTGTCCAGCCTGCGGCACGACATCCGCGGCATACTGTCGCCCGTGCTGCTGATGGCCGACCGGCTGCTGAACCACGAGGAACCCGGCGTGCGGCGCGCCGGCGATGTGATGGTGCGCACGGTGGAGCGGGCCACGGCCCGGCTGGCCGAGACGCGGCTGGATCAGCCGAACAGCGGCCAGGGATAGCGCTCGTGCACCACGGCCACCGGGCCGCCGCCCGGCCAGGCCAGCACGGCGTGGTGGACCAGCGCGTCGCGTTCGCCCGCCTTGCCGAGACGGGCCGACAGAGTGATGCGGCGCAGGCCCAGCCCGTGCACCACCTGGCCGAACGGACGGTCGGTCGCGAGCAGGCACTGGGCCAGCCCGGCCGGCAGGCGGGTGGCGACGTAGCGCAGTTCCGCCTCTGACAGGGTGCGCCCGCGGCTCACCAGTTGCACCCGGCGGAGCGTGACCGTCTCGCCCCTCTGAAGGTCCAGGGCGGCCGATCCTGCCCCCCCGACCTCGATCGCGTCCGGCGCCAGGCGGCGGATCAGCACCGGCCCGCCATAGAGGCGCTCAAGCACGCGGGTGGCGCTATGGGCAGCTAGCAGGGCGGCGTTCAACCCGGCCGGGTCCAACGCGGTCGGTGCCGTCACGCTCACACCAGCGGCAGCAGCCGTACGGTCTGCCCGCGCCTGAGGTCCAGCAGGGCGGCCTGGCGGAACAGCCGGCCCAGCACCGACAGGCGCCGCCGGTCGCCCGCCACCAGCAGGTGTTGCTCCGCCCAGCCCGCGCCCGCGCGGCCAGTAGAGCTTGCGGTCGTCGAGCTCGGCCTGCGGCACCG
>CAXUGD010000112.1:0-9282 GCA_964250355.1 uncultured Acetobacteraceae bacterium | reverse complement strand
ATGCTGCGGCGGGCGCACCGGCTGGCGGGCGGCCGGCTGACCCTGATCGGCTGCGGCGGCGTGCGCACGGGAGCGGACGTCCTGGCCAAGCTGCAGGCCGGGGCGAGCCTGGTGCAGCTTTACACGGCCTTCGCCTATGCAGGGCCGGCTCTGGTCGCGCGCCTGAAGGCGGAACTGCTGGAGGCGCTGGAGGCCGACGGGTTCGCCAGCGTGGCCGCTGCCGTGGGAACCGGGGGTTGACGCGCCACGTCGAGGGTTTGCGGGAGCTGGCGGGGTTCTACGACGGCTTTATCGTCGATCTGTGGGGCGTGGTGCATGACGGGGTGGCGCCCTACCCTGCGGCGCTGGACTGCCTCCATCGCCTGCGCGGCCGCCCGGTGCTGCTGCTGTCGAACGCGCCCCGGCGTGCGGCATCGGCCCGCCGCATGTTGCAGCGCATGGGCGTGGCGGACGAGCTCTACACCGGCATCCTGACGAGCGGGGAGGCGGCTTGGCTGGCGTTGCGGGACAGGACCGATCCCTGGTTCGCCCGCCTGGGCAGCCGCGTGTACCACCTGGGGCCGCAGCGGGACCGCAACGTGCTGGATGGGCTGGGATTGGAAGTGGTGGTCACGCCGGAGGAGGCCGATTTCATGCTGAACACCGGGCCCGACGACGACACCGCCGACCCGCGCAGCATGGCTGCCTTCGTGCCCGAGCTGGATGCGTGCCTGCGGTCGGGACTGCCGATGATTTGCGCCAACCCTGACCTGGTCGTCATGCGCGGCGGGGTGGAGCTGCTGTGTGCCGGGACGCTGGCCGCCTACTATCGGGCTGCGGGGGGCGACGTGTTCTCGCTCGGCAAGCCCGACCCGGCCATTTACGCGATGGCGCTTGCCACGCTGGCCGTGCCGCCGCATCGCGTGCTTGCCGTGGGCGATTCGCTGCACACCGACGTCGCCGGCGCGGCCGGGAGCGGGCTGGACAGCCTGTGGGTGCTAGACGGCATCCACGGGCGGGAGACGACCGATGAGGACGCGGTGCTTCGCCTGGCGGGAGAGCGGGGGCTGCGGCCGACGGCGGCCATCCGGCGGCTGGCCTGGTAGGTGGGCACGGTCAGGCATGGCCCGCCGTGCCTGAAAGCAGGATGGGATCCACCTTGAGGATGGCCATGGCGCGGCGCCATTTGGTCTCGTGGTCGGTGTCGAACAGGATGGCGGTGTCGGCGGGGGCTGACAGCCAGGCGTTTTCGGTGATCTCGCGGTCGAGCTGGCCGGGACCCCAGCCGGCATAGCCGAGTGCTAGGAAGCCGTGCCGTGGCCCGCCCCCATCGGCAATTGCCTTCAGCACGTCCAGGCTAGCCGTGAGTGCAACTTTCGAATCGACCATCAGGCTGCCATCGCCGGTCCAGTCGGCCGAGTGCAGGACGAAGCCGCGCGCGCTATCGACGGGACCGCCGCGGAACAGGTCGATGTGACGCGCCGGAGGCACCGGTGTCACATCGAGCTGCTGCAGCAGGTCGCCGAAGCTGGGGCTGGCAAGCGGACGGTTCAGCACGATGCCCATGGCGCCCTCGGGCGTGTGGGCGCAGACGTAGATGACGGCCTGGCTGAAATGCGGCGTGTTCATGCTGGGCATGGCGATCAGGAACTGCCCGGTCAGCAGGCCTTCGGTCGCCGGCTCGACTTGCTTGTCCACCGGCTTGGACTTGCCGGCGCGGTGTTTCGTCGTCGTCGGCTTGGCCATCGCTGCTGCCTCATCTCCCAAGGTCGGGCCGGTCACCGTGTTGCCCTGCCTGACAGATATGCCGGTTGCGTGCCAACACCATCCCTCGCCGCCCGCACGCCGTGACACCCCGCCGGAAAATCGTTACAGGCTGCCGGCTAGCCAGGAGTGAACTCGATGATCAAGCAGGGCGACACGCTTCCCTCCCTCAAGCTGACACAGGCGACCCCGGACGGTCCCCGGGAGATTTCGACGGACGACATATTCCGCGGCAAGCGGGTAGTGCTGTTCGCCGTGCCGGGTGCCTTCACCCCCACCTGCACGGCGCAGCATCTGCCGGGCTTCAACGAGAAACTCGACGAGTTCCTGGCACGCGGTGTGGACACCGTCGTGTGCATGGCGGTGAACGACGCCTTTGTTCTCGGCGCCTGGGCCAAGAGCGAGGGCGTCAGGCCCGAGATCCTGTTGCTGGCCGACGGATCGGCCCAGTTTACCCGCGCCCTGGGACTAGAGCTGGACCTGACGCAGCGTGGCCTGGGCGTGCGCAGCCAGCGTTTTGCGATGGTCGCCCAGGACATGCAGGTGACCCACCTGGCTGTGGAACAGCCCGGAGACCTGAACGTAAGCCGCGCGGAGGCGATGCTGGCGCTGCTGTAAGCCGATCGTCCGACTGCATGACGGGCGACTAAAACAACCTAGGGTTGAATTTAATTTATCGTTTCACGTGCGTTCTCTTCCCACCCATGAACGATACCGGCATCTTAACCTCCGGTTGTAGATCATCGTGTGGTCACGCGCCTCGCGTGAGTGACACGGCGGAGTGCTCATGCAGCAAGGCTGGGTCTATGTTCTGGTCAACTCGTCCATGCCGGGGATCGCCAAGGTAGGCCGAACGGCGCGCTCACCGACCGACCGGGTTGCAGAGCTGTCGCAGGCGAGCGGTGTTGCGACCCCTTTCGTCCTGGCCTTCGACCAGCCTTTCGCCGACTGCTGCGCTGCAGAGAAAGCGGTGCACCATGAGCTGGACCGGCGGGGCCTTCGAGTGGCGGCGAACCGCGAGTTTTTCCGCGGGCCTCCGTCGGACATCATTCGTGTCGTGCTGGAAACGGCCGATTCCTGTGCGCCGCCGCGGGCCGCCCCGGCCAGCCGGTCGGCCGACCAGCTCCTGGCGGCGGGCGACAACTGCCTGCACGGCACGGGCAACTGCCTGCAAGACACCGCCGAGGCGATCCGGCTCTACAGGCTTGCCGCCACACGCGGTTCGTTAGCCGCCTACGAACGGCTTGGGCATGCGTACGCGCAAGGAAGCGGCGCTGCCGCGCGGCGAAAGGCCCTGGACGCGTGGAAGGACGGCGTGCGCCGGGGCGACGCCTATTGCTATGGGGCGATGGCCACCCTGTTCGCCGCCGAACGGAACGTCGTCAATTTCACCAAGGCGTGGGAGCTGTTCTTTGCGGCTTGCGATGTGCCCTCCGAAGCCGATCCCGAGGCCGGGCGCCTCCGGTTCGAACGGGCCTGCTGCAGGTACATCGCCGGAAGCCTGTCGCTCGGTCTGCCGCCCGGCTACCGGGATCGGATACGTGGCCTTGCCGACCGCCTGATCCGGATGCTGCTGACGGAGCTGGACCACCTTCGCCGCAACGCGCCAGCCCGGGCACCGGTCGTGGCCTGCTTGCGCTGGGTGCATCAATCGCTGCTGCCCGAGCGGGTGGCGCAACCGGTTTGCGGCACCCGCGCCCAGCCCTGGTGGTGGTTGCCAGGCCGGCAGGCCGGGCAGCGGCGGCCTGCCTTCGTGCCGGCGGTGGACGCAGCGGAGGTGGCGCTCTACAACAGGTTGGCACTTCAAGGCTGACCGGCCCGCCCGCGGCCATCTCGGAGCTTTAACGGCAGGCAGCCTGGCCTGCCACGGCGAACGGCACGATGCACGAACCGCCCCGGATTGCCGCCTTGGTCATGGCCGCCGGCCTGTCCGCGCGCATGGCACCTCGCAACAAGCTGCTCGTCCGCGACCGGGCGGGGCAGGCCATGGTCGCCCGTGTCGTGCAGGCTTGCGACGCCTGTGCGGCGGCTTGCCTTTACGTGGTGACCGGCCACCAGGCCGGGCTGGTGCGCGACGCGGTGGATGCAGCAACGGTGCGCAAGCCGCTGTCGTTCGTGGCCGCGCCGCAGTACAGGCAGGGATTGTCGGCCAGCCTGGCAGCCGGCATAGGCGCGCTTCCTCCCTGGATCGAGGGCGCGCTGATCTGTCTGGGCGACATGCCGCTGGTGGAGGCGGGGGTGCTCGACACAGTGATACGGGCCTTTGCCGCGGCCGGGGACAGGGCTGTGGTCGTGCCCCGGTGGGCGGGCCGGCGCGGCAATCCCGTTCTGTGGGCGCGGCGGTACTTTCCCGAGATCCGGGCATTGTCGGGCGATGCGGGGGCGCGCAGCTTGCTCGACCGCTACCGCGACCACGTGGTTGCGGTGGAGGCGTTCGGGCCGGGCGTCGTGACCGATTTCGACACGGCCGACGCGTTCTGGGGCACGGACTGGCAGGCCGCACCGGCGCCAGCACCCTGACCTCGATCAGGCGAACCTGCCCGGCTCAGGCTTGCCGCGGCGACGCAGTTGTCCGACACCGCAGGCTTCGACGAGCCGGGTCCCGCGCCACCTTGCGGCCTGGACAACAGTGATCTGAGGTTGGGGATGGGTGCGAGCAGGCGTTATAAGGGTGCGGTCCTTGCGGCGATGGCCGCGGTTGCGGGGTTGGGAGGGTGCGCCTTCTCTCCGCCGCTGTCGCCGGCAGACCGCGCGACGCTGGACGAGTGCCGCGACGATGCCGACCGGGTGTACAACGCACAGAACCGAAACCAACTGTCCGAGCGCGGGGCGGAAGACAGTCCGTTCTCCGGCGGTGCCCAGCGCGTGACGCCTTCGGACGGCCTGGCAGACCGATACAGCCACGAGCGCATGGTGTCCGACTGCGTCCGTCACGGGTCGCTGCAGCCGGCTGGCGTTTCATCCCAGCATTGATTCGGTTCAGTCTCGAAGTAAAAGCAATATCGTAACGTCTTCTGCAAGTAGATCGTGCATCTGACGCAACGCTTGCCGGACGAACTCTGCCTGACGTGCATGCAACACTGTGGCAAGTTGGATACGGAAACCTACAACATGCCAATTCAGCTGTTTAATAGGACCGTATTCCTATTTTCTGCTGCGCGCACAGGTCGTCATTGCCGAATTTCCATGGTGATCGCCACTCTGTGATGAAACCGATTGCCCCTGCCGATCAAGCGTTGTTACCGAGTTTGTCAGTGATGACGAACTCGGAGCCTGCATGTCCCCTGCCAGCAGCCGTTTCAAAGCTTTCGCCTTCGTCGCACTCGGTATGGTGCTGGCCAGCGCCCCATCCCAGGCCCACCAGCATCGGCATCGCCCCCACGCCTATCGTGTGAGATTTGCGGGCGTAGAAACGGCCTCGGCCGCGCCGGTCATCCAATGCGTCGCTTTTGCCAAGCAGGATGCGGGCATCGACATCTCCGGCAACGCACGCGACTGGTGGGGACGGGCTGCCGGGATCTACGAGCGGGGCAGCCGGCCCGAGGCGGGCAGCGTGCTGAGCTTCCGGGAGAACGCGCGCATGCCGCTCGGCCACGTGGCCGTGGTCTCGGGCATCGAGGACAGCCGGACGATCGTCATCGACCAATCGCATTGGGCAAGCCGCGGCATCACGCGCAACGTCGTGGTGAAGGACGTGTCGGACGACAACGACTGGAGTGCGGTGCGCGTGCAGCTGGCGGGCGGGGACGGGTTCGGCAGCATCTACCCGACCCACGGCTTCATCTATCCACGGCCAGACCGCGACGCGGTGGCGCCGGAGGTCCGCTACAGCACCGCCATCCGCCGGTCGGGAAGGAGCCGGCGCGTGCACGTGGCCACCGAAGTGGCGGAGGCGGCCGAGGCGCCGCGTGGGCTCGACCTGACGATCGGCGGCCTGTCCCCGGACTCACTAAGCCGCCCGCTGCGATAGAGGCGGCGAGCCGGTCAGGCGGACATGGTCAACTGCTTGCCGGCGAGACCTTCGACATCAGGAACGAGGCGGCAAGGCTGATCGACTGGCGCGCCTCCGGCACGAACTGTGCGAGCTGCCACACGTGGGCCACGACCGGCCAGACGCGCAGATCCACCTCTACCCCGCTGGCCCGCGCACGGTCCGCCAGGCGCACGCTGTCGTCGCGCAGGATCTCGCGCTCGCCCACGTGGATCAGCAGCGGGGGCAAGCCGGCAAGGTCGGCATAGAGCGGCGAGACAAGCGGGTGCTTTGGTGACTCGGCGCCGTGGTAAAACGCTGCACCAGCCGCCAGCCCGGGCGCCCAGAACATCGCGTCCCGCCTGGCGTTGGTCACGATCGACTCGCCCGTGCCGGCCAGGTCGGTCCAGGGCGAGAACAGTGCGGCCGCGGCAGGCAGGCCGGTATTCCTGTCGCGCAACGTCAGCATCAGCGCCAGGCACAGGCCGCCACCGGCCGAATCGCCCGACACCACGGTGTTCCCTGCCGCGTGCCTCGCGTCTGCCAGGCCGTCCCAGACGGCTACCGCGTCGTCCACGGCCGCCGGGAAGGGGTGTTCCGGCGCTAGCCGGTAGTCGGGCACGAACACCCTAAAGCCACCCAGCGCGTAGGCCGCCGTGATCGGCCGGTGCGTTCGCGGCGAGCACGCGAAATACCCGCCGCCGTGCAGGTATAGCAGCGTCGCCGACGACGGCTTGCCCCCCTCCACCCACTCTCCGGCAACGCCACCCACGGTCGCGGGCGTGAACGTGACGCCCTTGGGAACCGGCAGGCTGCCGGACTCCAGCGTGCGCCGCACCTTGGCCAGCTCGGTCGTCTTGTGCATGGAGCGCTTGACCGTGAGGCGGACGACAAGGTCGAGGACATGCGCCTGGATGCTTGCCATCAGCCGCCGCCCTTCGATTGGCCCTGCACGCCCGCCGCCTTTGCCGCCTGCCGCTGCATGTACCTCCAGTAGGTGACCGGAAACAGCCGCTGCAGCCGCTCCGCCATCCGTGCGTCGCGCCCGATCAGCAGCCGCTTCTCCCTACGTTCGATTGCGCGCGCGATCTGCTCGGCCGCATCCTCCGGCGCGGTCCGCAGGAGCTTGTTGAACGCCTCCGTCTGCGCCTGGACGGCGGCCACGTCCATGCCCTGGGGAATGCGGGCGCTATTGGCGATCTCGGTGCGGATGCCGCCGGGATGGACGACGGTCAGCGATATGGCAGAGCCTTCCAGCTCGTGCCTTAGCGATTCCGAGAAGCCGCGCAGCGCGAACTTGGCGGCACAGTAGGCCGTCTGCCCAGGCGGCGCGATAATGCCGAACAGGCTCGAGACGTTGACGATGTGTGCGGCAGGTTCCTGCGACAGTACGTAGAGGAAGGCCCTGGTCAGGCGCACCGGCGCCCAGAAGTTGATGTCGAACAGCCATTCGATGTCGGTCAGGGCAACCTGGTCGAAATTGCCCGCCAGTGCCACGCCGGCGTTGTTGACCAGCACGTTCACCCGCTGGTGTTCGGCCAGTATGGCTTCCGGCAGGGCTTCCAGCGCCTGGCGGTCCGCCAGGTCGGCCACGTGCTCGCTGGCGGCCACGCCGCAGGCGCGTGCGGCCGAGCCCACCGCCGCCAGGCCGGCCCGGTTGCGATCGACCAGGGCCAGGTTGGCCCCGCGGCGTGCAAGGGTGTTGGCCAGGGCTGCGCCGATGCCGCTCGCGGCACCCGTGAGCACGACGGTACTGCCGCGAAGAGGAAATGCCGCCACGCGCCGCTCCCTGGCCGAGTGTTGCCGCAGCGCGCTTGCCGGACAGTGGCGCCTGCTTAGACGAACACACCCGCGGCGCCAAACGATTTGGCCTACAACGCGCGAAAACTGTCGATCGGCACGCACTCGCCCGCGCGGCGTATGTGCCAGAACGTCCAGCCGTTGCAGCTAGGCGCGTGCTGCACGGTGGCGCCCACCTGGTGGATGGACCCGCGATGGGGGCCGCAACTCACAGTGCCGTCGGCCATCACGGTGGCGGCGATGCTGCCCCCCTTGTCGGTCAGGACGGTGCCGGGTGCAATCAGGCTACGCTCCACCAGGCTGCCGAACGAGATGCGGGGCGCCTCGCGGCGGGTAGGAAGTGCGGCAACCGTGCTGGCCGGGGCGGGCCTCTGCCGGCGTATGCGGCCCCAGGCGGCCTCCACGTAGGCCGGGTGCCGCTCGATGCCCACGAAGTGGCGGTGCAGCCGGCGCGCTACCACCGCCGAAGTGCCGCTGCCTAGGAAGGGGTCAAGCAGCACGTCGCCGGTGGCGGTGCTGGCGAGTAGTATCCGGTGCAGCAGGGCCTCGGGCTTCTGGGTCGGATGCAGCTTCAGCCCGTGCTCGTTGCGCAGACGCTCGGCGCCGGTGCACAGCGGTATCAGCCAGTCGCTGCGCATCTGCAGGTCGTCGTTCAGGGCCTTCATGGTGGCGTAGTTGAAGCGGTAGCGGCTTTCCTTCTGGCGAGCGGCCCAGATCAGGGTTTCGTGGGCGTTGGTGAAGCGGCGGCCCCGGAAGTTGGGCATCGGGTTCGATTTCCGCCAGACGATGTCGTTAAGGATCCAGAAACCCAGATCCTGCAACATGTTCCCAATACGGAATATGTTGTGATAGCTGCCGATCACCCAGATGGTGCCGTCCTTGCTCAGCAGCCGCCGGGCTTCGGCAAGCCACGCGCGGGTAAAGCTGTCATAGGCGCCGAAATCGCTGAACCGGTCCCAGTCGTCATCCACCCCATCAACCAGGCTGTCGTCGGGCCGGCGGAGCTCACCCCGGAGCTGCAGGTTGTAGGGGGGATCGGCAAAGACGCAGTGCACGGAGGCGGCCGGCAACATGCGCATCACCTCCACGCAGTCGCCGCGCAAAATCTGGTCCAGCGGAAGGTCTCGCGGGTGGTTCAAGGCCCTGCTTACGTTGGTTTGTGCGGCAAGTCTGATGACCGGCCCGCGGCCGCGTCAACCGTGCCCCGCTACGGCGTCACTGCCTCGTCGGCATCGACGCCCCACATCTCCGAGCGTTGCAGCCAGCCGCGATAGTCCTGCACCTGCACTTGGCACCAGGACTTTCCGGCGTCGCACGACCGGACGCGGCCCACCACGCCCGGCTTCAGCACCGCCACCGCATCGGCCGTTTCGCTCGCGTCCGCACGCAGCGTATGATCGGACGCGCCGGTGATCACAAAGGTGCGCCGGCCGGTCAGCGTGGCCTGATGCACCCAGCCCTTGATGCCGTCCATGTCCTCCACCAGCCGCCAGATATCGAACTCGCGCTCGATGCGCACGGGCAGCTCGCGGCGCTTATAGGTCCAGATCACCGGGTAACGCTCGGCCGGACCCACGCGCATGTTCACGTCGTCGCTCTTCAGCGAGGCGTAGCGCGGCAGATGCAGCCCGGTGTTGCTGCCCACATCGGCCGGCAGCGGCGGCGGCGCGGGCTTCTTGGGCAGTGCGGGCTTGACCTCGGCAGGTTTGGGCGTGGCGGCCTCGTGCGTCACCGGCTTGTGCGCGGCCGGCTTGCGAGCCAGCGGGGCG
>CAXUGD010000111.1:0-9335 GCA_964250355.1 uncultured Acetobacteraceae bacterium | reverse complement strand
GCCCGCCCGCCCCGCGCGGCAACGGCGCCGGCAGCGCCCCGATCTGGCGCAAATCCTCAAGATTGGCGGCGGGGAAAATGCCGTCGGCGTCCAGCGCCGCGGCGCGCGCCGGAAACCCCTCGACCAGCCCGCCCAGGCGCTTCAACAGCCGGTCCATTCCCTGGCAACGTGGCACCGCGCGCGCCGGTTTCAGACCTGCCGCCAGCTTGACAGCTTGCCGCCCACCCCCGAATCCTGCCGCAGCCACAACGATCACAAGGGAACGCCATGCGCCGCCTGCCAGCAGCCCTCACCCTGCTCCTTGCCGCTGCCGGGGCACCGGCCCTGCACGCAGCCGAAGTGACGCAAACGGTGGTCGCGGCTGCACCGCCGACCAAAGTGTGGGCCCTGATCGGCCCGTTCGAGGGTATCGCGGCCTGGCTGCCCGGCGCGGTCAGCAGCCCGGCCGACAACGGCAGCACGGTCGGCTCCGTGCGCGTGATCACGCTCAAGGCGCCGGGCAACCCCAAGGTGACGGAGAAGCTGACCGGACAGCTGGCCCACAGCTACAGCTATCGCATCCTGGACGTGGATCCCAAGGTGCTGCCGGTGCAGGGCTACACCTCCATCATCTGGGTGACCCGGCAGGGCACCGGCTCCGTCATCCACTGGCACGCCAGCTTCGAGCCGGCCGGCGGCGCCAGCGAGGCTACCGCCACGAAAGCCGTGACCGCGCTCTACCAGGCGGGCCTGGCCAACATCAAAACGCTGGTGGAGAAGTAGGCGCGAACCGGGCGACCGGCGCCTCCACCACCGTCTCGAACGTCGCAGCCGCCGTCCGATCGTATGCCGCGCGCGCTCGATCAGCTCGACCTTTCGGCGACAATGATCTGGCCAGGGTGCAGCGTAGGCGCCAGGAATTGCTGCACCCGGGCCGGGAAGCCTCGGCCTGGGTGTCGCCGCTGTTCAGGGGCCCGGATCGGCCAGCGTGGTGGCCGTATCGCGCAGCAGTGCGACGCCGATCCGCGCGCCCATGCCCTGCGTGTAGGCGAGCTGGACCATCAGCATGCCCAGCGGCTCGGTGTATCGTGCCATGCGTAGGGGCCCGGCATCCACGCCTGCCGCCTCGATGTCGGCGACCAGGCCGAGTACCAGCGCCCGTGCCGCCGCGTCGTCGCCGCAGACGAACACGCCGGGTCGGCCGTTGCCGAGCAGCGTCGAGGGCGAATGGAGCACCTCGGCAAACGGCGCCACGGCTTTGACCACGCGGGCGCCGGGTGCCGCGCGGGCGATCTCCTCGCCGGCGGAGGTCGAGGTGCCGATCTCCAGCCCACTCATGTCGGGCTTCAGCGGGTTGGTGGTATCCCAAACCACGCGGCCCGCCACGGTGGACGCTATCCCCCGCACGACATCCAGCGTGACACCCCAGGGCGTTGCGAGGATCACCACGTCACCGAACCGCGCGGCCTCCTCCGGAGACCCCGATCGGGTGTCGCCGCCGATCGATCGAACGGCGTCGTCCAGGCCGTCCTGGTTGCGGGAGAAGCTGACCACGATCCGGTGGCCTTTCGCGGCAAGCCGCTTGCCGATGCCCGTGCCGACGTTGCCAGCGCCGATGATGCCGATTCTCACGTCCGTCTCTCCAGCAGCAGCAGCAGCAGGGCCATCGCGGGCGCCTGCCAGGTTTCGTACAGCGGCGGGTTCAACCCGCCAGCGGGGTCACCGCGACGCCTCGGACGCGAGCGGGCCGGGTTGCAGCAGCGGCGTGCCCGCGACACCCACGTCCACCCGCACCAGCTTCGCCGGCTCGAGCTCGTCGGACGGCACCGTCATCGTGCCGCCCGTGGTGGTGACGTACACGGCGTCCCGGTCGGCCTGCCCGCGCCCGAACGCCACGGCTGTGGCGCCGGTCATGCCGTGCTCCGCCCCCGCCAACGTGACCCGCGATCCGTCCGCGGCCAGCCGCACGAGCGATCGCGCCGGGTGGGTGGCGATGTAGAGCGCGCCCGCCGTATCGATGGCGAAGTCGTCGGCACGCAGCCGCTCGGCATAGATCTCGAGCGCGCCTGCCGTCCCGCCGTCGATCGGCACCCGGCAGATCGTGTCGCTGCCGGTGACCGAGATGTAGGCGTAGCTCCCAAAGATCTTGATGCCGTTCGCGCCGGGCGTGCCGGACGCATCGGCCGGTGCCAGCCGAGGGTCGGCAAGCCAGGTCGCGACGGTGCCACGGACGGGATCGATCGCGTAGATCAGCCCGCCGATCGAATCGGCGATCAGGAAACGGTCGCCCCGCGGCGGCACCCCGTCCCGCACGGCGGCCTGCGGCCGGCGGGCGGCGCGGTAGACCGCGCCGGCGGGCGTCACCCGCCCGACCACGCCGGGGCACTGCCCTGGCGTGCCGCCGCTTACAATCAGCGCGCCGTCATGGGCGAAGGCGAGCCCGGCCACCGGCGTGTCGAACCGCGCGAACGGCGTTACCGTCCCGGTCGCCGGATCGACGCGGACGACGGCCCTGTCGGTGTGGAGCGTGACGAAGATCGTGCCGGCCGGATCGATGGCGACGTTCTCGACGAAACTCCCCCTGGGCCAGGTCGCCACGATTTTGGCCGGGGCAAAGGCGATGTCGCCGCCGTCATGCTGCATTGCCGGGCACCTCTCGCATGGCTCGGGTCTCGAACGGGATCACCAATCGAGGCCTGCCGCCGCAAGGTCGTGCAACGGCGTCACCGTCGCCCAGCGCTCGGCGATTTTGCCGTTTTCGATGCGCCACAGCACAAAGCCGTGGAACTCGCCCCGCTGGCCGGTCCTGGGATCGGTCGCGGTCCAGACGTTGCGCACGGCCACCCTGTCGCCCTCGGCCACCGCGTCCCGCACCTCCACGTGCAGGTCGGGCATCATGCGGTGCATCGCCTGCATCATGGCCCTGTCGCCCGCGACACCGGTCGGCTTGCCGCCTGGGCCGTCATGGTCGAGGAAGCCGGGCGCCATGTTGCGGTCGATGGCGGCCAGGTCGCGGCGGTTCACGAAGTCGTCGAAATGATCGAGCACCAACTTCTTGTTGGCAGCCGCGCGCGCGTCCCCGCTCATCCCAGCTTCGCCCGGACAGTCGGGTCGGTCACGTCCATCGTCTCGCCGGCCTGCGCATCGGCCCGGCGTCCGCGGATCGGCAGCCTGCCCCGCGCGATCGCCTTGCGCGCGGGCGGCGGTGGCGTGCCGGCGTGGGCGGTATCGGCTTCGATGTGCAACGCCAGCGTGGTCATCGACGGCTCCGGTTATCAGCGCCGTCGATGTGCAAGCTGGCGATGCATCAGTCAAATCGAATGATTTGATAGCCGCCATCAGTTCCGATGATGTTCGTCAGAGGCGGCTCCGCCCGACGGTGGCCACCACTTCGCGAAGCCAGGTCTGGGCCGGGTCCGCCGTGCTGCGGCGGTGCCATGCCATCCGCACGTCGTAACCGTTGGAGGTCAGCGGAACGTCGCAGGTCGCAAGCCCGGCGGCGTCGGCGCAGTTGAGCGCAAGGCGGCGCGGCAACGCCGAGACGGCGCGGAAACCGTGCAGCAGGAAGGGCACGGCCAGGAAGTGCGGCGTGGTGTAGGCGACTATGCGGGTCCGTCCGGCGGCGGCCAGCAGCTCGTCGATATGCCCGAACGGCTCGCCCCGCAGCGAGACGAGGATGTGCGGCAGGGCAACGTAATCATCGAGCGAGAGGGGCGGTGCCAACCCGCAGGCCCGCGCGTCGAACAGGCACACGAAGGTCTCGTGATAGAGGGTTACGGCCTCCAAGCTGCCGTCCACGTCCGGGAGATGGCCCAGCGCCAGGTCGATGACGCCCGAGTTAAGCAGGTCCGCGGCCCCCTGCCGCTCGACCGAGCGGGCGACGACCCTGATGTTCGGGGCATCCCGCCGGATCGCCTGCAACACGTCCTGCATGATGGCCGCCTCCGCCTGGTCTGACAGCCCGATGCGGAAGGTGCGGCGGTCTGTGGCAGGGCTGAACCCCCCTGCGCTGAACACGTCTGCCCGCAACGCGGCGAGGATGCGCGCGACCGGCGCCACGAGGTCGAGGGCGCGGCTGGTCGGCTGCAATCCGTTGGGCGTGCGTATCAGCAGCGGATCGCGGAACATGTCCCGCAGCCGCGACAGCGCGTTGCTCATGGCGGGCTGGCCGACCCCCATGCGCCTGGCCGCCGCGGTGACGCTGCGCTCGGCGACCAGCATGTCGAACGCGACGAGGAGGTTGAGATCGAACCGGCGCAAGCTGTCCGGGTCGCTGGAGTCCTGTCCCACCCGGCTCGCCCCCCGTGACGGTCGCTGTCCGCAGGAGGGCACCAGGAACTGCCTCCAGGCAAGGACCGACTGCTGCTCTGGCCGTCATCGATCAGCGGGATGGCTACGTTCTCGCCGCCCACGTCCAGCGACAGCCCTTTTGTCACGTCCCTGAAGCGGAGGTGCAACATGTAAGTGGGTTTGCCGGCGTCGTTGGGATCGACGTTGACGTTGCTCTCGCCATCGCTGGCTTCGAGGAGCTTGCATTCCGCCCAGGTCAGCGCGTGGGCGGAATGTCGTTCGTCCCGCCCGTCAGCGGTTCGTCCCGGTCCACTTGCGATGGGAGCCGCCTCCGACATGCTGGCGGTATGACCGATCCGCACCGCCTCAATATCACCGTCCACGTCGCAGCGGGCGCCCTTGCGCTCGGCTTGATACTGATAGGCGCCCACCACCCATCGGAAGCGGTCGGTGCTGCTGGAAGCGAGCGACAGCTCGTTGCTGAATCAGTGCTTGGTCTGCGGAGTTCTCCACCAGCGACACCGCCACCTGCCGGCCGGCGACTTCGACGAAGCTGCGTGCGTTGTATTCGACGTCCGCATCGTTCTAGGACGTGTACTGGCTGTAGCCGCCGATATATCTCAGGATCGCGCCGTGCAGGTCGTAGGTCGCATTGACCGTGAAGGTGTGGTCGTCATGGATGTCGTTATGCCCGATGTCATCAACATTCGTCTTGAAGAGATCGGCGAGCGAGGGAATGCTGTTTGGCGGCAGGCGTGCGCTGGATGGCTTGCTTGCGCCGCGTTGCGGTCACCACGATCGCCTTGCCGGACGCGGCACTGGTGCTCTGGCTGTCCACGGCCGAACTCGCACCGATGTCCGAGCGACCCGTTCCGTTCTGGCTGGTGCCACCGGCCGTCTTCGGCGTGCCGGCCGCCGGTGCGGGCTGCCGCGGCGCCGGCGTACGATTGGCCTGCGCCAGGGCCGGCGTGACGCATAGCAGCGCGTGCAAGCCGCAACAGAGGAAGAGGCCGCTCCGACACCTCACCGTAAACCTCCCATCGTTCGCATCCACGAACTTTTTCGACCTGCTGCAGCACAACAGACTTATTTTCTTAGGAAGGAGATTGGGCGGCGGCCGCGGCGACCGTCAACTTGTATCGTCCCGTGCTTGTAAGCAACTCCAGAGGCAAGGGAGAGAACAAAGCGGCGCGAAGCGTCGTACCACAGTTCTTAAGATTCTCGATTACCCGATCTCCGCGCGGCAACGCACGGGGCGGCGGCGCCTCAACGGCACAGTGTTGGTGACAGGAGGCGGGGATGGTATCAGCGGCACACGCGGGCGGGACGATGCACTTGGCGAACATGGCGACGACATCCGACGGCAGGGCGACCGCCGCGCCGCTCAGCCGGTTCGATCGCCGCAAGGAGGACATACTCGACGCGGCCGGTGCGCTGGTTAACCGCTTGGGCCTGCGCGACGCCACGCTGGCCGTGATCGCCGCCGATATCGGCCTGAACCTGAAGAGCCTGCGCTACTACTTCGAACGGCGCGACGACCTGGTTGCCGCGGCATTCCTCCGGTCCATCGAGCTGCATCGCCGGCTGGCCCAGGACGCCTTGGCGGAGCGGGGGGTGGAGGCTCGGGTCCGCAGGTTTGTGGGCAGCTATTTCGACCTGCGCGCCAGCGCGAAACGGGGCGACAGGCCCGAGTTCGTACATTTCGGCGACATACGCGCGCTCACCCCGCCCCATTCCGAGGCGGTCCGGCTGCCATACGTGCAGATGTTCAAATCCATCCGCCTGCTGTTCCGCACGGACGAGGCGGAACGGAGCCATGCGCAGCTCAACGCCGCGACCCATATGCTGCTGTCGCAGCTGCTCTGGTCGGTCGTTTGGGCCGACGACTACTTCGCGGAGGATGCCCCGCGCGTGGCCGAGCGGTTTTGCGACATCCTGCTCGGCGGTCTGGCCGCACGGCCCGTAAGCCTCGAAAGCCTGGCCGTTCCACCCGTCCCGCTGTCGGATGGCGACCCGCGGTTGAGCCAGCAGTCGTTCCTGAGGACGGCAACGGCATTGATCAACCAGCTCGGCTACCGAGGCGCATCCGTCGATCGGATCTCGGCCGAGTTGAACGTGACCAAGGGTGCCTTCTACCACCACAACGAAACGCGGGACGGCCTGGTCGTCGCGTGCTTCGAGCACAGCTTCGCGCTGCTGCGGGAAGCGCAGGATGCCGCGTCGGCCATGCACGGGGACGGGCTCTCGCGCATCGCGGCCGCGGCCATGACGCTCGTCTCTCGGCAAATGCTGGACCGTGGAACGTTGCTGCGCACCTCGGCGCTGACCGCCATCGGGTTGGAGCTGCGCGTCAAGATGGCCGCCAAGCTAGCCCGCCTCACCCTGCGCTTCGGCGACATGCTCAACGACGGGCTGTCCGACGGCTCGGTCAGGCTCTGCAACGTGCGCATCGGGGCGGAGATGGTGACTGCAGTGATCAACTCCGCCGAGGAGCTGGCCCAGTGGGTGCCGACGGCGACGGTGGACAACGCGGCCGAGCTCTACATCCGGCCGCTACTCGCCGGGCTGTTGCAGGGACGGTAGGGTGGCGTGCCGGCTATCTCACCCTCTTGTCGGCTTTTGGTAAATACGGTCAACATGGTCGTACCGCCGCTCGGCAAGGCGTCCCGTTCGACGACACGGGAGGCCAGGCACTGGCCGGGCATGCGGTCACCTGAACTCCGATCGCAACGAGCGTGACCTTCGACGACCTTCTGGCGCTTACGCCGGCACCGGACGGTTTTGCCGCCCCTGCTGCGCCGAAGACCGACGAGTCTCGGCTGTTCGGCGGGCTCTTGATCGTCCAGGCGGTCGTGGCCGCCTCGGCGCAGACACGGCGATGCCACGCGCTGCATGCGTTCTTCATCGGCGTCGGTTTGCCGCAGGCAGCGTTCGACATCGCGGTCGAGCACACCCGGGACGGTGGCAGTTTCGCGACGCGACGGGTGGACATCCGGCAGGGATGCCGGCTGCTGCTGTCCGCCCTCTCCTCGCACCACGACGGAGAGGACGGGCCCGAGCACCAGGGCACGATGCCGGACATGCCGCCGCCCGAAAGCCTGGAAGACCAGAGCGTCACCCGCGCCCGAAACGGAGAGGCACGCGGGGAAACCCGTCGCCGCTATTTGGCCGAGACTATGCTGGACGTCAGCTGCTTGTTCTGCGGAAACAGGCTGTCGCGCGCCACCTGGTCCATTTCTCTCTTGAAGCCGAACCGACCGGGCAGGGCGGCGGCACGCTGGGCCGCGGGTCGCGCGTTCAACTCGTCCACCAGCCGCTTCACGTTCGGAAAGCGCGACCACGCCTCCGGCCCGAAGATGTAGGAGAGCGCGGGACTGGTGCCCCAACCCCACACCGCCATGTCGGCGATCGAATAGGTCTCGCCCGCCATGAAGCGGGAGCGCGCAAGCCGCGCATCGAGCAAGCCCCAATGGCGTTCCGCCTCGAAGGTGTAGCGGTTCACGGCGTAGTCCTTGGGCTTCGGCGCCACCAGCCGGAAATGCACTGCCTGGCCGCTATAGGGACCGATCCCGCTCGCCACGAACATCAGCCACGACAGCATCTGCGCGTGCTCGGCCCCGTCCGCATCGGCCAGGAACATTCCGGTCTTGCGGGCGAGGTGCAGCAGGATCGCCGTCGAGTCGAAGACCGGCACACCGTCGTCGGTCAAGGCGGGGGTTTTGCCGTTCGGGTTGATCGCCAGGAAGTCCGGCGCGAACTGCTCGCCCTTCCACGTATCCACAGGAACGACGTCGTATTCGAGCCCCGCCTCCTCCAGGAACAGCACGATCTTGGCCGGGTTGGGAGACGGGTGGTAGTAGAGCTTGATCATCGCTCGTCCTTACGACGGTTACACCCGGAGTAACAGGCCGGGCGGATCAGGCGGCCTGCTCCGCATACAGGCGCTGCAACTCGCGCTTCAGGATCTTGCCGATGGCGCTGCGCGGCAGCTCCGTCACCACCCGAACGTCGGCCAAGCGCTGCATGCGGCCCAGCTTCGCATTCGCCCATGCCGTCAGCGCCCCGGCGGACACCTCCTGGCCCGGCTGCAGGGTCACGAACCCGATCGGCGTCTCGCCCCAGCGTTCCGACGGTGCGCCGATGACGGCCGCCTCGCCGACGGCGGGGTGCTCGCGCAGCACCGCTTCGAGGTCGATCGGGTAGATGTTGATGCCGCCCGAGATGATCATGTCCTTCTTGCGGCCGATCAGCGTGAAGAAGCCGTCGGCGTCGAAGCGGCCGATGTCGCCGGTGCGTATGTAGCGATGGCCTTCCGGGCTGTACCATTCGGCTTCGGCGGTACGAGCCGGCTGGTTGTGGTAGCCGTTCATCATGGCGCGCGAGCGGCCGACCGCCTCGCCCGCCTCGCCGGCGGGCAACACGTTGCCACGGTCGTCGATCACCAGCAACTCGTGGCCGTCGATCGGCTGGCCGACCGTGTGCAGCTTGTGCGGGTTGTCGTGGGCCACCAGCATGCAGGACCCGCCGCCCTCCGTCATGCCGAAATACTCAACCAGCCCGCCGGGCCACCGCGCCAGGACCTCCGCCTTCAGCTCGGCCGAGAAGGGGGCGGAGGTGGCGAACTTCATGCGGGTGCTGGACAGGTCGAACCGGTCGAAATCGGGCACGTCGAGGATGCGGCGGTACTGCACCGGCACCAGCATCGCCTCCGTCACCCGATGGCGCTCGCTCAGCTCCAGGAACCCGCGCGGGTCGAAACGCGGCATCAGCACCGCCGTGCCGCCACCGGCCAGCGCAGGCAGCAGGCTGACCAGCGTGGTGTTCGAGTAGAGCGGCGTGGACATGATGGAGACCGAATCCGGCCCGTAGCCCGGCGGGTCGAGCAGGTGCAGTTGCGGCCAGCGCATCCCGTGCGATTGGACGATGCCCTTGGGCGTGCCCGTGGTGCCCGAGGAGTAGATGATGTTGAAGGGCTGTTCCGGCGAAATCTCGACGTCGGCGGGCTTGGCCCCCGCGGGGGCCAGCCAGGCGGCCAAGCTTTCGCCGGCGCCGCCCGCCTCCAGGGC
>CAXUGD010000110.1:0-9348 GCA_964250355.1 uncultured Acetobacteraceae bacterium | reverse complement strand
GCCGGGCGACACGCGGACCTGGGTGTTCCACCTCCGCCCGGGCGTCACGTTCCAGACCGGCGATCCGGGGACGTCCGCGGACGTGCAGTTCTCCTTCGAGCGGCTGCGCGACCCGAAGCAAAGCCGATGGTCCCACCTCCAGGCTTCCGTGGAGTCGTTCGAGGTGGTGGACGACCTCCATTTCCGCATCCACTTCTCCCAGCCCGACGCCAACTACCTCACCGACAACCTCCAGATCTGGGTGATGCCCAAGAAGTATTTCGAGAGCGTCGGCGCGGACGGGTTCGCCCGCGCGCCGGTGGGCACCGGGCCGTGGAAGCTCGTCGCCGGGAAGGTCAAGGTCGAGATGCAGCGGCCAGGCGGGGAGGGCTACGGGGACCAGCCGGGGCGGCCCGTATAGCGAAGCTGCCGCCGGAGCGCAAACGGTCGATTGCGGGTTGCTTGCAACCGGCCGGCTTGGCAAAACAGCCGGCGCGCGGGTGTGGTGGAATTGGTAGACGCGCCGGACTCAAAATCCGGTTCCGCAAGGAGTGTCGGTTCGACTCCGACCACCCGCACCATCAGGAGCCAGCGATGATTCGGCGCCGGGTAGCCGGTCCGTTCACGCTTGCGGCTCCGGAGCGATGGACGACGGCGGTATGCTGGAACCTGATCGCCATCGCTCCAAGGCTTGCGATGAGCGAAGGCGAAGCGACTGCGGTCGCCGCCCGCCTCGCTTGCCATTTGTACAACGATCCAAGCCGCATCGTCCGGACGGCGTCGCTTGAGGGCTTGGCGACGCTCGCCATTGCTCACCCGTCGGTCAGGCGGGACGCGAAGCGGTTCCTGACGGCGGCGCTGGACGATGTCTCGCCGTCCTTGCGCGCCCGTGCTCGTCAATTGCTGAAACGCGGGGACGTGCGGCGGGCTCTCGCGACAGCGGAGCCGTAAGGGTGACGGTGCGGGGTACGCCGCGCTCCCATGGCGAGCTGGGCTGGCAGCCCCATTTCTGCGCCGGCGCGTCTGCGTCTAGGCTGCCGGCATGTCCATCTCCGCCCCGTTCATCGCGCGCCCCATCGCCACCTGCCTACTCTCGGTCGCCGTCCTGCTCGGCGGCGCGCTGGGCTACGCCGCCCTGCCCGTCTCCGCCCTGCCGCAGGTCGATTTTCCGACGATCGTTGTCACCACCAGCTACCCCGGCGCCGGGCCGGACACGATGGCCACCCTTGTCACGGCACCGCTGGAGCGGCAGCTGGGCCAGATCAACGGCATCACCACGCTGCAGAGCAGCTCGGCCGTCGGCACCAGCGAGATCACCCTGCAGTTCGACCTGAACCGCAGCATCGACGGGGCCGCGCAGGACGTGCAGGCCGCCATCAACGCGGCGCAGGGCGTGCTGCCCGCCTCGCTCCCCTACCCGCCCAGCTACAACCGGGTGAACCCGGCCGATGCTCCCATCCTCAGCCTGGCGGTGACCAGCGACACGGTGCCCATCGACCAGGTGGCCGACGCCGCCGACACGCTGCTGCAACCCAAGCTCAGCCAGATCGACGGGGTGGGCCGGGTGGTGGTGCAGGGCGGGCGGAAGCCGGCCATCCGCGTACAGCTCGACCCCGCCCGCCTGGCCGCCTACGGCCTGTCTATGGAGGACGTGCGCACGGCCATCACGGCCGCCAACGTCAGCGGCGCCAAGGGCAGCTTCAACGGCGCCCACCTCGCCTACGCCGTCGGCACCAACGACCAGCTTCTCACCCCCGAGGCGTATCGCACCCTGATCCTGACCTGGCGCGCGGGTGCCGCCGTACGCCTGTCCGACGTGGGCAGCGTGGTGCACGGGGTGGAAAACGACCGCGTCGCTGCCTGGTACAAGGGCCGCCCCGCCGTGCTGCTCGATGTGCAGCGCCAGCCCGGCGCCAACATCGTGGGCACGGTCAACGCCGTGCGCGCCGAACTGCCGGAGCTGACGCGCGCCCTGCCGCCCGGCCTGCGTATGGAGCTGGCCGCCGACCGCACGCAGACCATACGCGCGTCGGTCGCCGACGTGCAGCGCACGCTGCTGCTTTCCATGCTGCTGGTGATAGGCGTGATCTTCCTGTTCCTGCGCAGCTGGCGGGCCACAATTATTCCCGCCATCGCCCTGCCGCTCAGCCTTGTCGGCACGTTCGGCATCATGGATTGGCTGGGCTACGGGCTCGACAACCTGTCGCTGATGGCGCTGACGGTCGCCTCCGGCTTTGTGGTCGATGACGCCATCGTCATGATCGAGAACGTGGTCCGCACCATCGAGGACGGGGTGCCGCCGCTGGAGGCGGCGTTCCGCGGGGCGGGCCAGATCGGCTTCACCATCGTCTCGCTCACCGTCTCGCTGATCGCGGTGTTCATCCCGCTGCTGTTCATGGGCGGCGTGGTGGGCCGGCTGTTCAAGGAGTTCTCCGTCACCCTCTCCGTGGCCGTTGCCGTGTCAGCTGCCGTCTCGCTGACGCTAACGCCCATGATGTGCGGCCGGCTGCTGCGGCCGCACGTGGCCGCCCCGCCCTCCCGCACGGAGCGCTTCTTCGGCGGCGTGCTGGACCGTTACCGGGGCAGCCTGGTCGTCAGCCTGCGCCATCAGGGCCTGGTCTTGGGCATCGCCGTCCTGACCCTGGTCGGCACGGTGGCGCTCTACGTGGTCGTGCCGAAGGGCTTCTTGCCGCAGCAGGACACCGGCGCCATCGTTGCCACCACCGAGGCCGCGCAGAACGTCTCGGTGCCGGCGATGTCGGCGCTGCAGCTGCGGGCGGCGGCGGTCGTGGAGCGCGACCCGGCCGTGGAGAGCGTGGCGTCGCTGGTGGGCGCCGGCAGCGTGAACCCCACGCCCAATGTGGGCCGGCTCTCCATCGTGCTGAAGCCGCGCCGCCAGCGCGAGGCAGTGCGGGCGGTGATCGCGCGGCTGCAAACGGCACTCGCCGGCGTGCCGGGCCTGTCCGTGTTCATGCAGCCGGTGCAGGACATCCAGATCGGCGCCCGCGTCAGCCGCACGCAGTATCAGTACACGCTCACCGATACCGACCAGGCCGAGCTGGAGCACTGGACGCCGCTGCTGCTGGACCGGCTGCGCCAATCGCCCGACCTGGCGCACGTCACCAGCGACCAGCAGGAGGACGGGTTCGCCACCGAGATCGTCGTCGATCGCGACCGCGCCACCCGCCTGGGCGTCACCATGCAGGCGATCGAGGACGTGCTCTACGATGCGTTCGGCCAGCGCCAGGTCAGCACCATCTACCAGCAGAGCAACCAGTACCGCGTGGTGATGCAGGCCGACCCCGCCTGGATCGCCGACCCTGGATCGCTGCAAAAGTTGCGCGTGCCGGGCACGGTGGCCAGCTTCGGCGCCAATGGTGCCGCGCAGGTCGCCACCAGCACGGTGGCCACCACCAACACGGTGGCCCAGGTGCCGCTGCTGGCGGTGGCCCGCCTGGTGCGGCGCACCGCGCCGCTGGTGATCACCCACCAGTCGCAGTTCCCGTCCGTCACCGTCAGCTTCGACGTGCGGGCCGGCGCCTCGCTGGGCCGGGCGGTGGCGGCCGTGCAGCAGGCCGAGCGCGACGTGGGCCTGCCCGCCACCATCATCGGCGCCTATTCCGGCGACGCCGCCGAGTTCCAGCGCAGCCTGGCCGCCGAACCCTGGCTGATCGGGGCGGCCGTCGCCGTGATCTACATCGTGCTGGGCGTGCTGTACGAAAGCTTCATCCACCCGGTCACCATCCTGTCCACCCTGCCCTCGGCCGGCATCGGCGCGCTGCTGGCGCTGATGTTCACCGGCGCCGACCTCTCGATCGTGGCGCTGGTCGGCATCGTGCTGCTGATGGGCATCGTGAAGAAGAACGGCATCCTGGTCGTCGATTTCGCGCTGGAGGCCGAGCGCGAGCGTGGCCTCTCACCGGAGGAAGCCGCGGTGGAAGCCTGCGTGCTGCGCTTCCGACCGATTATGATGACCACAGCGGCGGCCCTGCTGGGGGCGCTGCCGCTGGTGCTGGATGGCGGGACCGGCTCGGAGCTGCGCTGGCCGCTGGGGGTGACGATCGTGGGCGGCCTGCTGCTCAGCCAGGTGCTGACGCTGTACACGACGCCCGCCATTTACGTGGCCTTCGAGCGTCTGCGCGGACGGGTTGGGCGGCCGTCGGCGGTGCAGCTGGCGTTGGCGGAGTGACCTTTCTCTCTCCTTGGCCGGGCTTGTCCCGGCCACCCACGCGGTCGAGCATGTCTGTCGTTCAAGGTCGAACGAGCGCGTTGGGCGGCGGCTCGTGATCGGCAGGCGGCACCGCGTGGATGGCCGGAACAAGTCCGGCCAAGGGAGAAATCTTTGAGCAGCCCATGAACATCTCCACGCTCTTCATCCTCCGACCCGTCGCTACCCTGCTGCTCTCGCTGGGGCTGCTGGCGGCCGGCGTGGTCAGCTACCAGTTCCTGCCGGTGGCCGCCCTGCCGAACGTGGACGTGCCGGCCATCGTGGTGTTCGCCTCCCGCCCGGGTGCCGACCCGGCCACCATGGCCAACTCCATCGCCGCCCCGCTGGAGCGGCGCATCGGCGAGATCGGCGGCGTGTCCGACATGTTCTCGACCAGCTCCACCGGCAACGCCAACGTCATCACGCTCTTCGACCTGGACCGCAGCACCGACGACGCAGCGCGCGAGGTGCAGTCGGCGCTGAACGCGGCGCAGACCGACCTGCCCTCCGGCCTGCCCGTCCGGCCCACCTACAAGAAGTTCAACCCGGCCGACCCCGCCATCGTCACCATCGCGCTGTCGTCGGACCACCTCTCCATCGGCCAGATCTACGAGGCGGCGGACACCGTGTTGCAGCAGCGCTTTTCCCAGGTGGAAGGCGTCAGCCGCGTGCAGATCGACGGCGGGCAGACGCCGGCCATACGCGTGCAGCTCGACCCCGGCGCGCTGCGGGCGGCCGGCATCTCGGCCGACGACGTGCGGCAGGCGATCGTCAACGCCAACGTGCTGGAGCCCACCGGCAGCTTCCAGGGGCCGGCGCGCGCCGAGGAGATCGCCATCAACGGCCAGATCGACCGCGCCGCCGCCTACGGCCGGGTCGTGCTGAAGACCAAGAACGGCGCCGTGCTGCGCCTGTCCGACGTGGCGCAGGTGATCGACAGCATCAGCAACGTCCGCCTGGCGGCCTGGAACGGGCACACGCCGGCCATCCTGATGCGGCTGTTCAAGATACCCGGCGCCAACATCATCGACACGGTCGATCGCGTGCTGGGATTGCTGCCGCAGATGCGCCGCTGGATCTCGCCCGACATCAGCATCACCGTGCTGGACGACCGCACGCAAACGATACGCGCCAGCACCAACGATGTGAAGTTGACCCTGCTGATCACGGGATTCCTGGTGCTGCTGACCGTGATGGTGTTCCTGCGCCGGCTGGCCGCCACAGTCGCGGCTGCGGTCACCGTTCCGCTGTCCCTTGCGGGTACCGCGGCCGGCATGTGGGCGATGGGCTTCTCGCTAAACAACTACTCGCTGATGGCGGTGACGATTTCCGTGGGTTTCGTGGTGGACGACGCGATCGTGATGATCGAGAACATCACGCGGCTGCGCGAGCAGGGGATGGGCCGGCTCGAGGCGGCCATCGTCGGTGCGCGGCAGATCGGCTTCACCGTCATCTCCATCACGCTGTCGCTGGTGGCCGTGTTTATCCCGCTGCTGTTCATGGGCGGATTGCTGGGCCGCATCTTCCACGAGTTCGCCTTCACGCTTACCATTGCCATCTGCCTGTCCGCCGTCGTCTCGCTGACGCTGACGCCCATGGTGTGCGGCCGTCTGCGCGACCCTCAACTGACCGGCTGGCTCAAACGGGCCGACGAGGCGACCGAGCGCTTTTTCCGCCGTGTGACCGCCCGCTACATGCGCGGTGCCGACTGGGGTCTGCGCCACCGCTGGACCATGATCGGCGTGACGCTGCTCACGGTCGTGCTCACCATCTTTCTCTACCGCGCTGTGCCCAAGAACTTCGTGGCCGAACAGGACACCGGCCTGTTGCGCGGCACGACCGAGGGGGCGGCCAGCGCCTCGTTTCAGGAGATGGTGCGCCTGCAGCGCCGCGTGATCGACATCCTGCTCGCCGACCCCGCCATCGCCAATGTCGGCTCCACCGTCGGCGTCGCCAACGGCTTCGATTCCGCCAACCAGGGCACGCTGTTCGTCACGCTGAAGCCGGTGAGCGAACGGCACATCCGCGCCAACGCGGTGATTGCACGCCTGCGGCCGAAATTGCAGGCGGTGGCCGGCTTGCAGACCACCCTGTTCGCGCCGGGCGATTTCGGCGGCGGCAACAAGCAGGGCGGTGGCGGCGAGTACAGCTTCGACGTGGTGGGCGACAACCTCGACGAGTTGGCCCTGTGGGAGAGCCGTATCGAGACCAGGCTGCAGCACGAGCCCGGGTTCCTGGAGGTCACGTCCGACCAGGACAGCGCCTCCCCGCAGGCGACGCTCACCATCGACCGCGAGGCCGCCGCCCGCCTGCACGTCTCGGCCGCCGCGATCGACATCGCGCTGACCGACGCGCTGGCGCAGCGCCCGGTCTCGACCATCTACACGCAGCGCAACCAGTACAGCGTGATACTGGAAACGCTGCCCTGGCTGCAGCGCGACCCGCACTACCTGGACCACGTGTACGTCGCCGCCGATACCGGCCAGCCGGTGCCGCTGGGATCCGTGGCGCACCTCACCTACGGCATCGTGCCGCTGAACGTGGTGCACGACGCGCAGCGCGTGGCGGGCGAGATCGGCTTCAACCTCAAGCCCGGCGTGGCATTGGGCACCGCCGTGACCCGTGCGAAGGCCATCGTGGCCGAGCTGTCGCCGCCGCCCTCGGTGCAGGTGCAGTTCGAGGGCAACGCCAAGCTGTTCCTGCAGTCGCTGGCCAGCGAGCCGGCGCTGATCGCGGCCGCCCTGCTGTCGATCTACATCGTGCTGGGCGTGCTCTACGAGAGCCTGCTGCACCCGCTGACCATCATGTCCACCCTGCCCTCGGCCGGGCTGGGCGCGTTGCTCGCCATCCTGGTCACCGGCACCAATTTGGGCGTGCTCAGCATCGTGGGCATCGTGCTGCTGATGGGCATCGTGAAAAAGAACGCCATCATGCTGGTCGATTTCGCGCTGGACGCACAGCGCGAGCGCGGCATGACCCCCGAAGCCGCCATACGCGAAGCCTGCGAGGAGCGGTTCCGCCCGATTATTATGACCACCCTCACCGCGCTGTGCGGGGCGCTGCCGCTGGCGTTGGCGCTGGGCACCGGGTCGGAGCTGCGGCGGCCGCTGGGCATCGCCATCGTGGGCGGCCTGGTCGTAAGCCAGGCGCTCACCCTCTACACCACGCCGGTCATCTACTTGGCCCTGGAACGCCGAGCCCGCCCCCGCCCCCGCATCGTACACGCCCCAATACAAGCATAACCCAAGTACAAAAGTCTTTTGCTTCTTTTTCTTCAGAAAAGAAGAACTTTCTTTCTTTATGACGGATTACCCCCTGTGGCGCGAACAGCACGGCGCGGCTGCCCGGTGCAGTTGTGTAACCGATCGGGCTTCGCATCGGTATCGGCCGTTGTTAACATTCCGCCGCGTCATCGACGCCTGGCTGAGGGAGGGGCTGTGCCGGTGTTTGCGCAATGACGACCGGCAAGGCGCTTTTCCTGCTCGACATGCTGGCCATGGCGCTTGTCTGGCCCTTCCTGCTGCGGACCGGCTGCTGGGGCCCGGAATGTTTCGCGGTCACGCCGGATGGCCTGGGCGCGATGCTGTATCCGGCCGCCGACCTGGCATCGCTGTACGCGCTGGGCCTGTATCGGCGCGAGGCGATCATCCAGACCCGCGAATCGATGGGGCGCGTGCCCTTGGCGGTGAGCCTAGGCGCGGTCGGGACGGCCGTGCTGCTGGTGGCGCTCGGCCTGTGGATCGGCTCGCCGGTCAACCGGGTACGGCTGTTCTCCGGTGCGGTGATGGGTTTCTGCCTGTCGGGCCTGGCGGCTCGCCTGGTGTTTTCCGGCCTGAAGCGGCGCGGCCTGTTCCACCGGCGCCTGCTGGTGGTGGGTGCGGGCGTTCACGCCTGGGACTTGCTGTGCATGTTGCGCAACGAGGGAAGCCGCCCGCAATACCAGATGCAGTTCGTGAGCGACGCGGCGTTCGGCCCGGTGGACCGGCGGCTCCAGGCCGCCCTGGGCGACGGGATCGAGCTGATCACGGAGACCGACGTGCTGACGGCGGCGCACCGCTTCCAGCCCGACGAGATCGTGGTGGCGCCCGACGAGCGCCGCGGCATGCCGCTGGACAGCCTGCTTGCCTGCAAGAAGGAAGGCTATCCGATCGCCCAGTACCTGACCTTCCTGGAGCATGAGATCCGCCGCGTGGACATACGCCGCGTGGATGTCAGTTGGCTGCTCTACTCCAGCGGGTTCTATTTCGGCACCATCGACAACGCGCTGAAGCGCTCGCTCGACGTGTCGGTCAGCCTGGTTCTGCTGCTGCTGTTCTCGCCCTTCCTGCTCGGGGCTGCGCTGGCCATCAAGTTGGATGACGGCGGGCCGGTGCTGTACAGCCAGGAGCGGGTGACGCGGAACGGGCATGCCTTCCGCATCTACAAAGTGCGCACCATGCGGACCGATGCCGAGAAGTTCGGCGCCGTGTGGGCCGAGGCGCGCGACCCGCGGATCACCCGCGTGGGCCGGGTGTTGCGCCAGACGCGCATCGACGAGATGCCGCAGCTGATCAACGTGCTGCGCGGCGACATGTCGCTGGTCGGTCCAAGGC
This sequence comes from uncultured Acetobacteraceae bacterium, assembly GCA_964250355.1. GTDB lineage: Bacteria > Pseudomonadota > Alphaproteobacteria > Acetobacterales > Acetobacteraceae > BOG-908. Next base: position 570 of record CAXUGD010000110.1, on the reverse strand, counting down.
CCGAGCGCCCGACCTTTGTGGCACAGCTGGCGCAGGACCTGCCGCTCTACCACGAGCGCCACATGGTGAAGGCGGGGCTGACCGGCTGGGCGCAGATCAACTACCCGTACGGCGCATCGCTGGACGATGCGCGCAGCAAGCTGAGCTACGACCTTTACTACGTCAAGAACTTCTCCATCCTGTTCGACCTGATGATCCTTCTGCAGACGCTGCGCGTGGTCCTGTGGCCCAGCGGCGCGCGCTGACCGACATCGCGTTGCGGGCTGGATAGATTTCGGTCGCAAGTTGCACCAATGCTTTCCATCCTGCGACGAAGCAGGGGTCAGCCCAGTTCGAGCACCACGCTGCGCGGGTGCGGGTCCGTGCACTGCCGCTTGGCCACGTCGCCGAACACGCAAACGGCGTTGCGGCCCTGCGACTTCGCGCGGTACAGCGCCTTGTCGGCACCGCGCAGTATCGCCTCGGCACTGCCGATGTCGCCGGGTGCCACCCCGATGCTGACGCCGATCAGGGCCGGCTGGCCTTCAACCACGTAGCGTGCGCCGGCCTGGGCGATGACCGCCTGCGCCG
>CAXUGD010000109.1:0-9355 GCA_964250355.1 uncultured Acetobacteraceae bacterium | reverse complement strand
ACGCGGCACTGCGCCACGCGCCCGAGCTGCGCCGCAGCCAAGACGAGGTGCCGGACTAGCTAGACGGAAACCCTACCCGCCTCCGCACGGTGCGGCAGCTTCCAGCCCGGCCGTACGAAGTGGCAGGTGTAGCCGTTGGGAATCCGCTGCAGGTAGTCCTGGTGCTCGGGCTCCGCCTCCCAGAAATCGCCGGCCGGCGTTACCTCCGTCACCACCTTGCCGGGCCACAGGCCCGAGGCCTCCACGTCGGCTATCGTGTCCAGCGCGATCCGGCGCTGCTCGTCGCTGGTGTAGTAGATGGCCGAGCGATAGCTGGCGCCCCGGTCGTTGCCTTGGCGGTTCGGCGTCGAGGGGTCGTGGATCTGGAAAAAGAAGGCCAGCAGGGTCCGATAGTCGGTCCGCGCCGGATCGAACACGATCTCCACCGCTTCGGCATGGTTGCCGTGGTTGCGGTACGTGGCGCGGGGCACTTCGCCGCCGGTGTAGCCGACGCGGGTGGAGATCACCCCCGGCTGGCGCCGTATCAGGTCCTGCACGCCCCAGAAGCAGCCGCCGGCCAGAACCGCTCGTTCCTCACTCATACAACATCCTCCACCTGGTTCAGATACGCGCCGTAGCCTTCGGCCTCCATCCGGTCGCGCGGGACAAACCGCAGCGAGGCCGAGTTGATGCAGTAGCGCAGGCCGCCGCGCTCGGCCGGTCCATCGTCGAATACGTGCCCCAAATGGCTGTCCCCATGGGCGGAGCGTACCTCGGTGCGGACCATGCCGTGTGCCGTGTCGCGCCGCTCGCTCACATGGGCCGGCTCGACCGGCCTGGTGAAGCTCGGCCAGCCACAGCCCGACTCGTATTTGTCGGACGAGGCGAACAGCGGCTCACCCGAGACGACATCGACGTAGATACCCGGCTCCTTGGTGTGAAGGTACTGGCCGGTCCCCGGCCGCTCCGTGCCGCTCTGCTGGGTTACGCGGAACTGCTCCGGCGACAGGGCGGATACGGCCTGCGCGGTCTTGCTGTAACGGGCCATGGGCCACCTCCACGCCACTATTTGGGAAGGCGCGCCCGCCTTGTCGAGGACGGGCGGGCATCGGCACAGGCCGCCCGTCCGGCGCTACCGCCCGGTGAGTATCCGCTCCACCAATTCGCGAACGTTCGGGATGTAGCCGTTGGAGTAGAACGGGTCGCTGCCGAAGCGGAACGCGTTGTGGCCGGCAAACATCAGGTTGCGGTCCAGCGCACCCTCCTCATCGCGCGTGTGGGCGATGTCTTGCAGGGTTTTCTGAATACAGAAGCTGCGCGGGTCGGCCTTCTTGCCGTTGGAGAAATCCGGCTCCTCCTGGCTCCAGTTGGAGAACCGGCAGGTGCTGAGGCATCCCATGCACGCAACCTGGTCGGCGGTGATCTGTGCCGCCTGGTCCGGCGTCACGAAGACCAGCGTGGTGTCCGGTGTGCGCAGGGCTTCGGTGTAACCCTCCGCCGCCCATTGCCGCACGCGGCCGAAATCGCCCACCGCCAGGTAAACCGGCCGTTTGCGTGGGCCGACGCCGTATTCGGCCACATGCTCGCCTACCGCCTCGGTGCTGTAGGCCACCTGGCGCTCGCTACGCCCGCGCAGCTCGCCGATGAACGCGTTGTTCACCGCGCTGGAATAGAAGCCGGTGGGGCTGAACCTGTTCAGGAACACGTCGCCCGGCTTCAGGCTCAACAGTCGCTGCTTCCACCCCGGGCTGATCGGCGATTCCTGCGTCAGTAACGGCCGCGTGCCGAACTGGAATGCGATCGGTCCCAGCTCGGGGTTGTCGATCCAGTCCTGCCACTCCTCCAGCCACCACACCCCACCCGCCATGATGATCGGCGTCTGGTCCAGCCCGAAGGTGCGCATCAGCTTGCGCAACGCCAGCACGCGGGGGAACGGGTCTTCCGGCTTGTCCGGTGCCTCGCCGTTGGACAGGCCGTTATGCCCGCCCGCGAGCCAGGGATCCTCGTAAACCACCCCGCCCAGCAGTGCCGCCGCCTTGGAATAGGCGCGCTTCCACAGGGCGTTGAACGCGCGGGAGGACGATACGATGGGGTAATAGTAAACCCCGAACTTCGCCGCGATCTCCGACAGCCGGTATGGCATACCGGCGCCGCAGGTGATGCCGTTGATCAGCCCCCGCGCCCCCTCCAGCACGCCGGTGATCACCCGTTCGGCGCCGCCCATCTCCCATAGCAGGTTGGCGTGGATGCGCCCGCGCCCGCCGGCAATCTCGTGCGCCTGCCGCGCCTGGGTGATGCCGCCCGCGATGGCGTACTCCACCAATTCCTCATGCCGGTCACGCCGCGTGCGACCGTGGTAGGTCTGCGGGACCGGGTGGCCCTCCGCGTCGTAGCTGTCCGGGTTCACCGCGCTGAACGTGCCGGCGCCGCCCGATCCGGCCCAGGCGCCGCAGGTGAAACCGTTGGAAACGGCCACACCCTTGCCCCCCTCCACCAAGGGAAGCACGTCCACACCGCCCATCCGGATCGCGTTCAGCGCTTTCATATATCAGCCCTCGGCAGTCAGCCATCAGTCATCAGACGAAACTGCCTTCTGATGACCGAAGGCTGATACCGGCAGCCGTTACGCTGCCTCTTCTCTCCGGCCGCCCTTCGGACCGACCCTATCGGATATGTCCTCGCCCGTCGCCTGATCAACGACCCGCATCGACAATTTGACTTTTCCGCGGTCGTCGAAGCCTAGGCATTTCACCTTTACCGCGTCGCCCACATTGACCACGTCGGTCGTCTTGTTCACCCGCGCGTTGGTCAGCTCGCTGATGTGCACCAGCCCATCACGCGACCCCAGGAAGTTCACAAACGCTCCGAAATCGGCGGTCTTCACGACCTTTCCGTCGTAGATCGCGTTCAGCTCCGGCTCGGCCACGATGCCGCGTATCCAATTGATCGCACGCTGCGCCGCCTCCTCGGTCGTTGCCGCGATCTTGATCGTGCCGTCATCCTCGATGTCGATCTTGGCGCCGGTCTGCTCCACGATCTCGCGGATCACTTTCCCGCCGGTGCCGATCACCTCGCGTATTTTCTCCTTCGGCACGTTGATCACCGTGATGCGCGGCGCGGTGGCAGCCACGACGGTGCGCGCGCCGGTCAGCGCGCGGCTCATCTCGCCCAGGATGTGCATGCGGCCATCCTTGGCCTGGTCCAGCGCGATGCGCATGATGTCCTGCGTGATGGACGTGATCTTGATGTCCATCTGCAGGCTGGTGATGCCGTGCTCGGTGCCGGCCACCTTGAAGTCCATGTCGCCCAGGTGGTCTTCGTCGCCCAGGATGTCGGACAGCACGGCAAAGCCGCGGTCCTCCTTGATTAGGCCCATGGCAATGCCCGCCACCGGGCGCTTCAGCGGCACGCCGCCGTCCATCATGGCCAGCGAGCTGCCGCAGACGGTCGCCATGGAAGAGCTGCCGTTGCTCTCCAGGATCTCGCTCACGATTCGCAGCGTGTAGGGAAAGTCCGCCTTGTCCGGCAGCAGCGGATGGATGGCGCGCCAGGCCAGCTTGCCATGGCCGATCTCGCGCCGGCCGGGCGAACCCATGCGCCCCGCCTCGCCCACGCTGAAGGGCGGGAAGTTGTAGTGCAGCATGAAGCTTTCCTTGTACTCGCCCTCCAGCGAGTCCATGTACTGCTCGTCCTGCCCGGTGCCGAGCGTCACCACGCACAGCGCCTGCGTCTCGCCGCGGGTGAACAGGGCGCTGCCATGCGCGCGCGGCAGCACGCCCACCTCCGCCACGATCTGGCGCACCGTCTTGGTGTCGCGCCCGTCGATGCGCACGCCGGTGTCCAGGATGGCGTTGCGGACGATGTCGGCTTCCAGGTCCTTCAGCAGGTGCTTGGCGGCGTCCGCGTGCAGGCCCTCCTCGGCCAGCTGCGCCACTACCGCCTTCTTGGCGGCGCCCACCTTCTCGTAGCGCGCCTGCTTGACGCGCTCCTGATAGGCTTCGGCGATGCTCGCCCGTCCCAACGCGTCGATGCGCGTCTTGAGTGCGACTTCGCTCTCCGACGGCTCGGGCAACGACCACGGCTCCTTTGCCGCGTGTTCCGCCAACTCGATGATCGCCTGGATCACCGGCTGGAACGCCGCATGGCCGAAGGCCACCGCGCCCAGCATCACGTCCTCCGGCAGCTCGCGCGCCTCGCTCTCCACCATCAGCACGCCCTCGGCCGTGCCGGCGAGCACGAGGTCGAGCGTCGCCCCCTCCATCTGCGCTACCGTCGGGTTCAGGATGTACTCGCCAGCCTCATACCCGACGCGCGCCGCACCCACCGGCCCGAAGAATGGAATGCCCGACAGCGTGAGCGCCGCCGAACAGCCGACCAGCGCCACGATATCGGGGTCGTTCTCCATGTCGTGGCTCAGCACGGTCGCCACCACCTGGACCTCGTTGCGGAAATTGTCCGGGAACAGCGGGCGCAACGGCCGGTCGATCAGCCGGCTCACCAGCGTCTCATTCTCGCTCGGCCGTCCCTCGCGCTTGAAGAACCCGCCCGGGATGCGCCCCGCGGCGTAGGCCTTCTCCTGGTAGTTCACCGTCAGCGGGAAGAAATCCTGCCCGGGCTTGACACTCTTGGCGCCCACCGCCGTGCACAGCACGATCGTGTCGCCATAGCTGACCAGCACTGCACCGTCGGCCTGCCGGGCCATCTTGCCCGTCTCCAACACGAGCTTCCGCCCGCCCCACTCCAGCTCTTTACGAAAATAATTGAACATGACTCATTCCTTACGAAGTAGCGGTGCAAGGAAGCGCCTCGGACTGCATGGATGGGCACACCCATGTGGCCGGAAGCGCTCGAAAGCACCAAAGAAGGCCAGGGGTTTCACCCCTGGACCCCGACTAAGGACAGTCGTCCTTAGAACCTTTTACCGGCGCAGCTTCAGGCGGCCGATGAGCAGCTCGTAGCGCGACTGGTCCTTGCGCTTCAGGTAGTCCAGCAGGCGCCTGCGCCGGCCCACCAGCATCAGCAGACCGCGGCGCGAGTGGAAATCCTTTGCGTGCGTCTTCAGGTGCTCCGTCAGGTTGTTGATCCGCTCCGAAAGTAGGGCAACCTGGACTTCCGGGCTGCCGGTATCGGCAGCTTGGGCCTGATACTCGCCTATCAGCGCCGTGCGGCGCTCCGCTGTGATCGACATCGATCTTACTCCTATAGGGATTAGAGGATGCGCTCGGGACGCAGCCAGCCATCTTCCAGGCGGCAAAGCCCAATCACGCGTCCCCCCGCCATGGCACGGGCCAAACCACCAGCGGGATCGGCATCGCCAGGAATGCGGCCCATCAGGGTGAGCAGGCTGATCGCCTGGCCCTGGGTGAGCAACACGGCCTCCGCTTCGGTCAGGGCCAGCGCCGGGATGTCGGCCAGCGCGGTCAGGACGGGAAGCAACAGGTCCGGAGAGGATCGCGCCGTATCCTCCGCCGGCATCGCCTTGTCCAGTGAAATCGCATCCCGCTCCAGAAACGGCCCCACCCGCAACCGCCGCAGTGCCGCAATGTGCCCCACCGTGCCGCACGCCAGCGCCAGGTCGCGCGCCAGGCTGCGCATATAGACGCCCTTGCCCGACTGCACCTCGAACACCGCACTATCGTCATCGGCCCGCTCCACGAGTTCGAACCGATCCACCCGCGCGGGCCGCGCCTCCAGCACCGGCGCCCGCCCCTCGCGCGCCATGTCGTAGGCCCGCTCCCCCGCTACCTTGATCGCCGAGTACACCGGCGGCACCTGCATGATCGCCCCGGTGAACGCCGGCAACGCCGCCCGCAACGCTGCGTCCGTCGGCCGCGCGGCACTCTGCCCCACCACCGCGCCGTCGGCATCGTCCGTGTCGCGGGCCTCGCCCAGACGCAGGGTGAACCGATACAGCTTGGTCCCGTCCATCACGTAGGGAACCGCCTTGGTGGCCGACCCGAAGGCGATCGGCAGCACCCCCGTGGCCAGCGGGTCCAGCGTGCCGCCATGCCCCGCCTTCTGCGCATCGAACCCGCGCTTCACCCGATTCACCACGTCCGTGCTGGTCATGCCAGCCGGCTTGTCGATGATCAGCCAACCGTCGAGCGGCCGACCGCGCTTGCGTCGCATAGGGGGGATGTCCGGAAGCAGGAGAGGCGCGTTGTGTCGTGGATCGGCCCTACCCGGTCAATCCACACCTTCGCCCGCTACAGAAGCGCCAGATCGTCCCGGTGGATCAGCTCGTCGCGCCCGCGCCAGCCGAGCAGCACCTCGATCTCGTCCGACCGGTGCCCCGCTAGCCGGCTCGCATCGGCCGCATCGTAAGCCGAAAGCCCGTGCGCCAGCCGGTCGCCCGCGGGTCCCAGCACCAGCACCGCGTCGCCCTGGACGAAATCCCCGCTCACCGCGCGCACCCCGGCCGGCAGCAACGAGCCGCCAGCCGCCAGCGCGCGCGCCGCACCCGCATCCACCGTGTAGGCGCCCACCGGCTGCAGGCTGCCCGCGATCCAGCGCTTGCGCGCCGACCGCGCCTCGGCCGCAGGCAGGAACCAGGTGCAGCGCGCTCCTTCGGTCAGCGCCGCCAACGGATGCTCCCGGTGGCCAAGCGCCACGGCCATCGCAGTCCCGGCCTGTGTCGCAATGCGTGCCGCCAGCAGCTTCGTGCGCATTCCGCCGGAGGAGTAACCGGGCGGCGGCTCGCCCCCCATGGCGTCGATGTCCGCCGTCAACCCGGCCACCACCGGGACATGTGCCGCATCGGGAACGATCTTAGGATCCGCGGTGTACAGCCCGTCGATGTCGGAAAACAGGATCAGCTGGTCGGCCTGCACCATCTCGGCCACCCGCGCCGCCAGCCGGTCGTTGTCGCCGAAGCGTATCTCGGCCGTAGCCACGCTGTCGTTCTCGTTGATCACGGGCACGCAGCCCAGCCGCAGCAGTGTTTGCAGCGTGGCGCGCGCGTTCAGGTAGCGCCGCCGGTCCTCCGTATCGCCCAACGTCAGCAGCAGCTGGGCGGCCACCAGCCCCTGGGCCGCCAGGGCCTCGCTCCAGGCCTGCGCCAGCCGGATCTGCCCCACGGCGGCAGCGGCCTGCTTGTCCTCCAGCCGCAGCCGCGCCTGGTTCAGCCCCAGTGCGCGCCGCGCCAGCGCGATGGCCCCGGACGAAACCACGATCACCTGGCTGCCGCGCGCCCGCGCCGCCGCGATGTCGGCCGCAAGCCCGCCCAACCAGGCCGCCCGCGGCACAGCCAGCCCCGCATCCACCACCAGCGCGCTGCCCAGCTTGATCACCAGCAACCGGGCCGACGCCGGCGAGGGCAGCATCACCCGACCGCGCTGCGATGCGCCGTGATGGCGTCCTGCAACGCCCTGAGCACTTCCGGCACGCCCTGGCCGGTGGCGCCCGACATCACATGCACCACCTGGCCTGAGGCACGCGCCAGCGCGGCACGGCGCGTGGCCAGCTCGCGCGGCGTCATGGCATCGGCCTTGTTCAGCACGATCAACTCCGGCTTGTCCTCCAATCCCGCGCCATAGGCGGACAGCTCGCCGCGCACGGTCCGCCAGGCCTCGACCACCTTGCCCGCGGCACCGTCCACAAGGTGCAGCAGCACCGCGCAGCGCTCCACATGGCCCAGAAAACGATCGCCCAGGCCCGCCCCCTCATGCGCGCCCTCGATCAGCCCGGGGATGTCGGCCAGCACGAACTCTTCCGAGTTGGACAGCCGGATCACGCCCAGTTGGGGGTGCAGCGTGGTGAACGGGTAGTCGGCGATCTTCGGTCGCGCGGCGCTGCTGGCCGCGAGCAAGGTGGATTTCCCGGCGTTGGGCAGCCCGACCAGGCCCGCATCCGCAATCAGCTTCAGCCGCAGCCATACCCACCGCTCCTCGCCGGGCCACCCCTTGTCGGCCCGGCGCGGCGCGCGGTTGGTGCTGGTCTTGAAATGCGTGTTGCCGTGCCCGCCATCGCCGCCCCGGCACAGCACCACCTGCTTGCCCGGCACATCGAGGTCGGCCAGCAGCGTTTCTGCGTCGTCGGCCAGGATCTGCGTGCCGACCGGCACGCGGATGTGCACGTCCGGCGCGCCGGCGCCGGTGCGGTCCGAGCCGGCACCATTGCCGCCCTTGCGCGCGCGGAAATGCTGGGTGTAGCGGAAGTCGATCAGCGTGTTCAGGTTCGGCACCGCCTCGAACACCACGTCGCCGCCCCGCCCGCCATCACCGCCATCGGGGCCGCCGAACTCGATGAACCGTTCGCGCCGGAAGGCGATCACGCCGTCCCCACCATCGCCGGAGCGGACGTAGATCTTGGCCTGATCGAGGAACTTCATTCAGTCACTAGCCGTCAGCTGCCAGCCGCCGGTCGCCGGAACTCCGTTGCGATGACCGGGAACCGGCGGCTTACTCTGCCGCCGCGGGCAGTGTCTCGACAGAGACGTAAACCCGGTCGTCGGCCCGCGTCTGGAACTTCACCCGGCCCTCGGCCACGGCGAAGATCGTGTGGTCCTTGCCCAAGCCGACGTTGGTGCCCGGCTTCCACTTCGTGCCGCGCTGGCGGATGATGATGTTGCCCGGCACCACCGCCTCGCCGCCGAACTTTTTCACGCCAAGGCGCCGTCCCTCGGTGTCGCGGCCGTTGCGCGACGAGCCGCCCGCTTTCTTATGTGCCATCGGATGCTCCTGTCGCCGGTGCGTCGCCCTCATGGGCCGCGGTCACGTGTGCCAACTGGGGTGCCGCAGCCATCGCCTCGTCCACCGGCAGCGTTGCCGCACCGGTCTCACCGGGTATCACCAGGGCTTCCGCCTGCTGGGTTCCAGGCGCCTGCCGGTGCTCGGTCCCAAGTATGTCGGCCACGCGCAACACCGTCACGTGCTGGCGATGCCCGTTCTTGCGCCGGCTGTTCTGGCGCCGCCGCTTCTTGAAGATGATCACCTTGTCCAGCCGGTCCTGCGCGATCACCGTGGCCGTCACGCTGGCCCCAGCCACGGCGGGCGTGCCCAACGTCACGCCGGCCTCCGACCCCACGGCTAAAACATCGGTGAACGTAAACGTGGCGCCCGGCTCGGCTTCGAGCTTCTCGACCTTCAGAACCGCGTTCGGCGTCACGCGGTACTGCTTCCCGCCCGTGCGGATAACAGCAAACATAGAACACTCCAGTGCAGACGCTCGCTGGCGCCCGATTCTTGTTATAAAGTCGTCCACGCGCCCCAGGCCCGCCGCCACGCGCACGAAATCCCGCACACCCGACCGCGCCAGCCCGGCCCAATACCGGCCCGCCCAGCCCCAGTAAACCCCCCCCCCCCGTTGCCCACACACCCCCACCCCCCCATAAAACCCCCCCCCCCCCCCGGGGAGGGGGCACCGGTGCCGCACCGGG
>CAXUGD010000108.1:0-9401 GCA_964250355.1 uncultured Acetobacteraceae bacterium | reverse complement strand
CGGCTGAACCCGCCGCCGAGCACGCCCCCCGCTACGCCCACCAGCGGCAGCGCCGCCCAGCCCAGGGCAGTGTGCAGCAAGGTTGCGTGGGTGGTGCCGAAATAGGTGTAGTCGCCCTGCAGAGCCAGCGAGGTGAGGCCAGCGGCGATGACCGTGCTGAGGATGACGCCGCTGGTGCGCGCTTCAAAGGAGCGGCTCATCTCCTCGATGCCGAACACGATGCCGGCCAGCGGCGTGTTGAACGCCGCGGCCACGCCGGCCGCCGATCCAGCCAGGATCAGGCCTGGCTGCCGCCGTGGCGAGAGCCGGCCCGCGGCGAACATGATGGAGGCGCCGATCTGCACGGTCGGACCTTCGCGGCCGATCGAGGCGCCGCACAGCAAGCCGAGCAGCAGGAGCACCATCTTGCCGGCCGCCAGCCGGAGCGAGACGAGCCGGGCGCGCGCCTCGAAGCTGTGGAGCTGGCGGGCGGCGATGGCCTGCGGGATGCCGCTGCCGCCGGACCCGGGAAAGCTGTGCCGTGCTACGAAGCTGGCCAGGGCGAAGCCGGCCGGGCACAGGATCAGCGTGACGGCAGGGCGGTGCGCCCAGATGGTGGCGAAGAGACGGCCGGCTCCGTCGGCCGCCGCCAGGCCCACGGCCACGGCACCCACCAGCAGCCCCCCCGCCACGAACAGCCCGCGCCGGCGCCACCGGCGTGAGAGGAGACCGAGCAGGCGCGCCTGCCGCGGCGTGAGGTGGCGGAGTACCAGCATCGGCGAGACCATAGGCGCGACTGCACCGCCGTGCACCACACCAGATATGGATGTACTGGTGGCAGGAGACCGCATCTTGTTGATTGTCTCGGGAGAGACGGCCATAGTCGCCAGCCGCGAGTCGACCGGCCTGCGTCCCGCCCCCAGTGCCGATTTCGGCCTCAACCAGGATCAACGATGGACCAGCACAGCCCCGCCGACCGCCGCCTGGACGAGCTCCCCGTGCGCTTCGACCTGCTGACGGAGAACCCGGTCTATAAGCCGTTCCGCTATCCGTGGGCGTACGACGCCTGGCTGACGCAGCAGCGCGTGCACTGGCTGCCGGAAGAGGTGCCGCTGGCCGACGACGTGAAGGATTGGCACCGCAACCTGAGCGACGGCGAGCGCAACCTGGTGACGCAGATATTCCGCTTCTTCACGCAGTCGGACGTGGAGGTGAACAACTGCTACATGAAGCATTACAGCCAGGTGTTCAAACCCACCGAGGTGCTGATGATGCTGAGCGCATTCTCCAACATCGAGACGGTGCACATCGCCGCCTACAGCCACCTGCTCGACACGATCGGCATGCCGGAGATCGAGTACCAGGCGTTTCGGCGCATCAAGGAGATGCGCGACAAGTTCGACTACATGCAGTCGTTCACGGTGGACAGCCGCCACGAGATCGCGAAGACGCTGGCGGCGTTCGGCGCGTTCACGGAGGGGCTGCAGCTGTTCGCCAGCTTTGCGATCCTGCTGAACTTCCCGCGCTTCAACAAGCTGAAGGGCATGGGCCAGATCGTTTCGTGGTCGGTGCGCGACGAGACGCTGCACTGCCTGTCGGTGATCAAGCTGTTCCGCACCTTTGTGGCGGAGAATCCCGAGATCTGGACGGAGACTCTGCGGCGCGAGCTCTACATCGTGTGTGCCACCATCGTGGACCACGAGGATTCGTTCATCGACCTGGCCTTCGAGCTTGGCCCGGTGGAGGGGCTGACGGCGGCGGAGGTGAAGGAGTACATCCGTTTCATCGCCGACCGGCGGCTGATGCAGTTGGGCCTGAACCCGCTGTTCCATGTGGCGCGCAACCCGCTGCCCTGGCTGGACGACATGCTGAACGCGCCGGAGCACGTGAACTTCTTCGAGAACCGCTCGACGGAGTATAGCAAGGCTTCGACCGGCGGCACGTGGGAGGATGTGTGGGACCGTGCGCACGGTGTTCCGGAAGTTCTTTCATAGCTGCAGGAGCCGTGATGTGGCTAGCTTCCTGCTGGACCGGGGTGGTCTGGTCGAGGCGTTTGGCGCCCTGGGCGAGATGGCTTGGGCGACGGGCAAGACGATCGAGATAGCGGTCTATGGGGGCTCGGCGCTGATGCTGAGTTATGACTGGCGACTGGCGACCAAGGACGTGGACGGCGTTTACGAGAACGATCGAGCAGTCGTGCGGGCACTTGCAGCGCGGGTCGCTGAAGAGCGCGGATGGCCGAGAGACTGGCTCAACGACGGCGTAAAAGGATTTCTTAGCGTCCTGGACGCCGACGAAGGCGTCAAGACCCTTTATGGTGAGTTTCCCTCGTCTGACGTTCCTGGATTGAGAGTATTCGTTCCCCGGCCGGAGTATCTCTTTGCCATGAAGTGCCGTGCCATGCGGGTTGGGGGTGTGGACGAGAACGGCGATGTGGAGGACATCCGCGGACTTGCGCGCGAGATTGGAATCAGCAGCGTGGGTGAGGCCCTGAGCCTTGTTGGATCCTTCTACCCGCGCGCGCAGCTTCAGCCCAAGGTGCAGTTCGGGATCGAGGAAATCTTGTCGAATCTGGACGGCAGGATTGAGGGTCACAGGCCATGACCAGTCTCGCACTCCGGCCCAGGACCCTGCTTGAGGTTTCCCGGCGTGCGAAAGCTGGGACACAGACTTTCGATCCGGCGTTGCGGGAGTTTTTGGACGAATTCTATGCCTGCTCCGAAGAACGGCAGGCGGCGATGGCCGACGAACCGGTTTTGCTGGACGACGTCAAGGATGCCTACCTCGCCGCGGTTGCCGAACACCTGGCCATGCGCTTCGGTCTGAGCGCGCCGGGTTGGGCCGAAACCCATGGCCGGCCGCTTCGGAGGGCGTTCTTCGCGGGTGGGTTGGAGTCGCTAAAGGCCGCGCTGACCGTTGAAAGTCCGGCGGCGTTCCGGCGGAGACTGCTTTTCGTTAGCAAGAACGCCCTCGATCGGCCGAGCCGTGGCGATAGGGCCGAGGCTGGTTAGGGGATGGTTGCGCGAGCGGGTCCAGCCTTCCTGCGGCTCGCGGCCGTTGCTATATCCGGCCTGCGGCGAAGGTGGATGCAGAATGGCAGATGACGACCGGCTGGGCATGAACCGTCCCATCCAGCGGCGCGACTTCCTCAACGGCGTGGCCGTGACCGCGCTCGGTCTCGCCTCCGCACGGGCGGAGGCTGCGGTTGCCACGGCGCCGCAGGACGTGCCCGGCTACTACCCGCCTTTGCTCACTGGGATGCGGGGCAGCCATCCCGGGTCGTTCGAGGTGGCGCACAGCCTGCGTGACGGCAGTTTCTGGCGCACGGCGCCGGCACCGCAGCCGGGCGAGGACAGCTACGACCTGGTCGTGGTCGGCGGGGGCATCAGCGGGCTGGCGGCCGCGCATTTCTACCGCGCGGCCAAACCCGGCGCGCGCATTCTGGTGCTGGACAACCACGACGATTTCGGCGGCCACGCCAAGCGCAACGAGATGGTGCTGGGCGGGCGCACCGAGCTGATCAACGGCGGCACGCTGGAGATCGACTCGCCGCGCCCGTACAGCGCCGTGTCGGACGGCCTGCTCAAGACGCTGGGCGTCTATCCCGAGCGCCTGGAGAAGACCTGCGCCAAGCTCGATTTCTACCGGTCGCAGGGGCTGGGCCGCGGTGTGTTCTTCGACCGCGAGACCTTTGGCCGGGACGCGCTGGCAGTGGGCGTGGGTACCCGGCCGTGGCGCGACGTGCTGGCGGCCAGTCCGCTGGCCGAGCCTGTTCGCCGCGACATCGCCCGCCTCTACGAGGCCCGGATCGATTACATGCCCGGCCTGGCTTCGGCGGAGAAGAAGGCGCGGCTGTCGCGCATGAGCTATCGCGACTTTCTGGCCAAGGTGGCCGGGGCCGACCCGGCGGCACTGCCGTATTTCCAGGCCATGAGCCTGGACGAATGGGGGGTGGGCGCCGATGCCGTTTCCGCACTGGACGTGTGGACGTTCGGCTTTCCGGGCTTTCAGGGTTTGGGGCTGCTGCCCGGTTCGGCGCCGCACATGGGCAACACCGCGGCCGGCTACGCCGATGGCGGGTCATACGTGTTCCACTTCCCCGACGGCAACGCCACGATCGCCCGCCTGCTGGTGCGCGACCTGGTCTCTGGCGCCGTGCCGGGCCGGGATGCTGCCGATGCCGTCACCAGCAGGGTGGATTACGCTATGCTGGACCGGCCGAACCAGGCCGTGCGCATACGGCTCGGCAGCATCGCCGTGGGCGTGCGCAACATCGGCGCGCCGGAGGCCTCGCAGGGCGTGGAGGTGGCCTATGCGCGCGCCGGCCAGGTAATCCGGGTGCGTGCGCGCGACTGCGTGCTGGCCGGCTACAACATGATGATCCCCTATCTGTGCCCCGAGCTGCCGAAGGCACAGCGGGATGCGCTGCACTCGATGGTGAAGATTCCGCTCGTCTATACCACCGTGGCGCTGGCCAACTGGCGCGCCTTCCACACGCTCGGGGTGTACGACGTGTATGCGCCGGGCAGCTATCACACCTCCATGCGCCTCAACCCGGTGGTGGATATCGGCGCCTACAGCTCCGTGCGCTCGCCGGACGAGCCAGTGCTGCTGCGCATGACCAAGGTGCCCTGCGCGCCCGGGCTGGACGAACGCACGCAGCACCGGCTGGGCCATGCCGAGCTGCTGGCCACGCCGTTCTCCACCTTTGAGCACAAGATACGCGACCAGCTTGGCCGCACCCTGGGGCCGGGCGGCTTCGATCCGGCGCGCGACATCACCGGCATCACCGTGAACCGCTGGCCGCACGGCTACGCCTACGAGTACAACCCGCTGTTCGACCCGGACTGGGCACCCGGCCAGGCGCCGCACGAGCTGGGCCGCGCGCCCTTCGGCCGCATCACGATCGCCAACTCGGATTCCGGTGCGGCCGCCTACACCGATTCGGCGATCGACCAGGCGCACCGGGCCGTCACCGAGCTGCTGTCGGTCTGACGTGGAGACGGCGATGCTGATCGGCGGCGGCTTTGTCGCCGGCGAGGGGGCGGACGAGACGGTGCTCGATCCGCGCAGCGGCCAGGCGGTCGCGGCGGTTGCCCAGGCCTCGCCTGCGCAGGTCGATGCCGCCGTATCGGCAGCGCGCGCCGCCTTCGGCCGGTGGCAGCGGACCACACCGGCCGAGCGCAGCGCGATGTTGTTGAAGATTGCCGACAGCGTGGAGGCGGATGCCGATGCGCTGGCCCGGCTGGAGGCCCGCCAGACCGGCAAGCCGCTCGGTGCCGTGCTGGCCGACGAGATACCGGCGGTGGCGGACTGCTTCCGCTACTTCGCGGCGGCGGCCCGCACGATGCCCGGCCTAGCCGCGGGAGAGTACCTCGCCGGCTACACCAGCATGCTGCGGCGCGATGCCGTGGGCGTGGTGGGTTCGATCGCGCCGTGGAACTACCCGCTGATGATGGCGGCCTGGAAGCTGGCCCCCGCTTTGGCCGGCGGCAACACCGCGGTGATCAAGCCGTCGGAACACACGCCGCTGACCTTGCTGGCGTTCTCGCGCCACCTGGCCGCCATCCTGCCGGCCGGCGTGGTCAACGTCGTGCTCGGCACAGGCCCCACCACCGGGCAGCACGTGATCGACCATCCCGGCATCGACATGGTGTCGCTGACCGGCGACGTCGCGACCGGCCGGCGCGTGCTTGCCGCGGCGGCCGCCTCCGTGAAGCGCACGCATTTGGAGCTGGGCGGCAAGGCGCCGGTGCTGGTGTTCGACGATGCCGATCTGGACGAGGTGGTGGCGGGGCTGCGCGGCTTCGGGTTCTACAACGCGGGGCAGGACTGCACGGCCGCCTGCCGCGTCTATGCCGGGCCGCGCATCTACGACAGGCTGGTGGCCGACCTGGGCAGTGCCGCCGCCTCCCTGCGCTACGGCCTGGAGGACGACGCGCAGAACGAGATCCCGCCGCTGATCTCGCAGCGCCAGCGCGCCCGGGTCGCCGGCTTCGTGGAGCGCGCGGCCGGGGCAGGGCATATGGAGGTGGTGACGGGTGGGCAGCCGGGTGAGGGCAGCGGCTTCTACTACCAGCCGACGGTGGTGGCCGGGGCGCGGCAGGACGACGAGATCGTGCAGCGCGAGGTGTTCGGCCCTGTCGTCTCGGTAACCCGCTTCAGCAGCGTGGAGCAGGCGGTGGACTGGGCCAACGCGTCGGAGTACGGCCTCGCCTCGTCGGTATGGTCGCGCGACGTCGGGCGCGCGATGGAGACGGCGGCGCGGCTGCGTTACGGCTGCACCTGGGTGAACTGCCATTTCATGCTGGTCAACGAGATGCCGCATGGCGGCTTGAAAAGCTCGGGCTACGGCAAGGACCTCAGCATGCTTTCGCTGGAGGACTACACGGTGGCGCGCCACGTGATGGTGAAGCTGAGCTAAGATTGTCTGTATCCGGCTGCCACGATCCGCGATCGTCCGTCGTCTGCCGGGCCGCCTCAAGACCAACCCCTGCGGGCCGCCTACGGCGGCCTTGACCCGTCCCGACAGACGACGGGAAGGGCTGACATTGTAAGCAGGCCTAACTTTGCAGCGCGTTGGCCGCTTCTCGTCCCTTGTTTGATGTCAGTCCTTCGCTTGCGCCGGTGGCTCGCGGTCGAGATCGCCGAAGGCGCCTGAAGGGCCCGATCTTGACGGCGAGACGCCGGGGCAAGCACCCTGCAGCAGCAAAGGAGGGACAACTCCTCGGTAACGACAGCTAGCGGCCGCGCTGCACGGTGTAGTCGGCCACGTCGGTCAGGCGGGACTTGACGGTGCTGTCCGGGAAGATGGCGAGCGCGGCCTTGGCACGGTCGGCGAAGCCTACGGCGCGCTGCAGCGTGGCCTTGATGGCGCCGGTATGCTCCATCAGCGCCAGCGCGTGGTCGAGGTCGGCCTCCGTCTGCTCGCTCGCCTCGATGGTGCGCCGCCAGAACGCGCGGTCCGCCTCGCCGCCGGCCTTGTAGGCGGCGAGCACCGGGCCGGTGATCTTGCCCTCGCGGAAATCGTCGCCCACCGTCTTGCCCAGCTTGGCCTGGTCGGCGGCGTAGTCCAGCGCGTCGTCCACAAGCTGGAACGCGGTGCCCAGCGCCAGGCCGAAATCGGCCAATGCCGCCTCCTCCGCCGGGCCGCGGCCGGCCACCACCGCGCCGATCTGGCAAGCGGCGGCGAACAGGGCGGCGGTCTTGCCCTGGATCACGTCCAGGTAGCGCTCGTCGCGGGTGGACAGGTCGTTCTGCGTGACCAGCTGCAGCACCTCGCCCTCGGCGATGGTGGCGGCCGCGTGGGACAGGATGCGCAGCACCGGCAGGCTGCCATCGGCGGTCATCAGCTGGAAGCTGCGCGAGAACAGGAAATCGCCCACCAGCACGCTGGCCTTGTTGCCGAAAACGGCGTTGGCGGTGGCCAGGCCCCGGCGCAGGCGGCTTTCATCGACCACGTCGTCGTGCAGCAGGGTGGCGGTGTGGATGAACTCCACGCAGGCGGCCAGGTGCACGTGGCGCTGGCCGCCGGCGGCGCCGGGATAGCCGCACAGCCGCGCGCAGGCCAGCGTCAGCATGGGCCGCAGGCGCTTGCCGCCGGCCGCCACCAGGTGCGCCGCCAGTTGCGGGATCAGCTCCACCTGGCTCTGCATGTTCTGCACGATCACGCGGTTGCAGGCGGCCAGGTCCGCCCGCACCAGCTCGGCCAGCGCCGTCAGCGCATCCTCGGCCGAGGATGCTGCCGTGCCGGACGGGTGCTGCATGTGCGGCGCCTCGCCACTCGACGCGCTGACAGCTAGGGCCAAACGGTTCTCCCATCGTCCTGAGGCAGGGCCCGATCACCTGATCCTGTGACCCCGGACGCTTCAGGACAGGCGAACGCGGATGAGCCCGCCACTCTTCGGTAGCGCCACCATATCGGCGGGGGGGAAAGGGGGTCAAGGCAAGGACGGCGGCCCGGCCGCGCTGCCTGGAGCCTGCGGGCGATCGCGGCCATACTGCCGGGCCGAGCCGTGGAGCCCCCGATGCACGTGTTGCTGGTGACCAACGACCTGGTCCGCCTCAGTTTCCTGACCTGCCTGCTGCGCGACGCCGGCATCACGCCGATCGTGCTGGACGGCCAGGTAAGCGCCGTGGAGGGCAGCATCGGCGCCATCCCGCGGCGGCTGGCGGTCTCGGCGCGCGACCGGGTGCAGGCCACCCGCGTGCTGGCCGACGCCGGCGAGGCGTAGGGCGCCCCGTTCCCGCGTGAGGCCGGGCGCGCGGCCGGGAAATGCGCCGCCCCGGGGCCGCATGGCCCTGGTACGATGCCCCATGCTACGGCTCCGCCCGAATCTCGGAGTGGCCGTTGCATGAGTTTGACCCGCAAGCGCGTGCTGGTGACCGGGGGCGCGGGCTTCCTCGGCTCGCACCTGTGCGAAAGGTTGCTGGCGCAGGGAGACGACGTGCTGTGCGTGGACAACTACTTCACCGGCCGCAAGGACAACATCGCGCACCTGCTCGGCCGCCCGCATTTCGAGGCGCTGCGCCACGACGTGACGTTTCCGCTGTACACGGAGGTGGACGAGATCTACAACCTGGCCTGCCCCGCCTCGCCGATCCATTACCAGTTCGATCCGGTGCAGACCACCAAGACCTCCGTGATCGGCGCCATCAACATGCTGGGCCTGGCCAAGCGCGTGAAGGCCCGCATCTTCCAGGCCAGCACCAGCGAGATCTACGGCGACCCCACGGTGCATCCGCAGACGGAGGAGTACCGCGGCAACGTGAACCCGCTCGGCCCGCGCGCCTGCTACGACGAGGGCAAGCGTGCGGCCGAGACGCTGTTCTTCGACTACCACCGGCAACACCACCTGCGCATCAAGGTGGCGCGAATCTTCAACACCTACGGCCCGCGCATGCACCCCAACGATGGGCGCGTCGTTTCCAACTTCATCGTGCAGGCGCTGCGCGGCGAACCGATCACCCTGTTCGGCGACGGCAGCCAGACGCGCGCCTTCTGCTTCGTGGACGACCTTGTGGAGGGCTTCGTGCGCCTGATGGGGACGGGCGACGCGGTGACGGGGCCGGTCAACCTGGGCAACCCGCACGAGATCGAGGTGCGCGAACTGGCGGAGCGGATCATCCGCCTGACCGGCTCGCGGTCGGCCATCGTGTTCCGTCCGCTGCCGCAGGACGACCCCACCCAGCGCTGCCCGGACATTGCCCTGGCACGCCGGCTGCTTGGATGGGAGCCGGCGGTGGCGCTGGATGACGGGCTGGGCCGGACGATACGGTATTTCGAGGCCTTGCTGAGGGAGGCCAAGGGTTAGGCTGGCACGGCAGGATGGTGCCCTAGCTGTCGTTACTAAAGACGTTATCCCTGTTTGCTGTTGCAGTGTGCTTGCCCCGGCGTCTCGCCCTCAAGATCGAGCCCTTCG
>CAXUGD010000107.1:0-9450 GCA_964250355.1 uncultured Acetobacteraceae bacterium | reverse complement strand
GGCCAGGGCTGCGGCAACTCGGTGGGGCTGGCGATGGCCGAGCGCTTCCTGGCCAACCGCTACAACAAGCCGGGCTACGAGCTGTTCAACCACCACATCTACGTGCTGGCCGGCGACGGCGACATGATGGAGGGGATCAGCAGCGAATCCGCCTCCACCGCAGCCCATTTGCGCCTGGGCAACCTCACCTGGATCTACGACAGCAACCACATCACCATCGAGGGCGGCACGGACCTGGCCTTCGACGAGGACGTGCCCGCGCGCTTCGCCGCCTATGGCTGGCACGTGCAGCACGTGGACGACGCCAACGACCTGGACGCGATGGGCCGCGCCATCGCCGAGGCCCGCGCGGTTACCGACCGGCCGAGCTTCATCCGCGTGACCAGCACCATCGGCTACGGCGCCCCGAAAAAGGCCGGCACGCGCGAGGCGCATGGCGAGCCGCTGGGTGCGGACGAGATACGCGGCGCCAAGCGTGCCTATGGCTGGCCGGAGGACAGTTCGTTCCTGGTGCCGGACGGCGTTTACGACCACTTCAACCAGGGCATCGGCAAGCGCGGTGCCGAGCTGCACGCCGCCTGGCACAGGCTGATGGACGGCTACAAGACGGATTACCCGGAGCTGGCGGCCGAGCTGGAGATGATGAACCAGCACACGCTCCCGGACGGCTGGGACGCCGAGATCCCCAGTTTCCCCGCCGATGCCAAGGGCATCGCCTCCCGCGATTCCTCGCAAAAGGTGCTGAATGCTATCGCCCCGCAGGGGCCGGGGATGATCGGCGGCGCCGCCGACCTCGCCCCCTCCACCAAGAGCAACATGACGTTCCAGGGCGCCGGCAGCTTCGAGTCCGACAATTACGGCGGGCGCAACCTGCATTTCGGCATACGCGAACATGCGATGGGCTCGATCTGCAACGGCCTGGCGCTCTCTGCCCTGCGCTCCTACGGCTCGGGCTTCCTGATCTTCTCCGACTACATGAAGCCGCCGATCCGGCTGTCGGCCATCATGGAGCTGCCGGTCGTCTATATCTTCACCCATGACAGCATCGGCGTGGGTGAGGACGGGCCGACGCACCAGCCCATCGAGCAGCTGGTGTCGCTGCGCGCCATCCCCGGCATGATCGTGCTGCGCCCGGCGGATGCCAACGAGGTGGCCGAAGCCTGGCGCCACGTGATGACGCTGAAGGAGCAGCCGGCCTGCCTGGTCCTGTCCCGCCAGGCGCTGCCGACGCTGGACCGCAGCAAATACGCGCCCGCCTCCGGCGTGAAGCGCGGCGCCTACGTCCTGGCCGACCCGCCGGGGGGCGGCGAGCCGGAGGTGATCCTGATGGCGACCGGCAGCGAGATCACCCTGGCCGTGGGCGCCTACGAGACGTTGACGGCCGAGGGCATACGCGCCCGCGTGGTCAGTTTCCCGAGCTGGGAGCTGTTCGAGGACCAGCCGGCCGAGTACCGGCACAGCGTGCTGCCGCCGCACGTCACCGGCCGCGTTTCGGTGGAGCAGGGCAGCACCGTCGGCTGGGACCGCTACGTCGGTAGCACGGGGGCCACTATCGGCATGCACACCTTCGGCGCCTCGGCGCCGCTGGCCGCGCTGCAGAAGAAGTTCGGCTTCACGCCCGATGCCGTGGCCCAGGCCGCCCGCAAGCAGGCTGGGCACGGCTAGTTTAGTTAGGAGAGTCTCGATGGATACCGTCGCCAACCCGCAAGGTGCCAGCGCGCAACGCGACAAAGGGGCCAACCCGGTCAAGCAGCTGCTGGGCGAAGGGCAGTCGCCCTGGCTCGATTTCGTCAGGCGCGGCTTCATCCTCGACGGCAGCCTGCAGAAGCTGGTGGATGAGGACGGGTTGGGCGGCGTCACCTCCAACCCGTCGATTTTCGAGAAAGCGATGGGCCACGGCACCGATTACGACGAGGAGTTCAAGCAGCTCGCCGCCGGCGGCGAGCACGACGCGCAGGACATCTACGAGACGATGGCGGTGGCCGACATCCAGCACGTGGCCGACGTGCTGAAGCCGGTGTTCGAGCGCACGAAGGGGCTGGACGGTTACGTCAGCCTGGAGGTCTCGCCCTACCTGGCGCTGAAGACCGAGGACACGGTGGTCGAGGCGCGCCGGCTGCACAAATGGGTGGACCGGCCGAACCTGATGGTGAAGGTGCCGGGCACCACCGAAGGCGTGCCGGCGATACGCACGCTGATCGCCGAGGGTATCAACATCAATGTGACGCTGCTGTTCTCCATCGACAGCTACAAGAACGTTGCCGAGTCCTACCTCGCCGGCCTTGAAGACCGCCACGCCAAAGGGCAGGACATCAGCCGCCTGTCCAGCGTGGCCAGCTTCTTTGTCAGCCGCATCGACTCGCAGATCGATAAGAAGATCGACGAGCGCGTGGCCGCCGGCGACAAGGACGCCGACGCGTTGCGCGCCCTGCGCGGCAAGGTGGCCATCGCAAACGCCAAGCTGGCCTATGTCTATTACCAGGAGCTGATCGCCAGCGAGCGCTGGAAGACGCTGGCCGCCGCCGGCGCCAACCCGCAGCGCCTGCTCTGGGCCAGCACGGGTGTGAAGGACAAGGCGTACAGCGACGTGCTTTACGTGGAAGAGCTGGTCGGCCGCGACACGGTGGATACGATCCCGCCGGCGACGATGGACGCGTTCCGCGACCACGGCCACGTGCGCGCCTCGCTGACCGAGGATGTGGAGGGTGCGCGCCACGTGCTGGCCGAAGCCGAACGGCTCGGCCTCGACCTCGAGGGCGTCACCAAGCACCTCGTCGATGACGGCGTGCAGCTCTTCGCCGAGGCGGCCGACGCCCTTCTGCTGGCGGTGGCCAAGAAGCGCGCCACCCTGCTGGGCAGCAGCATCGCCAGCCTGCACTACAGCCTGCCCGAAGCGCTGGACAAGACCGTCGATACGACGCTGGACCGCTGGCGGAGCGAGGGACGCGTCCGCCGCCTGTGGGCGCACGACGCATCGTTGTGGACCGGCGGGCCGGAGGCCAAGTGGCTCGGCTGGCTCGACATCGCGAACGAACGCCTGGCCCACGTGGACGAACTGCTCGCCTTCCAGGAAGACGTGAAAGGGGGCGGCTTTACGGACGTGCTGCTGCTGGGCATGGGCGGGTCGAGCCTGGGTCCGGAAGTGTTCGGCGAGACGTTCGGGCACCGTGCCGGCTGGCCGAAGCTGCACGTGCTGGACAGCACCGATCCGCAGCAGGTCAAGACGTTCGAGAACGCGGTCGATCTATCGAAAACGCTGGTGATCGTGTCGAGCAAGTCGGGCGGCACGCTGGAGCCGAACATCCTGAAGGCGTATTTCTGGGACCGCATGAAGGCAGCGGTCGGCGCGGAGCGGGCCGGCCAGCACTTCGTGGCGGTGACCGACCCCGGTTCGCACATGCAGAAAGTCGCCGAGGGCGACGGCTTCCGCAAGATCTTCTACGGCAACCCGGAGATCGGCGGCCGCTACTCCGTGCTGTCCAATTTCGGCCTGGTGCCGGCGGCCGCCATCGGCATCGACGTGCGGACGCTCCTGCAATCGGCGATCCGCATGGTGCATAGCTGCTCGTCCGGCACACCGCCGGCCGCCAACCCCGGCGTGGTGCTGGGCACGATCCTGGGCGAGGCGCAGCGCGCCGGCCACGACAAGGTGACGATCGTGGCCTCGCCCGGCGTGGCCGATCTGGGCGCGTGGCTGGAGCAACTACTGGCCGAGAGCACCGGCAAGCTGGGCCGCGGTCTGGTTCCGATCGATGGCGAGACCCCGGCCGCGCCCGCGCTGTACGGCAAGGACCGGTTGTTCGCCTACCTGAAGGCCGACGACGCCGCCGACGCGACCCAGGACGCCGCGATAAAAGCGCTGGAGAAAGCGGGCCAGCCCGTGGTGACGGTGACGCTGAACGGCCATGGGGAGCTTGGGCAGCAGTTCTTCCTGTGGGAGTTCGCAACCGCCGTGGCCGGCAGCATCATCGGCATCGACGCGTTCGACCAGCCCGACGTGGAGGCCAGCAAGGTCAAGACGCGCGAGTTGACCGATGCCGCCGGCAAGACCGGCAAGCTGCCGGAGGAGACGCCGTTTGCGGCATTCGATGGCGTGCAGCTGTTTGCCGACGAGACAAACGCGGCGGCGCTGAAGGGCGGATCGTTGACGGAGGTGTTGCGGGCGCATTTCGCCCGCGCGCATGAAGGGGATTACGTGGCCGCTCTCGCCTATGTCGAGCGCAACGAGGCGCATATCGCCCAGCTGCAGAAACTGCGTCTGCTGATCCGCGACCGGACGAAGCTGGCGACGGTGGCCGAGTTCGGGCCGCGCTTCCTGCATTCGACCGGCCAGGCCTACAAGGGCGGCCCAAACAGCGGCGTATTCCTGCAGGTTACCGCGGCGGACCGGGCGGATCTGCCGGTGCCCGGCGAGGGCTACACCTTCGGCCTGGTGAAGGCGGCGCAGGCGCGCGGCGATTTCGGCGTGCTGGCCGAGCGCGGCCGGCGTGCGCTGCGGGTGCACCTGGGCAGCGACGTGGCCGCGGGCTTGTCCGCCTTGACCGAGGCCGTAGCGTCTGCGCTGGCTTAGCGGACCGGCCCCTGAGAACCGTGTGACATGGGGCCTGGGCCGGCTGGCCCGTCGTGCGCAGCACGCTGCGCGTGACGGGTCCAGGGCAGAGCCCGGCTTTTCTTTCGGGAGACGAGGATGCAGTTAGGCGTAATCGGGCTGGGCCGGATGGGGGGCAACATCAGCGTGCGCCTGATGCGCGCCGGCCATCACTGCGTGGTGTACGACCACAGCCCCGACGCGGTGAAGCGCGTGGCGGGCGAAGGGGCCGTCGGTGCCGCGGACCTGGCCGACCTGTTGCGCGGCCTGGAAAAGCCGCGCGCCGTGTGGGTGATGCTGCCGGCGGGCGAGATCACAGAGCAGACGGTTGCGGCCTTGGCCGAGCACATGGACGCCGGCGACACGATCATCGACGGCGGTAACACCTTTTACAAGGACGACATACGGCGTGCCGCGTCGCTGCGCAGCAAGGGGTTGAACTACATCGACGTCGGCACGTCGGGCGGCGTGTGGGGGCTGGAGCGCGGTTACTGCATGATGATCGGCGGTCCGCGGGACGAGGTGGAGCGGCTGGACCCGATCTTTGCCACGCTGGCGCCGGGCCTGGGCGATGTGGGCCGCACCAAGGAGCGCCACAACCGCGATCCGCGGCCGGAACAGGGCTACATGTATTGCGGGCCGGCCGGCGCCGGGCACTTCGTGAAGATGGTGCATAACGGCATCGAATACGGCCTGATGCAGGCCTATGCCGAAGGGTTCGACGTCTTGCAGGGCAAGGCCTCGGCCGAGTTGCCCGAGGACCAGCGCTTCAAGCTGGACGTGGCCGACATCGCCGAGGTGTGGCGCCGTGGCAGCGTGATCTCGTCGTGGCTGCTGGACCTGACCGCCTCCGCGCTGGCCGAAAACGAGACGCTGTCCGAGTTCACCGGCAAGGTCAGCGATTCCGGCGAGGGCCGCTGGACGGTGGAGGCAGCCATCGAGGAGTCGGTGCCGGTGCCGGTGCTGTCCACCTCGCTCTACGCGCGGTTCCGGTCGCGCTCGGCCAACACGTTCGGCGAGAAGCTGCTGAGCGCCATGCGCAACAAGTTCGGCGGCCATGTGGAGCCGCATAGCTGACCATGCAGCCGCGTTTCGAACAACTGCCTGCGCCGAGCGATCCGGCGGTGCTGGGCCGGGCGCCGCAGGCGCCGCCGTGCCACTTCGTGATCTTCGGCGCCGGCGGCGACCTGACCGCACGGTTGCTGATACCGGCGCTGTACAACCTGCGCCTGGCGGGGTTGCTGAACGACGCGTTCCGCATCACCGGCGTGGACGTGCGCGACATGGACGACGCCGCGTTCCGCGCGCATCTGTCCGACGCTATCAACCATTTCGTGGCCGAACGGCTGAACGGCGAGAAGGTGGCGCTGGACCAGGCTGCCTGGGACTGGATGAGCGAGCGCACCACGTATCTGCGCGGCGACTTCGCCGATCCGGCGACCTTCGCCAGCCTGAAGGCGATGCTGCCCGACCCGGGAAACGTAATCTTCTACTGCGCCACGGCCGCGCGGTTCTTCGAGACGATCGTGGGCGGCCTGCACGCGGCCGGCCTGACGGAGGAGGCGGGCGGCTACCGCCGGGTGATTGTGGAAAAGCCGTTCGGCCACGATTTGGGCAGCGCGCGGGCGCTCAACACCGCGTTGCTTGCCTGCGTGAACGAGTCGCAGATCTATCGGATCGACCACTATCTCGGCAAGGAGACGGTGCAGAACATCATGGCGCTGCGCTTCTCCAACGGCATCTTCGAGCCGATCTGGAAGCGCGACAACATCGACCACGTGCAGATCACGGCGGCCGAAACCGTGGGGGTGGAGCAGCGCGGCCGCTTCTACGAGGGCACCGGCGCGTTGCGCGACATGGTGCCCAACCACCTGTTCCAGCTGCTGTCCATGGTGGCGATGGAAGCACCGACCTCGTTCGATGCGGATGCGGTGCGTTCGGAAAAGGCCAAGGTGATACAGGCGATCCACCCGCTTTCCGGCCGGCAGGCGGTGCAGAACGTGGTGCGCGGGCAGTATCGCGCCGGGCAGTACGGCCGCCAGCCGGTGCCCGCCTATCGCACCGAGCCTGACGTGGAGCGCAATTCCAGCACCGAGACGTTCGTCGCCATGAAGCTGGGCATCGACAACTGGCGCTGGGCCGGCGTGCCGTTTTACATACGTACCGGCAAGCGCCTGGCGCGCCGGCAGACGGAGATCTCTATCCATTTCAAGCAGGCGCCGTTTGCCCTGTTCCGCGACACGCCGGTGGAGAAGCTTACGCCCAACATCCTGTTCCTGCACATCCAGCCGACGGAGGGCGTGACGCTGCAGTTCAGCGCGAAAGTGCCGGGCCCGCGCGTCCATCTCGGCGGAGTCAGCATGAACTTCAACTACGCCGACTACTTTCACGAGGGGCCTAGCACCGGCTACGAAACGCTGTTGTACGATTGCCTGACCGGCGACGCCACGCTGTTCCAGCGCGCCGACAACGTGGAAGCCGGCTGGGCGGCCGTGCAGCCGGTGCTGGACGCCTGGGACGACGGCTACATCCACGTCAACCCCTATGCCGCCGGCAGCGAGGGCCCGCAGGAGGCCGATAGCCTGCTGCGCGACAACGGCCGCGCGTGGGAGCCGATCGGCGGATGATACGCCTGCTGGTCTCCGACATCGACGGCACGCTGGTCACCAAGGAGAAGGAGCTGACGCCGTCGGTGCGCGCCGCCGCCGCGCGCCTGGACGAGAACGGCGTGGCGCTGGTGCTGGTCAGCAGCCGGCCGCCGCACGGGGTGGAGGTGTTTGCGTCCGCCCTGACGTTGCCGACACCCCGCGCCGCGTTCAACGGCGGCGTGTTCACCGCGCCCGACGGTTCGGTGCTGCAGGCGAGGCTGCTGGATCCCGCCACGGCACAGGAGGCGGTGGACTACCTGGCCGGCCGGGGGATCGCGCCGTGGTTGTTCACCACCGATGCGTGGCTGCTGACCGATCCGGAGGGCGACTACGTGGCGTGGGAGCAGAAAACGGTGAAGATGCAGCCGCGAACCGTCGCCGACTTCGCCCCCGTGATCGGTCAGGCCGGAAAGATCATGGCGGCATCAAAGGATTTCGCATCGCTGGCCGCGTGCGAAACGGCGTTGCAGGCGCAGTTGGGCGGCCGCGCCTCCGTGCATCGCAGCCAGGACTACTACCTCGACATCACCCATCCGCTCGCCAACAAGGGCGAAGCGGTGCGCCAGGCGGCACGGCTGCTCGGCGTCGATGTTTCGGAAACGGCGTGCATCGGCGACATGGCGAACGACCTGCCGATGTTCGACGTGGCCGCCTTCAGCATCGCCATGGGCCAGGCGCCGGCCGGCATGCGCGCGCGGGCGGACTACGTCACAGCCAGCAACACGGAAAGCGGCTGGGCGCAGGCGGTGGAGCAGTTTATCCTTCCGCGCGCGGCGGGAGGGCGTTGATGGCGGACATACGATTGCTGCTGGCCGATGTGGACGGCACGCTGGTGACCAAGGAAAAGGCGCTGACCCCGCGCGCGGTGGCTGCCGTGCAGGCGCTGCGCCAGCGCGGCATCGGCTTTGCCATCACCAGCGGCCGCCCGCCCCGTGGCATGGCCATGCTGATCGGGCCGCTGGGGATCGACACCCCGGTGGCCGGCTTCAACGGCGGCATGTGGGTGAACCCCGACCTTTCACCGATCGAGGCGCGCACCCTGCCCCGCGACGTCGCCGAGCGCAGCATCGAACTGCTCGGCAAGGCCGGCCTGGATGCCTGGGTGTACAGCGGCGAGGACTGGCTGGTGCACGATAAGGCGGCGCCGCATGTGGCGCGCGAAGAATGGACGGTGAAGTTCGCGCCCAAAGTGGTGGGCGATTTCGGCAGCGCCTTAGACAGCGCCGTGAAAATCGTGGGCGTGAGCGACGACATCCCCAAGATGGAGGCCACCGAGCGCCAGGTGCAGGACGCGCTGGGCAACACGGCATCGGCCGCCCGCTCGCAGCCCTACTACCTCGACATCACGCATCCCGAGGCCAACAAGGGGTTCGCCATCGGCACGCTGGCCAAGCGGTTGGGGCTGCAGCCCGAGCAGATTGCCACCATTGGCGACCAGCCCAACGACGTTCTGATGTTCCGCCGCAGCGGCTTCTCCATCGCCATGGGCAACGCCAGCAAGGCGGTGCAGAAGCAGGCCAGCAGGGTGACCGCCTCCTCGGAGGACGAAGGCTTTGCCAAGGCGGTCGAGGACTTCATTCTGGGCGGGGGGCAATAGCGCATGGCCGCATCGACCGTCGTCACGCTCGACGATCCGGAGGCGCTGGCCCGGCACGTGGCCGCGTGGCTGGCCGGCCTGATCGAGGCCAGCACCGGGCCGTTCGCCATCGGCATGTCCGGCGGCTCCACCCCGAAGCGGCTCTACGAGATCTTGGCCGAGCCGGCGTTTGCCGGGCGCATCGCCTGGGCGCGCCTCCATCTGTTCTGGGGCGACGAACGTTTCGTGCCTCCCGACCATCCGGACAGCAACTACCGCATGGCGAAGCTGGCGCTGCTGGACCGGGTGCCGATCCCCCCGGCCCAGATCAACCCGATGCCCACGGGGGGCGGCCTGCCCCAAGCCGCGGCCGCCTACCAGGCGACGCTGCAGGCTTATTACTGCCGCGAGACGCTGGACATGGAACGGCCCCTGTTCGACGCGATGCTGCTGGGCCTGGGCGATAACGGGCACACCGCATCGCTGTTCCCCGGTGCCGCCGCGCTGGAGGAGACCCGGGCCTGGGTGGCGCCGGTCACCGAGGGCGTGCCGCAGCCCAGGCTGACGCTGACCTACCCGGCCATCGCGTGCAGCCGCCAGCTGGCGTTCCTCGTGGCCGGCTGCGAGCGGTCGCCATC
>CAXUGD010000106.1:0-9511 GCA_964250355.1 uncultured Acetobacteraceae bacterium | reverse complement strand
TGGCGGCGCTGGAGGCGAGCGTGCGCGCCTACGCGCGCAAGTACATCGGCCGGTTCGCCGCCGCGGGACGCTGCGAGTTCATGAGCGCGTTCGCCTTCGAGTACCCGATCGCCATTTTCCTCGAGCTGATGGGATTGCCGCAATCCGACGTGAAGCAGCTGCTCGCCTGGGAGATGAAGCTGCTGCACGAGCCGGACATGAGCGAGGTGGCGCGCGCGGTGAACGGCGTGAAGACCTACCTGATTGGCAAGATGGAGGAGCGACGGCGCCAGCCGGCGGACGATTTCATCAGCTTCGCCGTGCAGGCGAAGGTCGACGGCCGTCCGCTCAGCGACGACGAGCTGATCGGGCTGACCTTCGGCCTCTACATCGGCGGCCTGGACACGGTCTCGACCAACATGGGCCTGCATTTCCGTCATCTGGCCGAACACCAGGACGACCAGAGCTTCCTGCGGGCGCATCCGGAGAAGATCGCCCTGGCGACGGAGGAGATGCTGCGCGCCTACGCGGCGGTCACCACGTTCCGCACCTGCGTGAGCGAGACCGTCGTCGACGGCATCACCATACAGCCCGGCGACCGGATCGCCATGACGACCACCCTGGCGGGCCGTGACGACCGCAAATACGACAGTCCCAACGAGGTGCGCTTCGACAGGGCGCCGACGCACGAGACGTTCGGCCACGGCCCGCACCGCTGCGTCGGCATGCACCTCGCGCGCCGCGAGCTGCATGTCGGGCTGGAGGAGTTCCTGCGCGCCATACCCCAGTTCCGCATCGAACCGGGCGCGGTCATCACCTCGGAACTCGGCGCGATGATACAGCCCAGGACGCTGCCGCTGGTCTGGGACGCCTGATCGGGCGTCCGGGCTTCAGGCGGGGGCGACGGCCAGGGCGGATTGCGGACAGGCCTCCGCCCCTTCGCGCGCGCGATCCTCCAGCCCGGCGGGCACGAGAGGGTCGTCGACGAAGACGATGCCGTTGGCGTCCAGCTTGAACACCTCGGGGCAGATCTCGGCGCAGATCCCGTAGCCGCAACAGGCAGGCTTGTCGATCACGACGCGCAGTCGCCCCGACAGAATGCCCGCTTGGTGAGTGTCAGACATCGATCTTCCTTCCCTGCGCCGAAATAACAGCTTGAACACTATCTGGTCAATGTGTATCATATCCTGAGTCAACGGCCAGAGAGCCGCGGGAGAGACACGGTGCTCGAGAAAGCAAGCCTGAAACTGAGCGACGGCACGTCCATCGACGACCTGATCGACGTCGAGATGCACGAAGTTTCGATGCGGGTCATGAACGACCCCGAGCTGCACCGGCTTGAGATGGAGCGCATCTTCGCCAAGACCTGGCTGCTGCTCGGCCACGACACCGAGATACCGAAATCCGGCGACTTCGTCGTGCGCGATATGGGCGAGGACCAGGTGATCGTGGCTCGCGACCGCGAGGGTAAGGTCCACGTCTCGCTCAACGTCTGCCCGCATCGCGGCATGAAGGTCTGCACGGCCGAGGCCGGCAACGCGCAGGCGCATCGCTGCATCTATCACGGCTGGGCGTTCCGGCCCAACGGCGAGTTCATCGGCGCACCCGTCGAGAAGGAGCAGATGCATGGCGGCATGCGCCCGAAATCCGAGCTGGGGCTGAAGAAGGCGCGGGTGCACGTCTATGGCGGCCTTATCTTCGCGACCTGGAACATCGACGGCCCGTCCTTCGACGATTTCCTCGGCGACACCAAGTTCTACTTCGACCAGCTGTTCTGCCGGACAGATTCCGGCCTCGAGCTGCTGGGGCCGCCGCAGCGCTTCATGATCCCGGCCAACTGGAAGATCGCCTGCGAGCAATCGGCATCCGACGGGTTCCACACGCTCACCCTGCACCGCTCGCTGATGGAAGGCGGCATCATGGGCGGCACACCGGAATCCATCTACGACAACGCGCCCGGCATGTATGGCGTCGACATCAGCTGCTCGGAAGGCCACTCGCTGCGCTGCCTGGAGGCGGCGCAGACCTTCAAGATGTTCTCCAACATCAGCTTCGAGGGCAAGACGGTGGAGGAGCGGCTGCACCTGCTGCCGCCACCCGGCATCACGCCGGAGCTGATACCGCAGCTGTTCCGCAACCTGTCGCCCGAGCAGGTGGACATGCTGGCCACCTGTCCGCCGCAGGTCGGCGGCATGTTCCCCAACGTGCTGGTGCTGTTCATCTTTGCGCCGCGCATGGATGGCGGATCGTCCGGTGCGCTGGCCCTGCACGCCTACATTCCGCGTGGGCCGGACAAGTTCGAGTTCGTCAACTACATCTTTGCCGAGAAGGACGCGCCCGAGCAGGTCAAGCGCGACATGCTGCAGAACGCCATTTGGCAATCCGGCACCTCCGGCATCATCGAGCAGGACGATGCCGACACCTGGCCGCAGATCTTCCGCAACTCGGTCGGACCGATCAGTCGCACGATGACGCTGAAATACCAGGCGCTGACGGGGGAGAACAAGAAGCCCGAAGGCTGGGCTGGCGGCGGCTATGTCTATCCCGGCTTCACCAAGGACGACACGCAGTGGAACTGGTGGCTGAACTATCGCCGGTTGATGTCCAGCGCGCTCTGACCCGCGCACCTCGGTTGCGCGCGTCTATCCATGTGTCATCGTCTAGCAGTGAAGAGTTGACTTGTCATGATTGATCGCTCGACTGCCGCCGTCGACCGCAGCGCCGTCATGCGCGGCCTCGTCTCCCGCGTTCGCGTGCCGCTCGGCTCGCCGGTCTATAATCGCATACTGGAGACCCTCTACGACGAGGCCGCCGCGCTGGACGAGCGGCGGTTCGACGATTGGGTCGCCATGCTCGACCACGACCTGGTGTACACCGCGCCCATACGCCTGACACGTGTCGGCCCGAACCGCGACCGCGACGTGATGCGCACGATGATGCATTACGACGAGACGTACACCTCCATCCTGATGCGCACCGGCCGGCTCAGCAAGAGCGCCTGGGCCGAAGACCCGCCTTCGCGCACGCGTCGCTTCGTGACCAACGTCCGCGTGGGCGAGACGGACAGGCACGACGAGTTCGAAGTCGTCAGCTACTATTACCTGATCCGCAGCCGCGGCGAGGCGCCGAACGTGGAGGAACTGACCGCCGAACGGCGCGACGTGTGGCGGCTGTCCGGCGAGCAGTTCAAGCTTACCCGGCGCGAGATCATCCTGGACCAGTCGACGCTGTCGATGTCGAATTTCGCCGTCTTCCTCTGAGACGCCGATGAGCAGCAAGGTCCCCGTGCACGTGGTCGTCGTCGGCAGCGGGCTCGCCGGCTACGGCGTGCTCCGCGAGTTGCGCAAGCTGGCGCCGGACGCGGCCCTGACGCTGATCACCGTAGATGACGGGCATTTCTACTCCAAGCCCGCTTTGTCGACGGCGCTGGCGAAGGGCAAGGTCGCCGACACGCTGGTGACGACCTCCGGCGAGAAGATGGCCGCCCAGTTGCGCCTCGATTTGCGCGCCGGCCGCATGGTCGAGGCGATCGATCCCGCGGGGCGCGTGCTGCTGACCACCGGCGGCCCGGTGTTCTACGACAAGCTGGTGCTGGCCCTGGGCGCCGACCCGATCCGCCCTCCGCTGGAGGGCGACGCCGCGCATCGCGCCATGGCGGTCAACAACCTCGACGATTATCGCCGCTTCCGCGAGGGTCTGCGCGACGGGGCGCGGGTGCTCGTCATCGGCGGCGGGCTGGTCGGCAGCGAGTTCGCCAACGACCTCAGCGCGACCGGCTACAAGCCGGTGGTCGTCGACATGATGACGCACCCGCTGGCGCAGCTGGTACCGCTCCGCGTGGGCGAGGTGGTGCGCAACGCGATGCAGGCCGCGGGCGTGCAATGGCATTTCGGCCGCAAGGTGGTGGCGCTGAACAGGCTCGGCGCCGGCACCGCGAACGAGCTTGGCGCCAGCACGGCGGCGACGCTGGACGATGGCACGCGCAGCGAGGCCGACGCGGTGCTGTCGGCCGTCGGCCTGCGCCCGCACACCGCGCTGGCGTGCGAGGCGAGGCTGGAGGTGGGCCGCGGCATCAAGGTGGACGCGACCGGCCAGACCAGCGATCCGCACATCTTCGCCATCGGCGATTGCGCGGAGTACCCGCGCGGCCTTGCCGCGTATGTCTCGCCGATCATGGGTGCCGCGCGCGCGATCGCGGCCAGCGTCCTCGGCACCCCGACGGACATGCGCTTTCCGACCCTGTCCGTGCAGGTCAAGACCACCGCCTGCCCGGTCATCCTGCTGCGCCACCCGGCGGCCCGCGCCCCGGGCCGCGCACGGAAGCTGGATGCAGGACGTGGACGACGCTGAAGGGCTGCGCTACCTGTTCAAGGACCGGGAGGGGTCTATCCTGGGCTACGTGTTGACCGGCGACCGCTGCGCCGAGCGCATCGAGCTGGACCGCACGATCAGCGCCGCCGATCATCACCGGCGCGCCGCATGACGGGTCTGCTCGACGGCAAGGTCGCCATCGTTACAGGCGGGGCCAAGGGACTTGGCCTGGGCATCTCCCGCCGCCTGGTGCGCGAGGGGGCCCGCGTCGCGATCACCGGTCGGGACGGCGACGCGGCCGAGAGCGCGGCCGAGGCGATCCGGCGCGAGCTGGGCGGCGAGGCGATCGGCTTTGCCGCCGATGTCGGGGTGAAGGCCGACATCGAGGCCATGGTCTCGCGCACCGTGGCACAGTTCGGCGGGCTGGACGTGCTGGTCAACAACGCGGCCGCACTCACCCCCAACATCCTGATCGAGAACAAGACCGACGAGATGCTCAGGCGCACGCTCGAGATCGCGTTGTGGGGCAGCTGGTGGGGCATGCAGGCGGCCTTTTCGCACATGCGCGCGCGGGGCGGCGGGTCCGTCGTCAACTTCTACTCGATCGATGCCGACACCGGGGCGTGGCTGCATGCCGACTACAACATCGCCAAGTCCGCGATACTGGGCCTGACGCGCAGCGCCGCCGTCGAGTGGGGTCGTTTCAACATACGCGTCAACGCGATCTCGCCCACCGGCCTGGGCCAGGTCTTCGCCCGGCTGGTCAAGGAGGTGCCCGGCTTTCTGCAGGCGGCGACAGCCAACAACCCGCTGCTGCGCGCCGGCGACCCGGAGGACGACATCGGCCCCGTTGTGGTGTTCCTGGCCTCCGCCATGTCGCGGTTCATCACCGGAGAACTGATCAACGTCGATGGCGGCCAGAACTTGCCTGGCTACGTCAGCAAGCCGCACAACCTCGCCGAATTGGAGGCCAGCGCATGAACGTGTACTCCCCCGTGTCCCGCGTCAGCGAAGCGGCGGAGCAGAGCGGTGCCGCGCTGCCCACCAGCGTCATAAAGATACTCGAGGGCGCGCTGGCAGCCATCATCAGCCGGGGCAGCCGCCGGCTGTCGATGAGCGACATCAGCGACGCGAGCGGCGTCTCCCGCGGCACGCTGTATCGTTACTTTGCCACCAAGGACGACGTGCTGGACGCGGTCAGCGAGTTCATCTCCGTCAGTTTCGAGAACGGCGTGCGCGCCGCTGCTGCCCGCCACACCGGCGCGATCGATCGCCTGTGCGCGGTATTGGAGTTCTTCGCCGCCTTCACCGCGGAGCGTACGCCCGACCGCATCTTCGAGGTCGAGCCTGGTTTCCACCTCGACTTCTTCCGCAGCCATTTCGCCCGTCACAAGGCCGCCGTGCAGGACGCCCTGTCGGTCACCTTCGACTACCTCGACAAGGTATCGCCTCTGCCCGTCGATCGTGAAGCCTTCGCCGAGGCGTTGATCCGCATGCAGCTCAGCACGCTGATCGTGCCGGCTGGACGCCACTGGACGGCGCGCTGGCTGGAGGCGCCGGACCATCTCGAACGCCTGATATCCACCTTCGCGGGCCGCGCGCCCGCAGCACAGGAGTTGTTGTCATGAACGCTGTCACCAAGCTGAACGTCGTCAAGGCGCCCGTACAGTTCGGCGATGCCGAACCCTACATCGCCAAAGCGCGTGCGCGGCGCGCGCTGTTCCAGAAGGAGGCGCCCGAAGGCGACAAGCTGCGCGCGCCGACCCCGGCGGCCGAGAAGGCGCTGCTCGACGACGGCCTGCTTACCCTGCTGCTGCCGCAGCGCTGGGGCGGCGCGGGCCTGTCGATGACGGGTTTCGCCAAGGTCGAGATCGAGCTCGCCAAGGGCGACCCCTCGATCTCCTGGGTGTCGCAGATCGTCAACGGCACCACGTGGGTCGCCAGCCTGACCTCGGACGCGACACAGCGCGCGCTCTTCGGCGACGGGCCGAAGCTGGTGTGCGGCGCCTACAACCCGCCCGGCCGCGCGCGCAAGGTTGACGGCGGCTACATCGTCAACGGCGCCTGGCCCTACACCTCCGGCTCGCGCCAGGCACACTGGGCGCAATCCGGCGTTATGATGGAGGGCAGCGACGGTCCGGTCGTCCCGGGGATCAGCATGTGCTACATCCCCTTCGACCAGATCGAGATGCAGGACACCTGGTTCATGACCGGAATGCAGGGTACCGGCTCCGACACCAGCGTCGTGCGCGACGCGTTCGTCCCCGACCACCTGATGGTCACGATGGACAAGCCGTTCGGTCACGTCGAACCCGGCAAGCAGCATTGCGGCGCGCCGTCCGACATCCTGCCGGTGGTGCCCAGCGTGCGTGCAACGGGCTTGGCACAGCTCGTGGGCGCCGCCGAGGCGATGCTCGAGATCGTCGAGGCGGAATCGAAGAAGAAGCCGGTGGTGACGACGTTCTACAAGGCCCGCACCGATTCGGGCACGATCCTGCACGATCTGGGCGAAGTCGCGGCCCAGCTGGACACGGCGCGGCTGCTGCTGTTCACCGCCACCGGCACGCTGGACGAGGTGGCGCTGACCGGCCGCGAGTTCCCCACGCTGGAGCGCGCGGCGCACAAGGCGCAATGCGCGCAGATCGTCGAGCTGATCCACAAGTCGATCGAGACGCTGATGTTCATCTCCGGGTCGTCGGCGTTCTCGCTGACCAACCCGCTCAGCCGCTATTGGCGCGACGTGCATGTCGGCCTGCGGCACATCACCAACATCCCGTTCCTCAGCTACGAGATCTACGCGCGGGACAGGATGGACGTGAAGCCCAACATCTCGCCTGTCGGCGCCTATTAAGGAAGAAAGGCCTTCTTTCTTGAAAGAAAGAAGCAAAGAACTTTTACTCTCCGCTGTCGTGAGCAACAGGAACAAAAGTTTTTGGGGCTGGCCTAGATAAGCTAGAAAGGCTTGTCTGGTCAGATGGCTACACGGCGTCGGCACAGCAGATTAGACCCTTCGTGCCAGCGCATGCTGGTAGAGCATTTCGTGGCCGGAACGCCGGCGCGGGCGGCAGCCGAGTTGGTCGGCGTGAACCGCCACACGGCCACGCTGTTCTGCCACAAGCTGCGGGAGGTCATCGCGAGCCGGCTGGCCGCCGAAGCCCGACCTGAGCGGCGAGGTCGAGGCTGATGAGAGCTATTTCGGCGGGTTGCGCAAGGGCAAGCGCGGCCGCGGCGCGGCTGGCAAGGTGCCGGTGTTCGGTCTGCTCAAGCGGGCCGGCAAGGTGCACGCCGTCATGATCGCCGACACAAGGTCGGAGACCCTGGCGGGGAACATCCGCCGGACCGTGCGGCCCGACAGCGTCATCTACACGGACGCTTACCGCTCCTACGACGTGCTGGACGTGTCCGAATTCCGACATCACCGCATCAACCACGGCGAGGCGTTCGTGGCGCAAGGCCGGCACATCAATGGGATCGAGAACTTCTGGAACCAGGCCAAGCGCCACCTGCGCCGCTACAACGGCATTCCGCGGGCGCACTTCCACCTTTTCCTCAAACAGTGGCGGGTGGCGCTTCAACTACCGGCCGGCGCGCCGGCTGCTTGCCACCCTGATGCATTGGGCAGAGATATGATCTGTGACTGCGGTGGTGCTGTCGGATATGTGTATAAGTGGCAGAACGCGGGTCGGCCAAAGACCCAACATTTGCCGAGCCACTTATCCACATATCCGACAGCTCAACAACGACTGCCGGTTTGACAGATTTGTTATCTGGGCCAGCCCCCAAGTTTTTTGGTCCTTTTTTCAAAAAAGGACTGCTTCCCTTGCCTTAGGTCGTGCGGGGTGTCGACGTCGAAAGCGATTCCCCGACGCCTGACCACGACGGCGTGCTCGCCGGCCGCGGACAGGTGGCGCCGCAGACTGCCAGCGCCGAACGCGAAGCCGAACCCGTCGTGATCGCGCAGGGCGAGCGCGTTGGTGCCCGCCTCGTGCCGGTCCGGACCGATCGCGCAGCCCCGCTCGCCCGCCTCGATCAGCGCGGCCAAATCCTCGCCGCAAAGCAGCGGCAGATCGGCGTGGACCACCAACAACGGCACGCCGGTGGCGTGCCGGCTGACGGCGCGCAATTCCGCGTTCAGGCCGCGACCCTCGTCGATCGCCCACGCGCCGTCCCAGCCCGCCGGGCGACTGTCGGACAGCGCCAGCACCTCGGCCACGCGCGGCTGGGCCGACACCACGCCAGCGACGTGTGCGAACATCCGTTCGGCCAATTCGTCCCGCGCCGCTTCCGACATCACGGTGGCCAGCCTGGTCTTGCGCCGGCCGCGACCCTTGATCGGCACGATGGCGGTCCACCTCACCGGCGCACCCTGTCGGCCAGCGCCAGCGCCGCCCGGGCCACCCGTGCGCGGTCTTCCAGCGTGTGCATCAGCGTGTCGGCGTATTCCGACGGCACGCCCAGATCCTGCGGCCCGTCGCGCGTGTCGGTCAGCATGGCGCCGATGATTCCGGCGTAGTGCGCCGCGACCGCCCCGGGGGTCACCGGCACGCCCAGCTCGGCCATCAGCTTGGCGGTCGGTCCCTTCACGGCCTGGCCGCCAACGATGGGCGACACGGCCACCACGGGCGCGGGGGCCGCAATCAACGCCGCGCGCAGGCCGGGCACGGCCAGGACGGGGTCCACGCTCAGGTACGGGTTGGAGGGCGCGACGAGGATGGCACGGTTGGCGGGGTCGGCGATCGCGTCCAGCACGCCGGGCGCAGGGCGTGCCGCCGCCGCCCCGTCGAACCGCACGGCACGGACCGCCGGCGCGCAGCGACGTTCGACGAAATAGCGCTGGAAGGCGAGTTCGCCCTCGTCGGTCGCGACAAAAGTGGAGACAGCGTCGTCGCTCATCGGCAGCACGCGCGTGCCGATGCCCCAGGCTCGCGCAAAATGCGACGTCACCTCGGACAGGCTCTGGCCCTGGGCGAGCATTGCGGTGCGCATGACGTGCAGCGCGAGGTCGCCGTCGCCCAGCAGGAACCAGTCCTCGCCGCCGAGCGACCGCAGCGCGTCCATGAACCGCCACGTCTCGTTCGCGCGACCCCAGCCAAGCTGCGTGTTGGAGAGGCCGGAGAGCGTGTAGAGCAGGGTGTCGACGTCCGGGGCAATCCAGAGTCCCAGGTGACGGAAATCGTCGCCGGTGTTGACAATGGCCGTGATGGCGTCCGGCGGCATCACC
>CAXUGD010000105.1:0-9535 GCA_964250355.1 uncultured Acetobacteraceae bacterium | reverse complement strand
CCTTCAGCTCCAGTTGCATCGCCTCAGCGATGGCTTCCAGCGCGTGCTTGGTGGACGCGTACGGGCCGAAGTAGGCGGGCGTGAACAAACCACCCTCCGACGAGGTGAATACCACCTTCCCGCTCTTGCCGGCGTCGATCCACTTGCGCACGAACCCCTGGGTCAGCGCCAGCGGGAGGAAAACGTTCACTTCATAATTTCGGCGCACAAGGTCGACTGGGATTTCGAACACCGGTCCGCTCTCGCCCATGCCGGCGTTGTTCCAAAGCACGTCGATGTTCCAAGTAAGGGCATGGCTGACATCCCACGGATCGGTGAGGTCGAGCTTCTCGACCGTGAGATTGTCGAGGCCGAGCGCCTTCGCCTCCTCGCGCAGCGGCGTCACCTGCGGCGAGACTTGGGCGGCGGCGATCACCCGATGCCCATTCCTGGCCATTCCGATGGCGGCCGCCTTGCCGAACCCGGAGCCAGCCCCGGTGATGAGGATCGTCTTACTCATGGTCTTTCCCTTCCTGACTTGACGGTGAGATCGATTAGGGAAGCGCCGCTGCGGCGGCGCGGGCGATTACGAGATCTTGCGCGACGTCAGCCGTCCAGGATGCCGAGGCGCGTCGCGGCGCTGATCGCCTGGGCCGTCGTCTTGACCCTCAATCGCTCGCGGATTCGGCGTAGGTGGTTCTCCACCGTGCGCACCGACAGGCCGAGGGTCGCCGCCACGTCCGCGCCGCGCTTGCCGGCGGCGATCCATTGCAGGACCTCGATCTCCCGCTTCGAGAGCTGCGCCTCGCCCTGTGCCTTGGGCGTTTCCAGCAACTTGCGTGCAGCGAGGAAGGCCGTAACGCCGAGCTGCGTCAGGCCTAGACGGCTGCGCGGCGAAGCGTCGATGTCTTCGCCGCCGAAGCAGGCGGCACCGGCCAGGCCGGTGTGGCCGAATATCGGCACTTGCAGACCATGCAGCCCTGGGCCTCGCGGTGTCTCGACGAAGTGGTAGCGCCTGCTCGTGCCGCTCCCTGTCTTGGTCCAGAAGAACGGCTCATCGATTTCGAGAAAATGTCTGGTGAGGGGACAGTGCCGGACATAGGTCTCGACATCGAGTGCCTCATCTTCATCAAACCAATGGCCCTCGGCCCAGTAGACGCCATCCACCAGCTCGTCTTCGGCCGTCGAAAATGAGAACAGCACCACGCGATCGTAGCCATGCGACCCTGCAACGGTGCGCACGGTCAATCTGATAGCTTCGAGGCTTTCGCTTGCCTCGATGGCAAGGAGGGCGTCTTGGAAGTCGTTCATCCGCCCCCTCGTCATCGCTGTGCCGGCTCATCGCCAGTTGCACGGTGATCCTAAAGCGTTCGAGGACGTAGTGAATGGGGGAAAACCCCTATAAAGCGGCCCTGTCGGACTGAGCACAGACCTTCGATCAACGGCGGTGAGGTGACCGGGGTTCGAGGACTGAAGATCAAGGAGCGTATGGAAGTCGCCGCTTCGGTTGGTGAGCATGTCGGCACCGTCGATCATGTCCAAGGCGAGATCGTCAAGCTGACCAAGACCGACTCGTCCGATCATCAGCACCACCTGCTTCCGTTCGACCTGGTGGACCGCGTTAACGAGAACCGCATCTACCTGGCCATGCAATTAGGATGGCAGGTAGAAGCCGCATCAGCCCACCCGCGTTCGATCCACATGGAGGCCAAAGCCGGAGGCGCCGGGATCACCGAGTTCGGGGCGCAACTCCAGGCTGGGAACCTGGTAGTCGCCGCCGTTCTGCATTCTGTATGGGATGGGCGCGGTGGTCTCGATGCTGCGCATCCGCTCCCTGAGTTGATCCGCCACCTTCTGGAACCCGGCCTCGTCCATGCGGTCCACGCGGTAGGCTACAAAGGGCGGCAGGACGGTGTAGCCGGGATAGTAGAGGATGCCGTGGTTGATCGGGAACAGGATGTCCTCGATCGGGCCATTCACCCCTCGCGGGGCATAGTGCGTCGCCCAGCCGCCCGCGGTGACGATCAGCATCGCGCGCTTGCCGGCCAGGGTGCCTTCGCCGAAGCGGTCGCCCCAGTGGGTGTCGCTCTGTTCGCCGACCCCGTAGGCGAAGCCGAAGGCGTAGACGCGATCCACCCAGCCCTTGAGGATGGCCGGCATGGAGTACCACCACAGCGGAAACTGGAGGATCAGCGTGTCGGCCCAGAGCAGCTTCTCCTGCTCGGCCTTCACGTCCTCCGTCAGTGATCCGGCGGCGAAGGCCTGGCCCGACGCGCCAGCCACCCGTAGCCGCTCGTCTTCCGCCATCTCCGGGAAGTCCGCGCGGTCGACGCTCGCCTTCCATCCGTCGGCGTAGAGGTCGCTGACGCGGACCTCGTACCCCTGCGCTTGCAACTCGGCCACAGCGATGTCGCGCAGGGCACCGTTCAGGGAGTGGCGTTCCGGGTGGGCGAAGACGAGAAGAACCTTCATGATGCGTTGTTCCTGCTGGGATACGCGGGGTCAGAACTCGAGGACGATCTTGCCGAAGTGGCCGCCGCTCTCCTGGAGCCGAAAGGCGTCCGCAATGGCGGTGAGCGGGAAGGAGCGGTCGATCACCGGATGACCATGGACGGCGTCGATGCCGCGGATCAGGTCCATCTGATGACGGCGGCTGCCGACGATCAGGCCTTGCAGGCGCTGCTGCCGGGCCATGAGCATGGCCGTCGGCACTGCGCCCGCCCTCCCGGTCAGTACGCCGATCAGCGAGATGTGGCCGCCGACGCGTGCGGCCTCGATCGACTGCGCCAGCGTGCCTGGGCCGCCTACCTCGACGACGTGATCGACGCCGGTGCCGCCGGTCAACTCCCGCACCCGATCGCCCCAGTTTTCGTCCCGGCGGTAGTTGACGCCGTGCGCGGCCCCCATCGTGCGAAGCCGCTCCAGCTTCTCGTCGGAGGAGGAGGTCGCGATCACCGTGGCCCCCATGGCCCGTGCGATCTGCAATGCGAAGATCGACACGCCACCTGTGCCGAGAACCAACACGCTGTCCCCGACTTTGAGGCCGCCGTTGACCACCAGGGCGCGCCAAGCAGTCACACCGGCCGTGGTCAGGGTCGCCGCGGCGGCGTGGCTCCAGCCGGCTGGTGCGCGCGTGAAGGACGTGGCGGGTGCCACCACGACCTCCCGGGCGAAGCCGTCGATGCCGTCGCCCGGTGTG
Source organism: uncultured Acetobacteraceae bacterium (assembly GCA_964250355.1). GTDB lineage: Bacteria > Pseudomonadota > Alphaproteobacteria > Acetobacterales > Acetobacteraceae > BOG-908. Next base: position 6,357 of record CAXUGD010000105.1, on the reverse strand, counting down.
GTGGCGAAGTCGGCGAGGGTGGCCTCACCGTCCAGCCAGGTCGGGAAGAAGGTCGACACGACATGGTCGCCAGGCCTGAACTCAGTGACTTCCGAGCCGACCGCCTCGACCACCCCGCCGCCGTCGGCCATGGGGATGCGGCCATCGGCGGCCGGCAGCCGTCCCGTCACCACACCCAGATCGTGGAAGTTCAGGGAGGTGGCATGCACCCGCACGCGGATGGCGTTCGGTCCGGGATCGCCGGGGTCGGGAAGGTCCACCAGCGTCAGGCCGTCGAGCCCTTGCTGAGGATGAGCCTGGATAGCCTTCATGCGGGTGCTCCTCGGCTGCGCGAGGGCAGCCATTGCAGGACGGTCGCGATCGCCGAGAGCGCCAGGTGCGCCGCCTGGACGCCCGACTGTTCAGCCAAGCCCGGCATGGCCTTCGTCGAAGGCGTGCTCAGCCCGAGGCGGTCGGCGCCGGCCCGTTCCCAGGCGATCCCGGTCCGAAGGCTGTCCGCTTGGCAGCTCTTCGGCGATCATCAGCCCGCCGATCGCCAATCCGGCCACAAGGCTTCCCGCCAACGCGCCCGACGTTCAACCCGCACGCTCATCCACGCGGAAGACCCTCCTCACGCCCGGGAACCGAGACGTCGTAGGCGTTGAGCAGCATCGAGATCAGGGCGTAGCCGGCCACCAGGTAGACCAGCTCGGCCGTTTGGTCTTCGCCAAACACCTTCAGGGCACGTTGGTAGGTGGATTCTGGAAGCTGCTTGCCGGCGGTCAGGGCCGCGGCGACGTCGTAGGCGGCCTGCTCCTCCTCGGTCAGATCGGCGGGGCGCTGGCCGGCTGCGACTGCGGCGATCTTGGCGTCGCTCAGGCCCGCCTGCCCGGCCACGCGCTCGTGGGCGTAGAGCTCGAAGCGCGAGTCGAACGCCGCCCCCGTGACCAGGATGGCCACCTCTTTCGCCAGCTTGGGCAGTTTGGAGTTCTCGAGCAGCACCTTGGTGTAGGCCCACGCCGGCCCCCCGAACTTCGGGAAGCGCAGCATGGGCGCGAAGGGACCGACCAGGGCGCCGTCCTCGCGCTTGATGACGTAATCCTTCAGGTGATCGGCGACCTTGGCCATGTCGTCATGCAGAGCCCGCACATCCAGCGGCATCTGGTCGGGGGGAAAGGGCGGCGCGCGCATGATTTCTCTCCTGGTCAGACGGCCATCTATTCGAAGGGCGGAGGGCTTCTGCGCCGCCACGCCTTTCTCGCGATGGTGAAGACTCCGGGAACTCGAGCCCATTCGCCATATCGGGCTTCACGCCGCGGTGTTGAAATCGAACCTTTTGCCTGCTGTTATCGAAGACGTGGATGCCAAGGACCTCGATCTCGGCCTGCTTGTCACGCTCGAAGCCCTTCTGGCGGAAGGGAACGTCACGCGTGCCGCCCGCCGCCTGAACCTGAGCCAGCCTGCCTTGTCGGCCCGGCTGGCGCGGCTTCGCGACGCCCTCGGCGATCCCCTCCTCATCCCGGCACAGCGCGGGATGGTCCTGACCCAGCGCGCAGTCGAGCTTCAGCAACCGTTGCATGAAGCGCTGGAGGGTGTCCGCAGGGTTGTGGCGGATGGAGCGCCGTCCGACCCGGCGACCATACGGGCCACCCTGGTGATCGCCGCGAGCGACTACGTGCAATACGCGCTGCTCACCCGCTTCTCGATCGCACTCAAGGTCGAGGCGCCCATGGTCCGCATCGCTTGGCGCGCCCTCGACGTGCTGGCGCTCGCCACGCAGTTGGAGCGCGGCGAGGTCGACCTGGCCTTAGCATCTCCGGACCATGCACCGGCGGCCATGCGTCAACGCCAGCTCTTTCGTGAGGGGTACGCGGTGATCGCCCGGCAGGGACACCCGGCCGTGCAGGGCCGTCTTAGCCGGGATGTGTTTTGTGCTTTGGAGCACGTCGTCGTGTCGCCTCAGGGCGGCGGGTTCTCAGGGCCTGCCGATGCGGCGCTGGAGGCCGTCGGCCGCCGCCGCACCGTAGCCCTGTCCACGTCGGGCTTTCTGATCGTGCCGGAGGTCGTGTCGCGGTCCGATATGATCGCCCTGGTCCCACGGCGGGTCGCCGATGGCTGGTCGGATCGGGTGCAGGTGGTAAAACCGCCACTCACCATCCCTGGCTTTACTATCGCGAGTGTCTGGCACGATCGGACCACCAACCATCCGGCACAACGCTGGCTGCGTGAACGGCTGAAGACGTTGGCCGCCGAAGGGTAAATACGGACTGGACTGAAGGCTGCGCACGGCATTTCCCGAAACACCATCTCAATCGGGACGGTAGCTGTGGCGTATCCCGCCGTTAGGCGCGAGGAAACCGCCGCGCGCGCGAACGCAGCCAAGCCGCCCTTGCCGAGCTCAACACCGTAGGTTTGATCCCGTGACACCATGAACGCGACAAAGATCCTCTGGACCCAGGTACTGGTCGTCTGTTCGGTCGCCCTGGCGTTCGTGTGGGGCGCGACCCAGTGGACCGCGGCGGCGCTTGGCTACCAAGTACAGCTCGGAACTCCTTGGTTCCGCATCGGCGGCTACCCTGTCTATCATCCACCCGCCTTCTTCTGGTGGTGGTTCGCCTACGACGCCTACGCGCCCGACGTCTTCGTCCACGGTGCCTACATCGCTGCGGCGGGCGGGTTAGCTGCCGTCGTCGTAGCGATCGCGATGTCGGTCTGGCGGGCCCGCGAGGCCAAGCAAGCCGACACCTACGGGTCGGCCCGGTGGGCGACCGAGAAGGAGGTGAGGCAAGCCGGGCTGCTCGGCGAGGACGGGACAGTGCTCGGCCGGCTCGGGCGCGACTATGTCCGACATGACGGCCCCGAGCACGTCCTGTGCTTCGCGCCGACCCGGAGCGGCAAGGGCGTGGGCCTGGTTATCCCAACCCTGCTCACCTGGGCGGGCTCCGTCATCGTCCACGACATCAAGGGCGAGAACCACTCGATCACCGCCGGCTGGCGAGCGCGCTTCTCGCGCATCCTGCTGTTTGACCCGACCCAGGTGCACAGCGACGCCTACAACCCGCTCCTGGAGGTCCGAAGGGGGCCGAACGAGGTGCGTGACGTCCAGAACGTCGCCGACATCCTGGTTGACCCGGAGGGTGCGCTGGAGAAGCGGAACCACTGGGAGAAGACCAGCCACGCGCTCCTGGTCGGCGCCATCCTGCACGTCCTCTACGCCGAGACCGACAAGACGCTGGCTGGCGTCGCCAACTTCCTCTCCGATCCCAAGCGGCCGATCGAGACGACGCTGCGGGCGATGATGACCACGCCGCACCTCGGCGCGGCCGGGTCGCATCCCGTGATCGCCAGCGCGGCGCGCGAACTCCTGAACAAGTCGGAGAACGAGCGGTCCGGCGTGCTCTCGACCGCCATGTCGTTCCTCGGCCTCTACCGCGATCCCGTCGTGGCGCAGGTCACGCGAGCCTGCTCCTGGCGCATTCGTGACCTCGTTGACGGCGAGCGGCCGGCGACGCTCTACCTCGTCGTCCCGCCGTCGGACATCTCCCGCACCAAGCCGCTCGTGCGCCTGATCCTCAACCAGGTCGGGCGGCGCTTGACCGAGGAACTGGAGGACCGCCGCAAGCGCCACAAGCTGCTCCTAATGCTCGACGAGTTCCCGGCGCTCGGCCGGCTCGACTTCTTCGAGTCGGCGCTCGCCTTCATGGCCGGCTACGGCATCCGCTCGTTCCTGATCGCTCAGTCGCTGAACCAGATCGAGAAGGCCTACGGCCAGAACAACGCCATTCTTGACAACTGTCATGTGCGCGTGAGCTTTGCCGCCAACGACGAGCGGACCGCCAAACGGGTCAGCGACGCGCTCGGGACCGCGACCGAGATCCGCGACGCCAAGAACTATGCCGGCCACCGCCTCTCGCCCTGGCTCGGCCACCTCATGGTGTCGCGCCAAGAGACGGCGCGGCCATTGCTCACGCCGGGCGAGATCATGCAGCTGCCGCCGACTGACGAGCTGGTGCTGGTCTCGGGGCTGGCGCCGGTCCGGGCCAAGAAGGCGCGCTACTATGCCGACAAGCGGTTGGCCACGCGCGTGCTGCCTCCACCAAAGAAGGCGCCCGCAGGAATATCGGCGCGAGCGCCCGCGGACGATTGGAGCGGGTTGAAGCCGCTGGCAGCGCCCGCGCCCGTCACGGTGGTGCCCGCAGCGACGAGTTCCGCTCGGCCGACCGAGGTCGAGGACCCGGCCAACGCCGGCATCCGGCGCGAGCCGGAGCTGCCCGAACATGAGGCGATCGCGCCGGAGACGCCGACCCGTTCGTCCCGCGAGTTCGACGACGGCGATGAAGAACAAGACGCGGAAGCCGAGGCGGTGAAGGCGCGCGTGCTCCAGAACCGGGCGGCCCGCAGCCTTGCGCGCCAAGTCTCGCTCGACCCGGCCGACGACATGAGGATGTGAGCCGTGGCGGCGCGCGGCAAATATACCTTCCGCCTATCGAGCGAAATTGCCGCCCGGCTTGCCGACTACGCGACTCGAACCCGGGTGCCGCAGGCGCAGGTAGTCGAAGCGGCGCTCGCCTCGCACCTGTCGCCCGACGCCGCCGACCGGCTCGAGGCGGCGCTGGCGCGCCGGCTCGACCGGATGACGCGCGCGATCGAGCGGCTGGAGCGGCACGTGACGATCGGAAACGAGGCGCTAGCGCTGTTCGTCCGCTTCTGGCTGACCAGCGTGCCGCCGCTGCCGGACAGCGCGCAGGCCGCGGCGCAGGCCAAGGGACGCGAGCGCTACGACGGGTTCGTCGAGGCGCTCGGGCGGCGACTCGCCAAGGGCAAATCGCTCGCCGATGAGGTCTCGCGCGAGGTGACGCCCGAAGGTTCCGGGACGCTCGACTGACCCAGTTCGCCGCTGTGTATCCCGCTTTACGCCAGCGCCCTACGCCCTGAACGGGCTTGTTGAGCCAGGCACGATCGGCCGCTTTGTATCCGCCCCGTCAGTGATCCGCGCCGCGGCGCGCCAGTCAGACGGGGTTCGTAGCAGTGACCACCATCGCCTTCCGGCCCGAAGCCCAAGCCCGTGGCGCGCGGATGCTGCGCACGGCGCTCGGCCCGGCAATCGCCGGCTGGCTAGACGACGCCAGCGTCGGCGAGGTCATGCTCAACCCCGATGGCCGGCTCTGGATCGACCGGCTCGCCGGCGGCCTGGAGGACACCGGCCTCGCGCTCGCCGCCGCGGACGGCGAGCGCATCATCCGCCTCGTCGCCCACCATGTCGGAGCCGAGGTCCACCCCGGCAATCCGCGCGTCTCGGCCGAGCTGCCCGGGACGGGCGAGCGGTTCGAGGGCCTGTTGCCGCCGGTGGTCGCCGGCCCGGCCTTCGCGATCCGGCGTCCCGCCGTCGCGGTGTTCACGCTCGCCGACTACGTGGCCGCCGGCATCATGACCGAAGGCGCGGCCGAGGCGCTGAAGGTCGCCGTCCGCGAGCGCAAGAACGTGCTGGTTGCCGGGGGCACCTCGACCGGCAAGACCACGCTGGTCAACGCGCTGCTGGCCGAGGTCGCCGGCACCCAGGATCGCGTGGTGCTGATCGAGGACACGCGCGAGCTGCAGTGCGCGGCACCGAACCTCGTGGCGCTCCGCACCAAGGACGGGGCGGCGTCGCTGACCGACTTGGTCCGTTCGGCGCTCCGCCTTCGTCCCGACCGCATCCCGATCGGCGAGGTTCGCGGCGGCGAGGCGCTCGACCTGATCAAGGCCTGGGGCACCGGCCATCCCGGCGGGATCGGCACGCTCCACGCAGGTTCCGCTCTCGGCGCGCTCCGCCGCCTCGAGCAGCTCGTGCAGGAGGCGGTGGTCACCGTCCCGCGCGCGCTGATCGCCGAGACCATCGACGTCATCGCCGTCCTTTCGGGCCGCGGCACGAACCGCCGACTGTCCGAACTCGCCCGCGTCGCAGGCCTCGGCCCCGACGGCGATTACCGCCTCACTCCCGCTTGCCCCCTCAACCCCGGAGACCCCGCAAGATACGCCATGCCCCCCGCCCGCGACCCGCCCACGCCTCCGCCCGCGGTTGCAGCGCCTGCTCCGACGGCGACTACCGCCTCACCCCTGATTGGCCCCTCAACCTCGGAGACCCTGCATGATCCGTTCTGTTCGCCGCCGGCTCGCCGCTGGCGCGTCCTTCCTCGCCCTCGCCCTGGTGTCGGCTCCCGCCTACGCGGCCGGCTCCAACATGCCTTGGGAGCAGCCGCTCCAGCAGATCCTGGACTCGATCCAGGGTCCGGTCGCCAAGATCGTCTCGGTCATCATCATCGTAGTGACCGGCCTGACGCTCGCCTTCGGCGACACGTCGGGCGGCTTCCGCCGGCTGATCCAGATCGTGTTCGGCCT
>CAXUGD010000104.1:0-9681 GCA_964250355.1 uncultured Acetobacteraceae bacterium | reverse complement strand
ATCACGCGCCAACCTCCCGCCGCCAGCCGGCGCGCGATGGCCGCCCCGAAACCCGCGGTGGCCCCCGTGACCAGGGCCGTGCCGGGGGCGGGGCGGCTCATTGCAGCTCGATCTCCACCGGCACGTTGTTGCGGGTGGCCTTGCTGTACGGGCAGACCTGGTGGGCCTTGTGGACCAGGTCTTCGGCGGTGGCGCGGTCCACGCCGTCGATTTTGGGCTTCAGCTTCACGCTGAGGCTGTAGTCGCTACCGTTCACGTTCAGCGTCACCTCCGCCGTCACATGCACCGCCTCGGGCCTGACCTTGCCAGCGCCGGCCACCGCCATGATGGCCGAGCCGAAACAGGCGGAGTAGCCGGCGGCAAACAGCTGCTCGGGGTTGGTGGCGTTGGGCTTGTTCGATCCCGGCATCGCCAGGTCCTGATGCAGCACACCGTCGGAGCTATCGACATGCCCGTTGCGGCCGGCGGTGGTGGTTGCACTGGCGGTGTAGGCCATGGGCGGCTCTCCTGGGCTATGTGGGCGCTCCCACATAGCGCACAGGCGATGGCCCGGTTCGTCGGCGGACCGGCGGGCGCCGCGGCAGACGCCCGGACACCTATTTGATCGTGGCGATCCAGGCGTTGATGGCGGCGTTGGCCGCACCGGGCGACTGGAACATGCTGGCGTGGTTGGCGTTCGGGATGACCGCCAGGGTGGACCCGGGAATGGCGGCCGCCAGGGCCTGCGAGATCGGCAGCGGATAGACGGGATCGTCCTGGCCGACCATCACCAGCGTGGGCACGGTGATGCTGCCCAGCAGGGCCTTGTAGTCGGGACGGGTAGCCAGCGCGTTGCCGCCGCCGGCAACACCGGCCGGCATGGCCGAGCTGACGATGGCGGTCAGTTCGGTCTCCAGCTCGGGGTGCTTGGCGACCGATGCACCAGTCACCATCACGGCGTCGATGGAGGGCGCGATGGAGGCCGAGCCCATCTTCTCCGCCATCTTGCCGTAGGCCTGAAACTCGGCCTTCTCGACGATGGAGGCGGGGGCGGGGTTGGTGTCGAACAGGATCATGGCGCGGAAGACGTCCGGGTTCTGGCGATACATCTCCAGCGTCACTTGGCCGCCCATGGAGTGGCCGCCGATGGCCGCCTTGGCGATGCCCAGATGGGCCAGCAGGGCCAGCATCTCCGTGGCGTAATGCACTTCGGTCTGCTTGGCAATGGCCGTCGTGCTGCGGCCGAAGCCCGGCAGGTCAACGGTGATCACGGTGTACTGTGCGCTGAAGGCAGCTTGCTGGTTCTTGAACAGCACGTGGCTGAGCGGAAAGCCGTGGATCAGCAACACGGGAAAACCGGTGCCGGTCGTCTTGTAGAAGATGTGGTCGCCGTCGATGTCGAAATACGCGCCTTGCGGCTGGGCGGCCTCTGTCGTCTGGGCCGTTGCGCGATCCCGCGGCAGGATGGCGAGAGCGACTGCGGCAGCAAGGCAGGTGGTGGCGAGGGGCAAGCGTTTCATGGGGCGCTCCGTTGGCCGCAGACGCCATGCCGACGGCCCTCCCGTATCGATTGAACGCCGAGGCAGGTTCGAACACGATTTGGATATTTTCGCCGGCTAACCAACGCCTACAAACCGGCATCGAGCCTTGCCGAAACAGGGCAGTGATCAGACAGACGCTCCCGGTCGCGGTCGTCCGCACTGTGAAAGACCTGCACGCGCAGGCTGTCGGCCGCCAGCCAGCCCCGGGCCGCGCCGCCCGCGAAGATGTGGTCGATAAAGGGGGCGCCGTCCCAGCACGGGTTGGCGCGGCCCTCCGTCACGCGACGCAGCGGGGCCGCCTGCGCCAGGGCGGCGCCGAGCTCCTCCGGGTCGTCCAGCACGCGGTTGAAGTCGCCCATGACCAGGAACGCGGCGCCCTCGTGCTGGCGGGCGGCGACCCAGGCGGCCAGAGGCGGAATCTGCTGGGCGAACAGCACACATTGCGGCCGCCGCGTGTGCAGCAGGCTGTCGGTCTGGCAGCCAGTCTTCAGGTGCACGACCAGGATGCGCAGGTCGTGGCCGCCGGGCAGCGTCAGTGTGGCGTCCAGACCGTCGCGCAGCGGGAAGCGCGCCGCCGGCTCCACATCCAGCGCGGTAACTTCAGGGTTCAGCCGCACCGGGATGCCGTGGCGCACGGCCAGGCCCACGCGCTGGGTCACCGGCTCGTCGATGGTCAGGATCGTGTAGCGGGCAGGGTCGAAGATACGGGCGGCGGCCTGCGGGCCGTCCACCTCCTGAAAAGCGACGACGTCGGCATCGAGCTTGGCAGCGTAGGCGGCGAGGCGGTCGAAATCGGCGGGCGCACGGGTGTGCACGTCGGCAGGCAGGTTGGCCTCAGCGTGGGTGCGGGTCGTGAGCCAGTTCAGGTTCCAGGTGCTGATTTTTACGCCTTCGGCGTGGGCCTGCGCGAGGCAGAGGAGGAAGGCTGCCGCCAGCCTCCACGAGCCCTGGAGTCCGTCATGGCGCGCCGCCGCAAGTGCGGCTGGCAATGACGGTGCCCGTGGATGCTTCATAACAGGAGCAGCTCGGCGTCCGGCTGCGGCGCAATCACCAGCGCCGCGGCCGCGAGCGGGCGTGCCCCGCACGCGGCCAGAAACGCCGCAATCCTGTCCAGCACGGCCGGGTCGCGCGTCTCGTCCATCGCGTCGCCGGCGGGCACGAAGATCGCCGACTCGTAGCGCGCGCGGGTCAGCAGCACCGGGTAGGTGTTCAGCTGGTTGGCCATCCCATCGGCGCCGGCGGGGTGTTGCCAGCGCGTGCCGCGGAACTGGCGCACCCGCCACGCCGCGCGGCCCGCCTCGCGCACAAGGTCGCCGTCCCAGCACAGGCCGGCATAGTCCAGCTCCAGCCCCTGGCAGCTGAACTCGGTGGCGACCGTTTCCAGCGCGTCCGAGGCGCGCACGTCTGGGGGGAAGCGGTCCAGGAACCAGCGCGCAACGGCGCCGGCATCCATGTGCGGCAGCTCGGCGCCCAGCCCTTCGGCGCGCAGGCGCTTGGCCCCCGAACTGGCGAGCAGGCCGGCCCGGCGCAGGCCGCGCGCCGCCTTGCGCAGCCAGGCGCGCAAGGCGGGCAGGCTGCGCGTCAGGTGGAACGGGATGGCGCCGTCGGCCTGCGCCAGTGCGGAAGCGGCTTGGGCATCGCCGGCCAGCACGTGGTCCACCCAGGCAGCCGCCGCCGTGCTGCGTATCTGGCGGATGGAGACGTGGAGGTGCAGCGCCGGCACCGCGCGCAGACGGGCCAGCGGACCCAGGCGCTGGCGCGGGTCGGCCGTCAAGAGGATATCTGGCGCCGCACGCACCTGCCACTCGGAACCGGGTGTGTTCCGCAGCGCCTCGCCCCACTCGGCCAAGCCGCCCTCGCCGCTGTGGATCTCCTGGCCGCCGCCCACCAGGCAGACCACCGCGGCGAACCCGTCGTGGCGCGACATGGCCTCTAGCAGGTGGGCCGGCTCGGACGCGGTCAGGCGCACGGCCTTGTCGCGAGTCTTGGCAACCGCGTGAACGCGCGACCAGCAGCGCTGCGCCTCGTCCACCACCACGATCTGTTCGGGCGGCGTATGGTCCGGGTGGGCCACGTATTCGTTGCGGAAATCCGGCAGGCGCTGGATCGCCGATGCCATGCGGCGGTCGGCGACGCCACGGGCCGTGCCGAACAGCATTGCGTCGCGCGCCAGCGCCTCACGCAACACGTGCACCAGGGTGGGGTTGCCGGTCAGGTAGGTGCCGCGGCCGGCGTCCGCAGCACCGAACACGGTGTTGAGGCCGCACAAGGTCTTTCCCGCGCCTGGTATGCCGGTGACGAACAGGACGATGCGCTGCCCGGCCGCGCGGGCAGCGGCGATCTCGGCCAGTATGGCGTCGGTCGTGGCACGCAGGTTGGTGGCGTCGCTGCGGGCGGCGCGTATGTCGGCCACGCCGTGGCGGGCGTAGAGCAGGCACGCCGCATCGACGATATTGGGCACCGGGCGATACGGCGCGTCCAGCCACGCTTCCGCGCAGAGCGGCGTGGCGGGGTCGGGAAGGCGCGTGGCCAGCAGGCGCAGCAGGGCGGGCAAGGTGGCGGCGCTCGCGTCGATCACCGCGGTGACGCCGCCCAGCAGCAGCGGCAACGGGGCGGGATCCGCGGGCGCGTTCCGGGCCACCAGGATCGGCACGATCGGGTGGCGGCGGGACCCGGCGTGGAAGTCGTGCAGGTCGATGGCGTAATCCTCCACCTGGCGGCGGTCGGCCGGGGTGAAGCAAGTCGCATCCGTCTTGAATTCCAGCACCAGTATGGCGCGGTCTGTCAGCAGGATGGCGTCGGGCCGGCGGCCCAGGCGCAGCATCGGGTATTCCAGCAGCACGCGCCAGCCGGCGGCCCCGGGCCAAGCCAGGGCGGCGCGCAGGATGGCGATGCCGGCCTGCCAGGCGCGCAGCTGCTGGGCCTCGTTGACCCGGAAATGGCGTATCTGCGCATGGGCGAGCATGCCCAGTATGTCGGCGGCGGGGGTGGCCAGCAGTTGCGCGGCCGTACCGGACCAGAAAGGGGCTGCCAAGCGTGTGCGTGTCCGTAACGAGCGCCCACCGGAGCACGGTTGGCAACCCGGGTGCAACAGCCGATGCTGGCCCCTGCAGCGCAAGGGGCGACCATGGCAGGCCAGGCGATCGAGACCGACATCCCCGCCCGCCTCGACCGCCTGCCATGGAGCCGGTTCCACCTGCTGATCGTGGTGGCCCTGGGCATCACCTGGGTACTGGACGGGCTGGAGGTCACGATCGTGGGCTCCATCGGCCCCATGCTGCAGGATCGCCGCACGCTCGGCCTTTCGGCGCAGGGGATCGGCGCCATGGCCTCGGCCTACGTGGCGGGTGCGGTGGCCGGCGCCATTTTCTTTGGCTGGCTGACCGACCGCTACGGCCGGCGGCTGGTGTTCAACATCACGCTGGGCCTCTATGTGGCCGGCGTGCTGGCCTCGGCCTGCGCGTGGGACTTCTGGAGCCTGGCGCTGTTCCGCGTAGTCACCGGGCTGGGGATCGGCGGCGAGTACGCGGCCATCAACTCGGCGATCGACGAGCTGATTCCGGCCAAGCTGCGCGGGCGGATCGACCTGATCGTAAACGGCAGCTACTGGGGCGGGGCGGCGTTAGGAGCCGGCGCCTCGCTGCTGCTGCTGAGCGGCAAGGTGGTGTCGCCCCAGCTGGGCTGGCGGCTGGGGTTCGGCATCGGCGGCGTGCTGGGGCTGGGCGTGCTGCTGCTGCGCCGCTTCGTGCCGGAAAGCCCGCGCTGGCTGGTCACCCACGGCCGCAACGAGGAGGGCGAGCGCACCGTGGCGGAGGTGGAGCGTCGCGTGCAGGAGACCGGCGGTGGCGCGCTGCCCCCGGCGAGCGGCACCCTGACCATCCACCCGCAAACCTCGTTCGGCTTCGGGCTGATCTTCCAGGCGATGCTCGGTGCCTATAAGTGGCGCAGCCTGCTGGCCTTCACGCTGATGGCGGCGCAGGCCTTCCTGTTCAACGCGGTGTTCTTCACCTACGGCCTGGTGCTGACAAAGGCGTACGGCGTGCCGGCGCGCAACATCGGCGTGTACGTGCTGCCGCTGGCGCTGGGTAACTTGATGGGGCCGCTGCTGCTGGGTCACCTGTTCGACACGATCGGGCGCCGGCGCATGATCGCCGGCACCTACGGGCTGTCCGGCCTGCTGATGGCGGCCACCGGCTGGGCGTTCCACGCCGGCCTGCTGGACGCCTGGACGCAGACGGCGTGCTGGGTGACGGTATTCTTCGTGGCCTCGGCAGCCGCCAGCTCGGCGTACCTGACCGCCAGCGAGATATTCCCGCTGGAAACGCGGGCGCTGGCCATTGCCATGTTTTACGCGCTCGGCACGCTGGTGGGCGGCGTGGGCGCACCCTGGCTGTTCGGCCACCTGATCGGGCTGGGCGTGCGCAATGTCGCCTGGGGCTACGAAGGGGCGGCGCTGCTGATGATCGCCGCCGCCGCGGTCGAAATCTGGCTAGGCATCGATGCGGAGGGCAAGTCGCTGGAGGAGATCGCGCTGCCGCTTTCGGCGTGACTGCCTGCCTAGATCCGCAGGCGATCCGGTATGGCCAGCCCGAGGTGGCTCGGCACGTCCCATACCTCGCGCTGAGTGCGCACCGGTAGGAAGCCGGCGGCCAGGTAGTTCGGTAGCGCGCGCGGGTGGTCGGCCGTGCAGGTGTTCACCGTCAGCGCGCGCGGCTTGTGGGCCCAGGCGGAGGCGATCGCCGCACGGAGCAGCGCCGTGCCCAGACCCTGACCGATCACGTGCGGCATCAGGCCGAAATAGCTGAGATTGACGGTGTGGCCGGCACGCGCGTCCAGCTCGTAGAAGCCGGCCGGCTCGTGGCCGCGGGTCAGGATGTGGATCGAGACGCCCGGCGCTTCGAGCAGCGGCGCCAATTGCGTATCCGGCATCAGGCGGCGCAGCCACCACACGTGGCGGGCGCCCACCGTGTTGTACAGGTAGCGGTACAGGGCAACCGTGGGAGTCGTGACGCGGCCCAGCGTGCAGCCGGCCGGCAGGGCGGCCGGCAGCGCGGGCGGCGTTTCCTGACGCAGGAACGTCACGTCCACGCCCACACGGGTAAAGGCCGGCCGCGAGGCGCCTGTAGCGCCCCGCGGCGTGGCACCCCAGACCCCACCCAGCTCCAGCTTCACAGTCGCAACATCCGGTACACGCCTAGTCGTCGAGGAAACTGCGCAGCTTCCTGCTTCGGCTCGGGTGTTTCAGCTTGCGCAGCGCCTTGGCCTCGATCTGACGGATGCGCTCGCGGGTCACGTTGAACTGCTGCCCCACCTCCTCCAGCGTGTGGTCGGTGTTCATGCCGATGCCGAACCGCATGCGCAGCACGCGCTCCTCGCGCGGCGTGAGACTGCTCAGCACGCGCGTCGTGGCCTCCCGCAGGTTGGCCTGGATGGCCGCATCCAGCGGGATGATCGCACCCTTGTCCTCGATGAAGTCGCCCAGGTGGCTGTCTTCCTCGTCGCCGATCGGCGTCTCCAGGCTGATCGGCTCCTTCGCGATCTTCAGCACCTTGCGAACTTTCTCCAACGGCATGCCGAGCTTCTCGGCAAGTTCTTCGGGCGCCGGCTCGCGGCCGATCTCGTGCAGCATCTGGCGCGAGGTGCGCACCAGCTTGTTGATCGTCTCGATCATGTGCACAGGAATGCGGATGGTGCGCGCCTGGTCGGCGATCGAGCGCGTGATCGCCTGGCGTATCCACCAGGTGGCATAGGTGCTGAATTTGTAGCCGCGGCGATACTCGAACTTATCGACCGCCTTCATCAGGCCGATATTGCCTTCCTGGATCAGGTCGAGGAATTGCAGCCCGCGGTTGGTGTATTTCTTGGCGATCGAGATCACCAGCCGCAGGTTCGCCTCGATCATCTCCTTCTTCGCCCGCGCGGAATCTCGCTCGCCACGGCTGACCGTCGCGTAAACCCGGCGGAACTCGGCGATCGGCAGGCCGGCGTCGTTGGCGATGGCGCCGATCTGGCTGCGCACGTCGGCCACCTGGCCGAAATACTTGGCGGCGAACGACTTCCAACCCTTGCCCGGCAGCGCCGCCACCGTCTCCATCCAGTTGGGATCGAGCTCGTTGCCGCGGTAGCGCGCCAGGAAGTCGTCGCGCGCCACCTTGCTGCTCTCGGCGAAGCGCAGCAACTGGCCTTCAAGCCCGTTCAGCCGCTGGGTCAGCTGCTTCAGCTGGGTCACCAGCTCCTCGATGCGGTTGTTATGCAGACGCACCTGCTGGACGCGGCTGACCAGCTCCTCGCGCAGCTTCTCGTAACCCTTCTCGGACTTGGCACTCATCTCCTCGCCCTGGGTCAACGTTTCCAGGCGCTTGGACTGCATCTTGTGCAGCTTCTTGTAGAAACCCTCGATCTCCTCGAAGGTCTCCAGCACCTCCGGCTTCAGCTTCTCCTCCAGCGCCGACAGCGACAGGCCGGCACCCTCGCCGTCCTCGCCATCGTCCGGCTCCACCTCCACAGGCGCCTCGAACGCCTCGCCCTCCGCCGGCGCCGCAGCCTCGGCGGCCTCGGCCTCGACAGCCGCGCCGGCACCCTGCGTCGCCTCCAGGTCGATGATGTCGCGCAGCAGCATGCGGCCGCCTTTCAGGGCGTCGTGCCAGCTGATAATCGCGCGGAACGTCAGCGGGCTTTCGCACAGCCCGCCGATCATCATGTCGCGGCCGGCCTCGATGCGCTTGGCGATCGCGATCTCGCCCTCGCGCGAAAGCAGCTCGACCGATCCCATTTCGCGCAGGTACATGCGCACCGGGTCGTCCGTGCGGCCTAGGCTTTCCTCATCGACGTTGCCGCCGGCCTCCGTCTGGCCGTCCTCGCTCTCGCCCTCGGCTTTTTCCGGCTTGGCCGCCGCCTCGCCGTCCTCATTGTCCTCGTTCTCGACGACCTGGATGCCCATTTCGCTGAGCATCGACATGATGTCTTCGATCTGCTCGGAACTCATCTGTTCCGGCGGCAGCACGGCGTTCAGCTCTTCAAAAGTAATGTAGCCGCGCTCACGCCCCTTCGCGATCAGCCGCTTCACGGCGGCCGATTGCGTGTCGAGCAGCGAGGTATCGGTATCGGCTTCGGCGGTTGCAGTCTCGCCAGTCGTCGCCTGTTTAGTCGCCATCAGCAACAAACTCCGGGTCAATCGTCAGTGTTCGGTCATCGGATGTGATCAGTCGTAATTGTCCGTGTCGGCATCCTGTTCGGCATCGGATTGTTCGCCGCGGCGCAGGCGAAATGCCGCCTGGCACAGGGCATTGAACCGGCTCAGGGCGTCGGCGTCGTCCGGATTGTTTTCGTAAGTCTGGCGGGCTGCCTGTACTGCGTTTTCCAGGCCGTCACGATGCATAAGACCATAGAAATGCCACCACCCCGCCTCGGCTTCGGCCGGCTGCGCCCCAGGACGGCCGCAAGACGGCGTTTCGTCCAGAACGCAGGACAATTCATCGGATAATCCAAGAGTGTGCAGGTGGTTGATGAGTCCCGCGGAGTCAAGCGCATCGGCGGCGGAGAAATAGGCCAGCATGGCCTGGCGCAGCGGCTGCATCCGGGGCGGCAGCGGCAACGATCCGTAGGCCTCTTCCAGGTCGTGCGAGATCTCCGGATGGTGCAGCAGGATCGCGGCCAGCTTGCGGGCGCGGCTGCAACCGGCCGTATCGCTCTCCAGACTGGGACGTGCCGGCCGCAGCAAGGCCCGCGATGCGCCGCGCCGCGCCGACGCAAAGAAACGGTCCAGCAGAAAACGCCGGTACTCCGAGGCAAGCGCCTTGTCCCCGATCGTTGCAGCCGCCGCTTCCAGCCGCACGCGCAACGCGCTGCGCTGCTCGGGCGTCTTCTCTCCCGCCGGGTCGCGCAGCAGGTCGAACAGCGCTTCGTTCAGCGGCCTGGCCGCGTCCAGCACGGCGGTGAACGCGGCCGGTCCGCCCCGGCGCACCAGCGTGTCGGGGTCGTGGCCGTCCGGCAGCGTGGCCAGGCGGATGGTGCGGTCCGGCGCCAGGCCCGGCAGGGCCGAGGGGTGGTAATGCGCGTCCGTGGTGCGGTTGGCGGCGTAGCGCGCGAGCGAGCGCAGGTCGCGCGGGAACGCGTAGGGATAGATGGAGGAGCGTTCGATCAGCCCGGCATTGCCGTAGCT
>CAXUGD010000103.1:0-9694 GCA_964250355.1 uncultured Acetobacteraceae bacterium | reverse complement strand
GTGCAGCTCTCGTCGTCCTCACGGCCGCGTTCTGCACCGCCCATGGCGGTGCCCGCGGCACGGAGCCGGAGAAATGGCTCGGTCCGGGCTATCGCGTCCACCAGCCCGACGGCACGTTCGTCACGCCGGCGGATTTCGACAGCAGTTTCGACGCCGGCGCTTCCTGGGGGCGCGCGCTAGGCCAGATCAGAGTCTTCAAGATTTACGCCGCCTACCTGAAGCGCGAACCGGTCGAAACGGTGACGCGGCTGTTTGCGTGGCTTTCCAGGAACCACATCCGGCTCGCCGTGGAGTTCGGCGCACTCACGCCAGACGGATGCGGGTTGGGTGTCGAAGGTTTCGACGGGCCGGCGAGTGCCGAGGCGATCTCCAAAAAAGCCAGGAGCGCCGGAGGGACGATCGACTTCGTGGCCATGGACGAGCCGATGTGGCACACCTCCCTCTCGCCCAAGCCCCGGGCCTGCCACTGGCCCATGAGCCGCACGGCGGAGAATGCGGCCAGGTCGGCCCGCATTTTCGAGAGCGCGTTTCCGGGAGTCAGGATCGGCGACATCGAGCCGGTGGCAGACGTACCCGGCCTGCGTCTGGCAGACCAGGTTGCCGAATGGGCCGACGCGTTCGGGAAGGCGGACGGCAGACCGCTCGCCTTCTTCCATTTCGATGTCCTGTGGCCGAGGCAGTGGCGGGAGGCCGCCGCGGGCGTCAGCCAAGTCTTGCGGCAAAGGGGAATCCCGATGGGGATCATCGTCTCCGGCGATGCTGGGGAGACGTCCGACGAAAGCTGGATGAACAGCCTGCGCGGCCGCCTGCGAGACTACGCCGCGTCTGGGCTGCCCGCACCTGCGCAGGCCGTATTCCAGTCGTGGAGCGCATTCCCCACCCACATCCTGCCCCCCAGCGATCCCGATGCCCTCTCAAGCGCGTTGGTTGACCCACTGCCTTGGCATTGATCCCGGGCGGCTTCCGCAAGGGCGATCTTCGGCTGCAGCACCTGCCCTTTTCCCCCCAAGATCTCGTGGAACCCGCTGCCCCCTGGGTGCAAGGGCCGCCGGAGTTCATCGTCCACACGCAAGAGAGCGACGCAGCCCCGTGGTCGCCTCCCACGGTGCCCAGCACCCTGCACGCCACGTATGGAACGACCCGCGAAGACGTGGTCCTTTTCGGACCGAACCATCTGGTGGACGAGCGCGGCGGCTGGACGCTGGAAGCCGAAGCCCGCCCGGAACAATACGTGGCCTTCTACAACCTCCCGGCCTACCGGCACATCCTGAAGGGCGCCAAGCCGACGGTCGGCCGGACTGCCGAAGACGATGGCTTCACCATCAACTTCGAGGCGGTGGCGGACGAGGACGTGATCCACCTCGACCGACCGGTGTTCCTGGCTACCCCGATCGAACCCGACAATTGGGGCCGCTGGCTTTCGACGGTCGTGCCGAAAGTCTGGCAGTACACTGCCCGCGGCAAGCCGGCGCGCGACCCGATCCTGTGCCGGTGTTCCAAGCCATGGCAGAAGCACCTCCTGCATTTCCTGGGTGCCGACCCCGGCCGCGTCATCGACCACGATCCCGGCAGGACGTATGTCTGCTCCCACGTAGAGACCGCAACGTACTCGGCGGCCGACCTGACGCCCTCGGCCGCGGAGATGGAGATATACCGCGCGATCGCGCAGCGGTGCCGCGCGAACACGGCCGCCACGGGCACCCGCATCTTCGTCTCCCGCGCCGGCCGGTCTGCCAGGGCGCCAAACTACCGCGTGCTGACGAACGAGGCGGCGCTGATCGCCGCAATCGCCGGGCTGGGCTTCGAGGTGATCGAGCCTGAAACGCTGCCGTTCGAAGAGCAGGTGGTGCGGTTCTCGTCGGCCGAGTTCGTGGTGGGGCTGGGCGGGGCCGGAATGTTCAACGCGCTGTTCTGCGCCCCCGGCACAAGGCTGGTCACGATCGAGTCCGGGCCCACTTTCATCGGCGGCCACGCGCGCCTGTTCGCAGCCGCCAGCTTGCGCTACGGCGTCGTGTTCGGCTTGCCCGACGAGACAGATCCCGCGCCCATCCACAAGCGCTGGTCCGTCGATGTCGCCAAGACCATCGACGCCATCAAGGGCATGCAATGACACCGGCCGCACCTGGCGACGGCCGAACGATGGTCGAACGTGTCTATCGGGCGCTGTTGAGGCGATCGCCGTCGATCAACGAGACGGAAAGGTGGTCGCTCGCCTTCCAACGCGGAAAGTCGTTCTACGATCTTTTCAACGCGGTGGCAGACTCCAAGGAATACGAGCGGAAACGCGGCGTGGAGACGGCCTACCCGCCAGGTCACTACTACTCCCCCGTGGTCGATCCCTCGACCGTGGCCCAGTACGTAGCCGACCAGCGCAAACTCACCCCGCCGGACATACCGGGCGTGGCGCTATCCACCGAGGCGATGCTCGCGCTGTGGAAGAGTGCGCTGGCCACCATCCATGCCACGCATTTCCCTGACCAGGCAGAGCCAACCTCCCGCTTCCACTACAACAACGGCAGCTTCCCGTTTGGCGACGCCATCATGTTGCGCGCCATGATCGCCCGCCTCAGGCCCAAGCGCATCATCGAGGTCGGGTCCGGCTACACGACCGCCTGCGCGCTCGACACGCTCGACGACCTTGGCCTGTCGCAGACCATGCTCACCTGCATCGAGCCTTTTGCCGACCGGCTACGAGGCCTGCTTCGCCCGCACGATTGGGCGCGCGTGCAACTGATCGAGACCGGGGTGCAGGCCGTGGCGCCGCACGTGTTCGACGAGCTTGCGGAGGGCGACATACTCTTCATCGACTCCACCCACGTCGCCAAGACGGGCAGCGACGTGCATTTCGAGATGTTTCAGGTCCTGCCAAGGTTGAAGGCCGGCGTGACCGTTCATTTCCACGACGTCCCCTATCCGTTCGAGTACCCCGATTCTTGGATATTCGCCAGCAACCTGTCCTGGAACGAGGCCTACTTCCTGCGCGCGTTCTTGATGTACAACGCCACGTTCGAAGTCGTCATGTGGAACAGCCTGCTCGCGCGGACCTACGGCCGGATCATCGCCGACGACTTTCCGCTGTTCCTGAAGAACCCGGGCTCCAGCATCTGGATCGAGAGGCGATCGCCCCGCGACGGGTCACATTTTCAAAGGTGAGTCGCTGGCCAGGATGGCGGACAGCACCTGCACCAGGGACTCCGCCTCCGACACCGACGGCGCAGGCGCCTCCGGGTAACGGGAGAAATCGTCGTCGAACAGCGCAGCCCGGTCAGGAAAATACTCCTTGCGGACAAGCTCGTTGCCACCGGCAAACTGCGCGTAGAACGCCAGGGCGTCCGCCCTGGCAGGCTGTGCCGCACCACCCCTGGACAGGCTTTCGAGCAACCCGACCGCGCGCGCTCTAATCTTCGGCGTGGTACCGGTACGTCCGGATTTCCAATACCGGTTCAGAGCGTTCAGTGCCGGCTGCACATCGGCCGAAAAGCTCTTGTTGATGTCCTTGGGCCGCACCAGGGCCGGGTCGGCCACCCCGATCACCCCCATAAAATCGTCGGTCACGCTCCCGTTCGCAAAACGAGCGGTATCGAAGATGCGAGGACGGATGTTAGCCCGGCCGAACACGGCGCTCCATCGCGAAAGCAGGTCGTTGTAGTCGAAATAGCGCCGTTCGACCCATCTGCGCTCCGTGCCGGAGAAATCCGGCAACGCGTTTATGTCGTGGTAGCCCACCCTCAACGCCTGGTTGTACAGGCTGATCGCCAGCTGGTGCTGCGGCCGCAGATAGACGATTACCTGGACCGTGTCTGCAAACGCGCGGAGGAAGTCCCTCAACGTCTCGACCTCGTCGGCGTGAATCAGACGGCTGTGGCAGTGCTCGTTGCTGAGCAACAACGTGCTGGGGAGCGGTGCCGCGTTCCCGATCTCCGAGAGGAATTCGTCCCGGACTTTCCGCCGGTGCGCATGCACGTCATCGACCGTCGCCAGTCCGGCAGACTGCCGCAGGTCGTCGCCCAGCTTGCCTTCGCGCAGCGAAAAGGTCGTCAGGCGCTCATGGTTCGCAATCGCCTGGCGGGGCGAAAGCGATGTCGGAACGAAGAACCCGCCACCCGCCAACCTCCGCCGGTTGAGGGCGAGAAAAGATTGCAGGCTGGTCGTTCCCGTCTTCTCGGTCCCGATATGCAGGACGCATCTCTCGAACCGCATGCGCAGTGCCTGTCCCGCTCCCCTGGCAGAGTGCGGACTACCCGTCCATGAGGCGCCGCTTGGAACCATATAGGGCGGCGGCGCGGTTTGGCATATCCGTTACGTCAGGCTAGAACGGCCGCATCGCCGCCGCGCAGGTGGCCGACGGGCGTGAGGACCACGGCCATGCCTTTACGGAACGTAGCGCGATGACCGACGCCGACGGCGCGCCCGACATTCCACTCGCCTTCAACGAGGACGCCTACCTCGCCGCCTTCCCCAAGATTGCGGAGAACGTGCGTGCCGGGCTGATACCCTCCGGGTTCGACCACTACACCCGCAAGGGGGCCGCAGAAAGCCGCTTGCAGAACCCGCGCTACCGCAAGGCGCTGGCCGATATCGAACTGCTGGCGCGGCTGTCCGCACCCGCCTCCCTGGCCGAACAGCCTGCCGAGAGCACGCCGGCGCCGGCCATGCGCAGCACGCTCCCTAGCGGGATGGACGCGTTGCTGGTCACCACCGGCGGCCTGTGCCTGATCATCGGCTGGGTGGACGACCGGGGAACCCAGCTCTCGGCGGTGGCTGTTCACATGCCCAGCGGGCGCACCGTGGCCAGCCTGGCCATCGCGCGCTGCCGCCGGCTGGATGCCGAAGCCGCCATCGGCTGCCCGCCCGGCCCGCTGCTGGGCTTCTACGCGCTGATCGACCTGGAGCAGCAAGGGCCGCCAGGCCCGGGCAGCCTGGTGCAGCTGCATTGCGGCGAGACCACCGTCACGCACCCTGCGCGTCCCAGCCTGGTGCAGCCCGAGGCGCTGCGGGACTCGGCATTCGAATACCTGGCCGCCGCCGGCTACATGGGCAACCCGGCCGTGGAATCCTTCCTGCAGCTGCAGAACGGCATCGGCGAGGCACTGCTCAGGCTCAACCAGGGCATCTCCGGCCGCATCGCGCGCCTGGCCTATGTGGAACGCTACGGCACGCCCCGCCGCTTCCGCGCCTCGATTGTGGTGTGCCTGTACGGGCGCACGGAGTACCTATTTCTGCAGGCCGCCGCGTTCTCGGCAGCACCCGGCGCGCACGAATACGAGTATGTTTACGTCTGCAACAGCCCCGAGCTGACCGAGGCGTTGCAGCGCGAGGCGCGCATGGCGGCCCAGCTATACGGCCTGTCGTTCACCCTGGTGTTCCTGCCGGGCAATGCCGGTTTCGGCGCGGCCAACAACGCGGCGGTCGCCCATGCGGCCAGCGACCGCGTGCTGATCACCAACCCGGACGTCTTCCCCCGTGCCCCCGACTGGGCCGCGCGCCACGCCGCCATCGTGGACGACCTGCCCGCCCACCAGACCCGGCTCTGGGGCGCGCCGCTGTTCTACGACGACGGCTCGCTGATGCATGGCGGCATGTTCTTCGCCAGCGACGTGGGCCTTTCCGTCAAGCCGGACGGCATCCTGCGACAGACCCTGCTGCGGGTGGAGCATTACGGCAAGGGCGCGCCGCCCGGCCTTGCGCTATACGGGCAGTCGCGGCCCGTGCCTGCGGTCACCGGCGCCTTCATCTCGGCCGACCGCGCGTGGTACGAGCGGATCGGCGGGTTTTCCGAGGACTACGTGTTCGGCCACTACGAAGACGCCGATATCTGCCTGAAGAGCTGGGGGGAAGGCGGCGCGGTCTGGATGCACGACCTGCCGCTGTGGCACCTGGAGGGCAAGGGCTCGACCCGCCGCCCGGCCCACGAGGGCGGCTCCGTGATCAACCGCTGGCACTTCACCCGAAGCTGGCTGGAGGTGGTGCAGGACGGTTTCGACGGACCCGAACCGAGGAGGCTGGCGTCTTGAGTGCCGGACGGCCGAGGATCCTGCTGATCAGCCTGTTCCACCCCGAGCTGGTGCGCGGCGGCGCGCAGCAGGTGGCCTACGAGCTGTTCGGGGGCCTGCGCGCGCGCGGCGATTGCGACGTCACCTTCCTCGCCTCCATCAACAAGGACTACCCCGCCCTCTACAAGTCCGGCGCGCGCATCACCGGTTTCGACGGCCGGCCCGACGAGTACGTGTTCCTGTCGCGCGACTACGACCACTGGTGGCACAAGACCGGCGCTCCGCTGAACCTGGAGGCGCTGGAAACCTTCCTGCTGCAGGTGGCGCCCGACGTGGTGCACGTGCACCACTTCCTCACGCTCGGCATCGACGTGCTCACCCTGATACGCCGCGTGCTGCCGCAGTGCCGGCTGGTGTTCACGCTGCACGAGTTCCTGGGCATCTGTGCCGCCGACGGCCACATGGTGCGCCGGACCGACCGCTCGCTCTGCACCCATGCCAGCCAGGTGCGCTGCCACCAGTGCTTTCCGGACCGCTCGCCCGAGCAGTTCATGCTGCGCAAGCTCTGGTTCACCCGGCATTTCGACCAGGTGGACGCCTTCACCTGCCCCGGCCGCTTCATGGTCGATCAATACGTGCGCTGGGGCATCCCAGCCGAGAAGATCACCTACGTCACCAACGGCCAGCGGGACTATGCCGGCGGCGCGCGCCTGCCGCCGGCCAGCCGCACGCACAAGCATTTCGGCTTTTTCGGCCAGTACGTGGATGCCAAGGGGGTGCAGGTGATCCTGCGCGCGGTGGCGCTGCTGCGGGCGGAGGGGTTCACGGACTTCACCGTGCAGCTGAACGGCGACAACCTGCGCTACGCCAGCCCCGCGGTGCGCGAGGAGGTGGAGCTGTTCCTGGCCGAGGAGGCAGCACGCCCCGTACAGGACCGCATCGTGACCGACCGCGGCTCCTACGAGGTGAGCCAGCTGGCCAGCCGCATGGCGCGGATCGACTGGTGCATCGTGCCCAGCATCTGGTGGGAAAGCTTCGGCCTGGTCATCTCGGAAGCCTGGATGTTCGGCCGCCCGGTGATCTGCAGCAACGTGGGCGGCATGGCCGAGCGCAACGTCCACGAGGTGTTCGCGTTGCACTTCCAGATGGGCGACCACCGCGCGCTGGCGGAAACCCTGCAGCGCGCCTGCACGGAGGAGGGCCTGTGGGAGCGGCTGGTGGAGAACCTGCCCGCCCCGCCCTCGCGCGAGTCGATGGTGGAGGGATTCTGGGAGGTGTACGGGCTCGGTTCGGGCGCCGTCCCCGGCTCAGAAGCCGAACATGTGGTCGAGCGAGAAGCCGCCCTGCCCGTCGGTCAGGCCGTGATAGCCGAATAGTCGGCAGGTCGCGTCGCGCACCAGCACGTAGCCGCCCGCCCCTGCCCGGTCCAGCGCCGCCTGGCCCCACACCTCGTGCGGCTTGACAGTGGCCGAGCCGCAGCAGGCGATGCGCAGCGGCCTGGTCTCGATCACCGCGCCGGTGCTGTCCAGCAGCTGCAGCTCCGTGGCCGAGAACGGGTGCCAGGCGGCCGAGGCCGGGTAGATCAGCACCGCGTAGCTGTGCCGGTGCCGGTCGCCCAGCTTCAGGAACAGCCGCGTGGTCAGCCCGGGCGGCGGGCCGGAATAGGATTGCGGCTCGTCGCGATACGTCATCGCGGTGTTGAAGATGTGGGCGCCGAAGCTGGTGTCGGCCACGTGGCCGCTGCCGCGGTGCTCGTAGCGGAACAGGCCGTGCAGCCAGCCATCGGCCTGGCCGCCGTCGCGAAAGTCGTAGGTCAGCTCGGCGTGGCCGGCTGCCGTGCCGTACTCCGCCAGGTCTAGCGCCAGGTCGTGGTCGCGCCGAAGGTTGCCCAGAAAGCGCTGCGCCACCGGGCGGCCATCCTCGGCGAACACGTCCAGCCGGACGGGCAGGCTGTCCTGCCACTCCGCCATCGGGTTCGGTTGCACGATGCTGCGGAACTCGTCCTGCGGCAGGATCGGGAACGGCAGGATGTAGCCACGGCCCAGCAGGTTGTGCAGCGTGCGTATGCCGGGGTCGGGCCGCAAATCGGCACGCTCCACGTTCACGTGCGCGATGTGTGTGTGCGGGCCGCGGCGCACCTCGTAGCGCGGGCGCACCACGTGCCGGCCGGTGCGCAGCTCGATCTGCGCGGGCCAGTGCACGCCGGGCAGCAGGGCCGCCACGTCCACGGCCACGCTGGCGAACGGCGCCACCGCGCGGTCCAGCGCCACCGGCGCCTCGCGACCCATGCGGTCCAGCGTGATGGCGCCGGCGGGTAAAGGGGCCGCGTGGCTGTTCTGCACGCCGGCGTAGCGGTCGGACGGCCAGGCGTTGGCGTCGTGCGTGACGGACAGCCCGGCATCGGCACCCGTCGCGGCCGTGCCATAGACGTCGAGCGCGTATTTCACCACGTCGTGGCCGGCCACCCCGATCGCGTGGATAAAGAGCTGGCCGGTGAAGGGGGGCAGGCCGAAGCGCGCGCGCACTTCGGCACTGTCGATGGCGAAGCCGCCGGCGTTCTCCGGCAAGGCCTGCTCCCAGGTCGCCAGCACCGCGCCGTCCGCGTCGAACAGCCGCAGCCACAGCCGCACGCCGCGCGCGCCGTAGCCGGCCCAGTAATTGGCGCTGACCAGCCGGGTGGACAGCCCGTCCTGGTCCCGGAAGAAGGCGTGGTTAGTGGCGAAGTTCAGCCGGTCCAAATAGGGCCGGGCCGTCAGCATCGCGGGCGGCAGCTTCGTCGTGTCCAGCGAAAGGACGCGCAACCCGGACAGCGCCAGCCCCGCCAGACGCTGCTCCACCCGGCCGGTGTCGAAGCCGGCGATCAGCAGCGAGGCACACCGGCACGCCCCCAGCGCCGTCACCGGCTGTGCCGCCACCCCCGCCAGTTGCTGCGAAAGCGCGTCCACGTCCTGCACGTAGAAGGCGGCGGGCGCCGGCATGTCGGGGTGCAGCGCGTACAGCGCCGCCGCCACGCCCTCGGGGTCGAACACGGCCAGCGGGCCGGCCTGGCGCAGTTGCGCCCCCAGCGACGCCAACGCCTCGGCCGCCAGCGGATGCACGAGCGCCTTGTACAGCACGTTGCCGCCGCGCCGGGCATCGAAGGTCTGGATGTCGAGCATGTCTCCGGCCGTCAGTTCGTGGGGTGGGCTTTAGCCCAGCAAGCGCGCCGGTCAACGTTTCCGCGGGGTGCACCGGGCATCAGAACCCAAGGCGCCGCCGCACCGCCGCACCCGCCTCCGCCGTGTCGTCCAGTGGCTGGGCGGGCCAGGTCTCCAGCCGCCCGGCGAACGGGCGCACCCGACCGGCATCCCCCAGCGCGCGCCGGAACCGGCCGATGCGCGCCGACCGGCCCGGCAGGTCGGCCACCAGCACCGGCGCCCGCGTCGCCACCGCTTCGGAGATCATGGAGATGCTGTCTCCCGTCACCACGATCGCATCGGCCAAGGCGAGCAGCCCGAAGTAAGGATTCTCCCCCTCCATGTCCCAGATCCAGGCGCCCAGCGGTTGCAGCGCGCCGGCCAGGGTCCGGCGTACCTCCGGCGCCGTCCGGCGCGAGGGGGTCAGCGCCAGCCCGACCCGGTCCGTGTGCATCATGTGGGCCAGCCCCAGCGCCAGCCGCGCACCCTCGCGCGCCTCCAGCCGGAACCGGCCGTTGCTGCCCC
>CAXUGD010000102.1:0-9831 GCA_964250355.1 uncultured Acetobacteraceae bacterium | reverse complement strand
GCGCCACATCGCCGCCCACCTGCCCGCCCAGGCCGCCGTGCTGGGCGACTACAACCTCGTGGGCCCGGCCCTGCTGCCCGGCTTCCGCGACGTAGGCCCGCGCGAGCCCACCCACGTCTGCGCCGACATGGTGCCGCTACGCCTGGACCGCTGCTACGTGCGCGGCTTGGCCTGCGGCCTGGCCGAGGCGCTGGACCGCGCGGGCAGCGACCACCGGCCAATCATGGTACGGCTGGCACGCGCGGAGGCTGCCGATCGGCTGGCAGCTTGAGACTGGAGGTAAGCAAGCCGGTCCGGGAAGCAATTTCGGACCGGCTTGCCCTGTCAAAACGCCGCCTCCTCCAGCTCCATCATGCTCGCCTTGCCGGCTTTGATGCTGCTCCACAGCGCGCCGGTCTGCGGGAGCAGGCGGTCGGCGAAGAATTGCGCCGTCGTCAGTTTTGCCCTGTAGAAGCCCGCATCGCCGTTGGCCTCCGGCAGCTTGGCCTCGGCCACCTTGGCCGCCTTCGCCCACATGAAGCCGAGCGCCACCAAGCCCATCAGCCGCAGGTAGTCGGTGGCGGCGGCACCGGCCTCCTCCGGGTCTTTCAGCGACACTTGGGCCAGGTGGGCGGTGGCCTGCTGCAGGGCGGCGAACGACTTGGCCAGCGGCAGCACCTTCGGGTCGGCCGCGTTTGCCTCGATGAACGCCTGCACCGGGTGGAAGAACTGGCGCAGGAAGCGGCCCATGTGGGCCGGCATCTTGCGGCCCACCAGGTCCAGCGCCTGAATGCCGTTGGCGCCCTCGTAGATCATGCAGATGCGCGAGTCGCGCACCAGCTGCTCCATGCCGTGGTCGCGGATGTAGCCGTGCCCGCCATAGACCTGCAGCGCCATGGAGGAGAGCTCGAAGCCCAGGTCGGTAAACAGGGCTTTCACCACCGGTGTCATGACGGCCACGAAGTCTTCCGCCTCCTGCCGGCGTCCGGGGTCGTTTGCCTTGGTTTCCAGGTCGAGCGCGGTGGCCACCCAGCCGGACAGCGCGCGGCAGCCTTCCACGTAGGCGCGCACCGTCATCAGCGTGCGCCGCACGTCCGGGTGAACGATGATCGGGTCGGCCGCGCGCTCGGGATACTTGGCGCCGGAGAGTGCCCTGCCCTGGATACGGTCGCGCGCGTAGAAGGCGGCGCTCTGGTAGGCAGTTTCGGCGACGCCCAGGCCCTGGATGCCGACGGACAGGCGTTCGGCATTCATCATGGTGAACATGGCGCGCATGCCCTTGTTGGCTTCACCCACCAGCCAGCCGGTCGCGTCGTCGAAATAGAGCTGCGTGGTGGCAGAAGCCTTCAGCCCCATCTTGTGCTCGATGGCGGTGCATGTGACGCCGTTGCGGGCACCCGGGCGGCCGTCGTCGTTGGGAACGAATTTCGGCACCAGGAACATGCTGACGCCCTTGATGCCCTTTGGCGCACCGTCCATGCGCGCCAGCACCAAATGCACGATGTTCTCCGTCAAGTCGTGCTCGCCGGCGGAGATGAAGATCTTGGCGCCGTTGATCTTGTAGCTGCCGTCCTCCTGCGGCGTGGCCTTCGTGCGCATCATGCCGAGGTCGGTGCCGCAATGCGCCTCCGTCAGGCACATGGTGCCGGACCACGTGCCCTCGATCATCTTGGGCAGGTAGCGCCGCTTCAGCTCTTCGCTGCCGTGGCCTTCCAGTGCCAGCGTGGCGCCGTGCGTCAGGCCGGGATACAGGCCAAAGGAGAGGTTGGCCGAGCACTGCATCTCCTCGACCATCTTGCCCAGGATTTCGGGCAGGCCCTGGCCGCCGTACTCGGTGGGTGAGGACAGCGCACCCCAGCCGGCCTCGCAGAACTTCTTGTAGGCATCCACGAACCCCTTGGGCGTGCGCACCACGCCGTTTTCCAGCCGGCACCCTTCCTCGTCGCCGCTGGCGTTGAGCGGCAGCAGGATGTCGGTGGCGAACTTGCCGGCTTCTTCGAGGATGCTGTCCATCAGCTCCTCCGTCACATCCTCCTGGCCGATCTGGGCCACGTGGGCGGCGGAGTTGTGCAGTTCGTGCATCACGAAGCGCATGTCGCGGAGGGGGGCTTTATAGACTTGCATGGCGTTTGATCCTCAAAGTCTTGCTCAGTGGCCACGGATGACCGGGGGCCGTTACATCGTCATCGCGAGCCGCGCCTTGGCGGCGTGGCGATCCAAAGTCGCGCGGCGGACGTGTGTTGTGTCGCCTGGATTGCTTCGGCCAAGCGGCCTCGCAATGACGGTCGTCTCCGGTCTAATTGCGCAACGGCTTTCCCGTCTCCAGCATGTGCTCGATCCGCGCCAAAGTTCCAGATGTTTTCAGCAGGCGCAGAAACGACTCCCGCTCCAAATCCAGAATCTTGCTCTCCTTCACCGTGTCGATCACGTCGGTGTCGCCGCCGGTCAGCACGCGCGCCAGTTCGCCCGAGACGACGCCATCGTGCTTCGTCGCCATGCCGGTTTTCTGGAACCCCGCCACCGCCTGGTCCAGCACGAGCTTGCCGGACGGGCCGGGCAGCACGATTTCGCGCGGCTCCGGCGGCTTGTAGTCCACCGCCAACGCCAGCGCGCGCGTCTTGGCGTCCGCCAGCAGGCGGTAGCGGTTCATCGTCACGCCGTCTTGCGGGCGCAACACCAGCATCTCGCGCGCCTCGGCGGCCGAGCGGCCGACCTTGGCCGTGCTGATCATCTCGAACACCTTCATCGGCGCCGGCATCGGACCCTTGGGCAGCTTTCCATCGGTCGCCCAGCGGCCCAGCATCTCCTTGCAGCCGCCCCAGCCCGGCAACAGGCCCACGCCGCACTCGACCAGCCCGGCATAGGTTTCGGCGTGGGCCTGCACCGCGTCGCTGTGCAGCAGAAACTCGCAGCCGCCGCCCAGCGCCATGCCGGCCGGCGCGGTCACCACCGGGAAAGGCGCGTATTTCAGCTTCTGCATGGTGTCCTGGCCGGTGGCGACCATGCTTTCCACCTGCATCCAGGCCGCAATGTTGGCCGCGAACAGCGCCAGCCCGATATTGGCGCCGACGGAGAAGTTGCTGCCCTCGTTGTAGATGACCAGCGCCTTGAAGTCTTTCTTCACCAGCGCGATCGTCTTGCCGAGCAGCGTCATGATCTGCTCGTCCAGCGCGTTGCTCTTGCTGGTGAACTCGAAGCACAGAACGCCGTCGCCGATGTCCCACACCGCGGCCGAGCCGTTGCGCAGGACGGGTTTCGACACGCGCTTGACGTCCTCCAACATCAGCACGCCGTCCGGACGCACGATGTCGTGGTACTCGCCGTCCAAACCCAATTGCTGACGTACGCCGTTCTCCACGCGGTAGAACGTTCGGCCTGCGGCACGCTCCAGCATGGGGGCCACGGCGAAACCATCGGCGCGCAACCGCTCGATTAGCCAGTCGGCGCCCACCTTGTCGATGAGCTCGAAAGGCCCGTGTTGCCAGTTGTAGCCGAGCCGCATCGCCTCATCGATGGCGGCGATCTCGTCGGTCGCCTCCGGCACCAGCTTTGCGGCGTAGCCCATCACGTGGCCCATGACGCGCCAGGCAAAGGCCGCGACCTTGCCCTCGCCGGTCATCAGTTTGCGCAAGTCGCGGCCTGCCGCGGCGAGTTCGGGCAGCTCGGCGGCGCGTTCGGCGCGGTACTCGCCGGTGTGCAGGTCCACCGCCTCCTTGGTGCGCTTGCCGCCCGACTTGTTGAGCCGGTAGAAGCCGCCCTTCCCTTTGCGGCCGGTGTAGCCCTCGGCAATCATCTTCTGCAGCACCGGCGCTTCGCGGTTGATCGCGTGGAACGCGTCGCCGGCGGGCAGCGCGCCCGCCATGCTGGCGTTGATATGCGGGCCGAGGTCCAGCCCCACCAGGTCCATCAGTCCGAACACGCCCGTCTTGGGAATGCCGAACGGCCGGCCCATGATGGCGTCCGCCTCTTCCACCGTCAGGCCCTGCTCCACCGTCGCAGTCACCGCGCCGGTCATCCAGAAGATGCCGAGCCGGTTGGCGATGAAGCCGGGAGAGTCCTTGCAGGACACGACCGACTTGCCGAGTGCCACGTCACAGAAATCGGCCACGCGCGCGGCCATCGCCCGATCGGTGAGCGGGCCGGTCACCAATTCCAGCAGCCGCATGTAGCGCGGCGGGTTGAAGAAGTGGGTGATGGTGAAGTCGCGGGCGAATGTTTCCGGCATGCCCTCGATCAGCTTAGCCAGCGGAATGGTCGAGGTGTTGGAGCTGACAGCTGTGCCCGGCTTACGCACCGCGTCCAGCTTGCGATACAGCGCCTGCTTGATGTCCAGCCGCTCGACCACGACCTCGACGATCCAGTCGCACTCGGCAACCCGCGCCAAATGGTCGTCGATGTTGCCGGTCTCGATCAGCTTCGCCGCACCCGCCGACATGAACGGGGCCGGCTCCGTCTTCAGCGCGCGGGCGACCGCTGCCTTCGCCACCGCGTCACGGTCAGCACCGTCCCTCGGCACGATGTCGAGCAGCAGCACGGGCACGCCGGCATTGGCGACCTGCGCCGCGATCCCGCAGCCCATCACGCCGCTGCCGATCACGGCAACCTTATTGAAAGGCAGCTCCGCTGCGGGCTTGAACAGTTCAGCCATGGCTCACACCGCTTCCAGAACGGTGGCGATCCCCTGCCCGCCGCCGATGCACTGCGTGGCGATCGCGTACCTGCCGCCCTCGCGCTTCAGCAAGGAGGCCGCCTTGCCCACGATGCGCGCCCCGGTGGCGCCCAGCGGATGGCCCAGCGCGATGGCGCCGCCATCCAGGTTCACCGTCTCGGGCCGGAAGCCGATCTCCTTCATGCTGGCGATCGCCTGGCTGGAAAACGCCTCGTTCAGCTCCACCACGTCCACGTCGCGCGCCGATATGCCCGCCCGCTCCAACGCCTTGCGGCTGGCGCGCACCGGGCCGATGCCCATGATGTCCGGCTCGCAACCCGATGTGGCAATGCTCTTGATGCGCGCCAGGATCGGCAGCTTGTGCGCCG
This sequence comes from uncultured Acetobacteraceae bacterium, assembly GCA_964250355.1. Classification (GTDB taxonomy): domain Bacteria; phylum Pseudomonadota; class Alphaproteobacteria; order Acetobacterales; family Acetobacteraceae; genus BOG-908. The sequence continues at coordinate 4,815 of CAXUGD010000102.1, read as the reverse complement.
TGGCACACTCCTCCGAACACACCAGCACGGCGCTGGCACCGTCGGTCAGCGGCGAGGACGTGCCGGCGGTCACCGTACCCTCCTGATCGAAGGCGAGCTTCAGCCCGGCCAGCGCCTCCTTGGTGGTGCCGGCGCGGATGCAGCCGTCCTGATCGACCACGCCGCCTTTGACGTGGATCGGCACGATCTCGTCGGCAAACTTGCCGGCGGCCTGCGCCTCGGACGCCTTTTTGTGGCTGGCGACGGCGAAATCTTCCTGCTGGTCGCGCGTGATCTGCCATTTGCGGGCCACGTTCTCAGCCGTCTCGCCCATGCCCATGTAGGCGCCGGGCTGCTTGCCCGCGAGCGTCACGTTGAACAGCGGGTTGTAGCCGCCCATCGGCACGCGGCTCATGCTTTCGATGCCGGCGGCGATAAACACCTCGCCCGCACCGGCCATGATCTGGCCGGCGGCGATGTGCACGCTGCTCATGGAGCTGCCGCAGAAGCGGTTCACCGTCATGCCGCCCACGCTCAGCGGCAGGTCGGCCAGCAGCCCGATCAGCCGCGCCACGTTCATGCCCTGCTCGCCTTCGGGAAAGGCGCTGCCCACGATGATGTCCTCGACATCCTCGGGGGCGACACCGGTCTTGGCAATCAGACCGCGTATCACTTCGGCCGCCATGTCGTCGGCGCGCACGCGCGCCAGCGCACCCTTCTTGGCCAGCGTGAAGGGCGACCGTGCGTAACCGGCAATGACTACGTTGACCAATGTGCTGTTCCCTCTGCTGCGGCGCGCCCCGTTATGCGGCCGCGGTGTTGTGCTACGCCGTTGCCTTTCGCGGAACCTGCGGCAGCGTGGCGAACGCCTCCTCCGCCTGACGTTGCACGTCTTCCAGCTCGGCGATCGTCTCCTGCAATGCCTGGAACTGCTCGCGCAGCGAGGCCAGGCGCCGGGCCACGCCGCCACGCAGCAGCCGAATCTGTTCGGCCTGTGTGTGGTCCACGTCGTACAGGTCCAGGTAGTCCTTGATGGCACGCAGGCTAAAGCCCAGCCGCTTGCCGCGCATGATCAGGATCATCCGCGCCCGGTCGCGCGCCGTGTAAACCCGGGTGCTGCCCGCGCGCTGCGGGGTTATCAGCCCCTTGTCCTCGTAAAACCGTATAGTGCGCGCGGTCACGCCCAGGTCGCGCGCCAGCTGGGTCACGGTCAGAAACGGTTCGGGGCCGGGCTTGGCGGAGGCCACAGGGTTTACCTATACGTCAGGGCATCGCTCCGATATAGCACCCATGCTGCGGCTTGCAATGTAGATATGCGGCCTATGCCTTGGCAGCCTCTTCGGCCACCAGCTCCTTCCTGGACAGCTTGCCGATCATCGTCTTGGGCAGCTCGGCCCTGATTTCCACCTCGCGCGGCATCTCGATCTTCGAGACGTAGCCGGCCAGGAACGCGCGCAGCTCGTCGGGCGTCGCGGCCCCACCCGCCTTCAGCGTCACGAAGGCCTTGGGCGCCTGGCCGCGATAGGCGTCGGGCACGCCGATCACCACAGCCTCCCGCACCGCCGCGTGCTGGTACAACGCTTCCTCCAGCACGCGCGGGTAGATGTTGTAGCCGCCGGCGATGATCACGTCCTTGATGCGATCGACCAGGAACAGGTAGCCGTCCTCGTCCAGGTAGCCCACGTCGCCGGTGCGCAGGCTGCCGTCCACCATCACCTGCGCCGTCTCCTCCGGGCGGTTCCAGTAGCCGCGCATCACCTGTGGGCCGCGTATGCAGATCTCGCCGCGCTCGCCCTGCGGCAGCAGGCGTTCAGGGTCGTCCAGCGCGCGTATCTCGACCGTGGTGCCGGGCACCGGCAGGCCGATCGAGCCCTCCTTATACCGCTTGCCGGGCGGGGTGAAGCAGACCACCGGCGCGGTCTCCGACAGGCCGTAGCCCTCCATCAGCCAGCAGCCGGTCAGCGCCATGAAGCGGCTGCGTATCTCGGTGGGCAGCGGCGCCCCGCCCGACATGCACAGCTGGATGGAGCTGAAATCCACCCGGCCCCGCCCCGCCGCATCCACCAGTGCCGCGTAGATGGTGGGCACGGCCGGGAACATGGTCGGCCGGGCACGGGCGATGGTGGCCAGCACCTGATCCAGCTCGAAGCGCGGCAGCAGGATCATTTCGCCCGCCGTCTGCACGGCCACGACCATCACAGTCGTCAACGCGAACACGTGGAACAGCGGCAACGCACCCATGACGCGGTCGGTGCCGTGCGGGCGGGAGCCGAGGGCCGTGGATATCTGCTGGGCGTTGCAGCTGAGGTTGGCGTGGGTCAGCTCGGCCGCCTTGGGCACCCCCGTGGTGCCGCCGGTGTATTGCAGCACGGCCACGTCGCCCGGCTGCACCGCCACGGCGGCGGGCCGCCCCGATCCGCGCGGCAAGGCGGCCTCGGCGATGGAAACGCCGTCATCGGCCAGCCTGGCGATCTCGGCCCGCTTGGCCAGGCGGAACAGCACGCCCTGGGCGCGCGGCAGGGCGCCGGCCATCGAACAGACCACGATGCGGCGCAGGCCGGTGCGTGCGGCAACGGCCGCGACCTTGGGATAGACCAGCTTGAGGTCGATCGTGACCATCACCTCCGTGCCGGAATCGGCGATCTGGTGGGCCAGTTCGCGCTCGACGTAGAGCGGGTTGTAGTTGACGACGATCCCGCCGCAGCGCAGGGCGGCGAAGAAGTAGATGACGGAGTAGGGCGTGTTGGGCAGGCACAGCCCCACCCGCGTGCCGGGTACCACGCCGATCGCCTGCAGGCCGCAGGCGGCGCGGTCCACGGCCCGGTCCAGCTGCGCGTAGGTCCAGTGGCGGCCGAGGAAGTCGATGGCGCGGTGGCCGGGGAACGCGCGGGCAGTGGCGTCCAGAAACGCGATGACGGGCTGGGCCCGCAGGTCCGGGGGCATGACGATCACCCGGGGCGGTCAGCCCTGCGCGTTGCGCGTGGCCGACGGCAGCTTCACCGCCAGGCCGTCGAGCTCGGGGGTGATCACGATCTGGCAGCCCAGCCGGCTGGTCGCCTGCAGGCCGAAGGCCAGGTCCAGCATGTCCTCCTCGTCCTCCGTGGCACGGGCCAGCCGGCCGTACCAGGACGGATCGACGATCACGTGGCAGGTGGAGCAGGCGAGCGAACCCTCGCAGGCGCCCTCGATATCGACGCCGTGCTTGTGGGCCACTTCCAGAACCGACAGGCCTAGCGGCGCATCGACTTCGCGCGCGCTGCCGTCGCGTAGGGTGAAGGTCATCTTCGGCATGATCAGGCCTCTGCTGCAACGGACGGCGGTGCTGCGCGGGCACCCAGGCCATGGGCGGCGCGGGCCAGCATGGCGGCCGCCACGTCTATGTCGTCGGCCGAGGTAAAACGTCCGATACCCACGCGCAAGGTGCAGGCCGCCTCGGCCGCCGAGAGTCCCATCGCGGTCAGCACGTGGCTGGGCGCCAGCTCGGCCGAGGTGCAGGCCGATCCGGTGGAGACGTGCACGTCCGGCGCGGCCGCGATCAGGTCCAGCGCGCGCAGGCCGGGCAGGCGCAGGCTGAGAGCGCCGGCGATGCGCGGGGCGGCCGCATTGTTCTGGGTCAGCCCGCCGACCGCGGCGGCCAGCCTGGCCCATAGCCGGTCGCGCAGGGCCGCGATGCGGGGGGTATCGGCCGCCATTTCGGCCGCAGCGATCCGGCACGCCTCGCCGAACCCCACCGCCAGCGGAACGGGAACGGTGCCGCTGCGCAACCCGCGTTCCTGGCCGCCGCCGGAGAATAGCGGCTGGAGCCGCACGCGCGGGCGGCGGCGCACATACAGCGCGCCGATGCCCTTCGGCCCGTACAGCTTGTGCGCGCTGACGGAGGCGAGGTGCAGCCCCATCCCCTGCACATCGACCGGGATCTTGCCGGCCGCCTGGGCGATGTCGGCGTGCAGCAGCGCCCCAGCCTGGCGGACGGCGGCGGCGATGGCCGGCAGGTCCTGGATGATACCGGTCTCGTTGTTCACCGCCATCACGCTAACCAGCAGCGTCGGCGTGCGCAGCGCGTGGCGCAGGCGGTCCAGATCAAGCAGCAGGCCGTTCGGCGCCACCGGCAGGATGTGCGGCTCGAAGCCCTCGGCGGCCAGGTCGCGCACGCTCTCCAGCACGCATCGGTGCTCGCTGGCCAGCGTGACGATGCGGCGCGGGCCGGCGCTGCCCGCGTGGCGCGCGGCGCCCTTGATGGCCAGGTTGTTGGCTTCCGTGGCGCCGGAGGTCAGCACGACCTCGCGCGGGTCGGCGCCGATCAGGGCTGCGACATGCGCGCGCGCCTCGTCCACCGCGCGCGCCGCGTGCTGGCCGGCGGCGTGCTCGGCGCTGTGCGGGTTGCCGAACCACGCCTGGAAGAACGGGGCCATGCTGGCCACCACGCGCGGATCGCACTGCGTGGTGGCCTGGGTGTCGAGATAGATGCTCACGCGGGAACCGGGATTCGCCCGGCGGGGGCCAGCGCGGTGCGGTAGGCGTGGAGGAAGCGCTCCACGTCGTCTTCCGTGGCGTTCCAGGGGAGCGACACGCGGATGGCGCAGCCGGCCAGCTCTCCCAGCCCCATCGCCTCCAGCACATGGCTGCGCGCCACCTTGCCGGCGCTGCACGCAGCCCCGGCCGAGACCGCGATGCCGGCCAGGTCGAGCGCGATCACCTGGAAGTCGGCGCGCAGGCCGGGGCGGGCAAGGCTGGTGGTGTTGGGGAGGCGCGGGCCCGCCCCGCACACGACGGCACCGCTGGCCGCCTCCACCCGGTCGCGCAGTATGGCGTGAATGCGCGCGGTAAACCCGGTGC
>CAXUGD010000101.1:0-9935 GCA_964250355.1 uncultured Acetobacteraceae bacterium | reverse complement strand
CCCTAACCCGCGCCGCACCCGCGCCGAGGCGGGCTGGCAGGCCTACGAGGCGGTGCTGCCGCACATGAAGCTGATGCACGCATTTTCCGCCGACCACATCAGCGAGGACATCGAGCTGCAGGCGCTGGACTTCTCCTCCTACCTCATCGAGTGGCTGGCCACCGTGCCGCGCTGGCGCGACTTCTACCTCTCGCAGGACCAGAGCGGCCCGTACGCTTATCTGCGGCGCGCGCTGGGCGTGCTGAGCTACATCCGCGGGCCGGCGCGCTGGGTTATCAAATGCCCGCAGCACATGGAACAGCTTCCCGTGCTGCGCAGCACCTTCCCCGACGCGACCTTCGTGCTGACGCACCGCGACCCGGTGGGCTCGATACGGTCGGCGATGACGATGGCGCTGTACGCTGCGCGACTGCTGCGCCAGCGGGTCGATCCCGCCGAACCGGCGGCGTACTGGCCGGACCGCTACGAGCGGCTGCTGCGGGCCTGCGTGCGCGATCGTGGCGTGCTGCCCGAGGCGCAGACGCTGGACGTCTATTTCCACCAGTGGATCGCCGACCCCGACCCGATGCTGCGGGAGGTCTACCGGCGGGCCGGGCTGACGCTGACCGACGCCACACTGCAGGCGATGCACGCGCGCGTGGCCGAACGCGCCGGGCCGCAGCAGAGCAGGCTGGTCTATGACCTGGAGCGCGACTTCGGGATTACGGCCCCCGAACTGCGCGCGAGGTTCGGTTTCTACTTCGACCGCTTTCCGGTCCAAATCGACGTCGCGTGACGCAGGCGGGCGTCGACCTGCCGCGTGGTAGGCGGCAGACATCGAGGCCTCGTCTCGTGTGGCGACGAACCAACGAATCCGCACTGCCCGGAGGATACGCACATGACGAGGTTGCTGCTGTCGGTTGCCGGATCGGCCGTGTTCTGTGCGGCCGCCTTGTCGGGCACGGTGCGTGCGGAGACCACGCAGGCGCAGGAGAAGGCGGCCGTGCTGAAGGTCGAGGAACTGGTGGCCAACGCGCAGACACCGGCACTCGGCCTGTCCTGTTTCGACCCTGACGCGCTGCAGGACGATTTCTTCCCGCCGCAACGCCACGGCGTCCGGCAGATCAACGAGGATTTCAAGGTCTACATGGACAACTTCAACACGTTCCATGCCGACATCAAGGACATGACGATCGACGTGCAGGGCGACCTGGCCGTCGCGTACAGCCATCAACACTTCACAGCGCATGGGTCGCACGGCAATCCGAACCTGGACATCGTCGTCCGGCAGACGGACGTGCTGCGCAAGAAAGGCGGCAAGTGGCTGATCACCTACCAGCATCTGTCCGTCCCGGTGGACATACTGACCGGCAAGGCGGCCATGAAACCCTGATACGTCGCGTCTCTCATCAACGACACCATAGCGGGCGGATCACATGGCCATCAGCGAACATCCCCCTCTGGACGCGGCGACGGCCCGGCACAGCTACGGACCTTGGGCCGTCATTGCCGGCGCGTCGGACGGGACAGGCGCGGGCTACGCGCATCGCCTCGCCGCGATGGGCATCAACCTGTTGCTGGTCGCCCGCCGTGCCGAAGCCCTGGCCAGCCTGGCCAGGGAGCTCGAGACGCGACACGGGGTCGCGACGCGCACGCTGGCTTTGGACCTGATGACGGACGACGCCGGCGAACGCATGCTGGCCGAGGCCGCCGACATCGATGTCGGGCTCTACGTTTCCAACGCCGGCGCGGACGGCGGCGGCACGGCCTTCCTCGGCAGCCCCGTCGAGCGCTGGCAGAATGTCATCAACATGAACGTGCGTACGGTGGCCACCGCCGCCCACGGCTTCGGCGCACGACTGGCCGCCAGGGGACGCGGCGGCCTGCTGCTGATGTCCTCGCTGGCGGCGTTGGGCGGCCAGCCGTGGCTCGCGATGTACTCGGCCACCAAGGCGTTCGAGATGGTGCTGACCGAGGCGCTGTGGGCGGAGCTCGCCGACGCCGGCGTGCACGTGCTCTCGGTTCTCGCGCCCGCGATGACGACGCCGACGTTCCATCGCGGCGTGGCCGGAACGAGGTTCGACCTCTCCATGGCGTTCGATCCCGACGATGTCGTTGCCGACGCGCTCGCGCACCTGCCGCACGGGCCGCTGCTGATCTACCCCAGCGTGCCCGGCGGCGAGACCACCGCGCCGCTCACCAAGGCGCGACTCGACCGGGTATTGATGATGGCGGAAATCGGCAAGAGCCTGATGCCATCGACATGACGCTGGACAACGCTCGCCGCAATCAGATCGCGATCAGGCGGCCGTCGCTGTAGACGAGCGGCGCGATGTCGCCGTGCATCCTCACACGTCGGACGCGGCCCACGACGATCGTGTGGGTGCCGTACGCCATCGATGCGTCGACGACGCAGAACAAATTGGCCTGCGCATCGTCCAGGTAGGCGATACCGTCCTCATCGTGCTGCCACGCGCCGTAGCTGAAGCGTTCGGCCGGCGCCACCTTGCCGCCGAAGACGCTCGACAATTCAGTATGCTGCCCGTGCAGCAGGTTGACGCAGAACGGGCTGCCCATCACGAGACTGTCGTGAAGCGACGCCGAACGGTTGACGCATACCAGCAGCGCCGGCGGGTCCGCGCTGACCGAGCAGACGGCGGTCGCCGCAAATCCGCCGCGCTGCTCGGCCGACCCGCCGGTGACGATCGTGACCGTCGCCGCAAGTCGCCGCATCGCGCGCTTGAACGCGCCACCGAGATCGTCCTGATCTGACAACAGGCATTCGTTGCGCGGCGAAATCATGTGGACCTTGATCACGTTGCCACGGTTGTCGACACGTCGGTGCGGCGCCAGGCCCCAAATCCGACGCAGACCGGGACGATCTGCCCGGTATTCAAGCCACGCTGACCTGTCGGGCGGCAGGATAGCGATCGACCGGCGGCTCGTCGTCCAAGAAACGGTCGGCAAGATAGCCGACACATGCTCAATTTCTTTTAGGCCTACCGAAAGACGGGGCCACAGATCACGCTGGCGAGAGATGCCTTGCCACTGAGAAGAGCAAGCGGATCGGCGCCGGATGTGGACGTCACTGGCGGGCGTCCACGGATGCAGGCCGACAGGGGGAGACGGACGTGAAACGACCTACTCGCGACAGAATTGCATGCGCCGTCCTCGTAGTTTGCTCGGCCGCTGCGCCGCTCTCATCAATCCAGGCGGCCGCACCGCAGCAGGCGCGCGGCGCCGGCGCAGGAGGCGTCGAGGAAGTCGTGGTGACGGCACGGCGAAAGGCGGAAAAGGCGCAGAGCGCTCCGGTGTCGGTGACCGCCTTCGCCGCGACCACGTTGCGCCGCAAGAACATACGCCAGACCTCCGACCTCGCCTTCAGCACCCCCGGCGTCTACCTCAGCGGCTCGGGCGGCCGGGAGAACTCCGTCTACCAGATACGCGGACAATCCAAGGCCGTCAGCGGCACCAACGCGGCAGCCGTTGTCGCGTATTTCGCCGACGTGCCGCAGCCGATCTTCGGCAGCGGCATCGACATCTACGACATGAGCAACGTGCAGGTGCTCAAGGGCCCGCAGGGCACGCTGTTCGGCCGCAACACGACCGGCGGCGCGGTTCTGTTCTATCCCGTCGCCCCCACCTACACGCCGAACGGCTACCTGCAGGTCGGCTATGGCAACTACAACGACCGGCAGGTCGAAGGTGCCGCGACCATCCCCATCATCAAGGACAAGGTCTCGCTCAGGATCGCCGGCCAGTACGACGAGCGTGACGGCTATACCAAGAACATTGGCGTGGGCGGACCGCTCGACGACCTCAACATCAAGGCGTACCGCGCGACCTTGCGGCTCGATCCGGTGCCCTGGCTGAAGAACGTCACAATCTACGACAGCTACACCAACGAGTACACGGGCGACGCCGCGCTGATCGACAGCGTCGACCCCAACCCCGCCCTGATCGATCTTCTGGGACTGCGCACGTCGCTGACGGACTACCTCGCGTTCCAGCGACGGGTCGGCTACCTGGTCACCGACAGCGACGTCTCGCCGGCGCGCAACGACACGCGCAGGACCGGCATCACCAACCGCACGGACATACAGCTCGGCGACAACCTGTCGCTGACCAACATCTTCGGCTACCGGCGCACCTTCGTGGCCTACAACATCAACACGGACGGCACGCCGGCGCTGAACTCCTCCACGTTCGGCGTGCCGCTCACCCTGCTCAACGCCGGGGCGATCAACCACACCGAACAGTTCACCGAGGAAGTGCAGCTGAAGGGCAAGCTGCTCGACAACAAACTCGACTGGCTTCTCGGCGCGTTCTATCTCAGCAGCGACCCCTACGGGGTGACGGGAACGGGTCTCGGCCTGGGCCAGCTCGCCCTGCCGTCGCAGCCGCTACCTTCGCCGCTGGCCAGCTTTTCCTACAACAACGCCTACGAGACCAGCCACGCCATCTTCGGCAACGCCAATTTCGACCTGGGCGACTACGTCAGCGGCCTGCACTTCGACGCCGGACTGCGCTTCACCTACGACCGCGAGAAATCCTGTACTGCCAACGACAGCACCACCCAGGGAACGGTCGGGCCCAAGGAGTGCCTGACCAGCCCGTACACGATCAACCCCACGTACAACAGCGCCAATTCGCACAAGCCGACCTGGCAGTTCGGCTTCGATTGGCGGATCAGCAACGAGCTGTTCGCCTACCTCGTCACGCGCCGCGGCTATCGTGAAGGCGGCATCAATTCTCCAACCCTCGGTGGTCTGCTCACGCCTTTCCAGACCTTCGGGCCCGAAAAGGTGACAGATGTAGAGCTTGGCGTGAAGACGGACTACACGATCGGCAACGTCAAGACCCGTCTCAACGTCTCCATATTCGACGGTTACTACAACGGCGTGCAGGTACCGCTGAGCGGGTTGCTGCAGCAGCCGGGATGCATCGCCGGCGACCCGGTCTTCGGCAAGCCACCCTATACGCCGACCGGCCTGTGCAATCCGAATCAGGATCCCAATTCCGGCACGTTGCTGGCCAATGTCGGCCGGTCGCGCGTGGAAGGCGTCGATTTCGACGGCAACATCTCGCCGGTCAAGAACCTGACGCTGTCCTTCGGCGGCAACCTGCTCGACCCGGAGACCACGTCCTTCAACGCGGCCTACCCGCTCAGCTACTACATCTCGGGCCACAACATCCCGTTCAACTTCGTCGCCAAGGCGACGCTGAACGCCGGCGCGCAATACGCACTGCCGCTGGGCGATCCGGGAACGCTGATCGCCAGCGCCAACCTCTACTACACGACCAAGGTGTTCTTCACGCAGATCTACCTCAACCCGTATTCGGTCACGAACTTCCGGCTGGACTGGAACAACATCTATCGCCAGCCGGTCGACCTGTCGTTCTACATCAACAACGCGTTCGACCGTCGCTATGAGGCCATCGGGTCGGTGACCGGCGCGTCGCTGGGCTTCAACTCGGCCATCTGGGGGCCGCCGCAGATGTTCGGCTTCCAGCTGCGCTACGAGTTCGGGCCGCAGCACTGAACGGAGCTGCCTGCCGGCCGGCAGGTAGCCCGCCGCCTTCCCGCATCCAAGGTATGGGTGTATAGCCGTGGAGAGCCCGGGCGATGTCGCTGGCCGCCGAACTCAAAGACCCCCACATCACCGACAGCTTCCGCTCCGTCAGCGACACCTATGACGGCACCGGAGTGCTCGACCCGTACCCATTATATGCCGAGCTGAGCCGGGCGACGCCGGTCATGGAAGGCGACGTACTCTCCCGGTTCGGCGTGCCCTCGCAGGCCGATTACGGCAACAAGGGGCGCCAGGTCTTCACCGTGTTCCGCCACGACGACGTGATGGGCATCATGCGCGACCCGGAGACCTGGACGAGCAGCCTGCTGATGGACGGGCTGGGCGCGTTCCTGGGCGACGTCATGCTGAGCGCGCTGGACGGCCCGCCCCACAAGCGGCTGCGCAACCTGCTCGCCCCGTGCTTCAGCCGGCAGGTGCTGATGCGCTGGAACGAGCAGCTGATCGTGCCGATCATACGCACCGACTACATCGACCGGCTGCGCCCGCAGGGGAAGGCGGACCTGGTCCGCGACTACGGCCTGCCGTTCCCGGTCCGTATCATCTATGCGATCCTCGGCTTCCCCGACGACCGCGCCTCGATCGACCGCTTCGCCAACTGGGCGTTGCGCATCCTCGCCGGCCCGCAGAAGGACCCGGAGAAGACGAAGCTGGCGATGGCCGGCGCGTTCCAGGCCGCACAGGAACTCTACGACCATGTGCGTCCCATCGTTGAACGCAGGCGGGCCGAGGGTGCGGAGGGCGACGACCTGATCGCTTACCTGCTGCGCGCGGAGCACGAAGGCCAGCGCCTCGACGACCACCAGGTGACGAACCTGGTGCGCATGCTGCTGCCGGCCGCCGCCGAGACGACGACGCGCACCTTCGCCAACATGATGGTGCTGCTTTTCCGCCATCCACAGACGCTGGAACGGCTGCGTCGCGACCGCACGTTGCTGCGCGCCGCGCTGAACGAATCGATGCGCTACGAGCCCGTCGCCGCGTTCCACGCCAGGCAGGCGGCGCGCGACGTGGACATACGCGGCGTGACCATCCCGGCCGGCGCCGCCGTCTCGGTCTGTGCCGCCAGTGCCAGCCGCGACCCGGACCTTTACACCGATCCTGACACGTTCGACATCGACCGCCCGCTGCGCCCCATCCTCGGCTTCGGCTACGGGGTGCACGCCTGCATGGGCATGCAGGTGGCGCAGCTCGAAATCGACGCCGCATTGGACGCGCTGCTGAATCTTCCCAATTTGCGCCTGGATCCATCCATGCCGGCGCCGCAGATACGCGGGATGCAGCTTCGCGGTCCGGACCACATCCATGTGGTGTGGGACACGTAAGAAAGGCCTTCTTTCTTGAAAGAAGCAAAGAACTTCTATTAGTGCTGTCGCGGACTCCGGGGCTGGCGCGTACCTCAAAGAGAAAAAGTTTTTTGGTCCTTTTTTCAAAAAAGGACTGCTTGATTTATTTGTTTGCGGCGACGTCCTCGCCCACGCCCATCTTGCGCGTCAGGTCGGCCATGTCGAGGTACTCCCGCCAGCGTGAGATGAGGCCGTCCTCGTCCAGCTCGTAGACCGCGACCATCTGGTGCGGGCAGGGCCTGCCGAAGATGATCGCCTGGTCGGCGCGCTCGGTCATCACCATGCGGTCGCTCGACAGCATGTTGACGATGTTGCACTTGTTGTTGGTGGCCATCGCCATCTGACGGTGTATCTCCGCCCGCAGCGCCTCGCGCCCTTTCACGATCGGCCCGCCAGGCACCCAGAGCTGCCACTCCGCATCCTCGGACATCATGGAGAGTATCTTCTCGACCTGCGGCTTGGTTTCGGCGGTGCCGTCGCCCCAGACGTCGCAGAACTCGCGGATGAAATCTTCCTGACGCTGCCCCATGACAAGCTCCCGTCCTGTTGGCCTATTTTCCCGCCGCCATCGCCTTGCGGGTGACGGTGATGAACGGTACCGTGCAGCTCATGCCGCCATCCACACGATACAGCGCGCCGTTCACGTAGCGCGATTCGTCCGACGCGAGGAACACCGCGAGGGACGCGATGTCGTCCGGCTCGCCCAGGCGTGGCGCGTTGATGATCTCCATGAAATCCGCGTCCATCTGCGGCGTGGACCAGGCCATCTTGGACGGTGTCTGTATGGTGCCGGGCAGTATGGCGTTGCTGCGTATGCCCTGCTTGCCGAAGGTCGCTGCGATCGACTGCACGTACCAGTTCAGCGCCGCCTTGGAGGCACCGTAGCTGTAGGCGGTCACGTCGCCGCCGAGGGAACTGGTCGACGAGGTGAAGATGATCGATCCGCCGCCCGCCTGCAGCATGTGGGGGATGGCGAACTTGCTGGCCAGCACGCCGCCCAGCACGTTGACGCGAATGTTGGCGGTGAAGACCTCCGGGTCGAACGCCAGGAAATCCAGGTCGCGCATGACGAACGCGGTGTCGAGAAACAGTGCATTGTTGTAGAGCACGTCGATGCGGCCGTACTCGGCGACGGTGCGGTCCACCATCCGACGCAGCTGCTCCTCCTCGCCCACGTCGACGGTCATGGCGATCGCCTTGCCGCCCGCGTGCGCAATGCCGTGCGCCACCTCTTCGGCTGCCGGGCCGCGCAGGTCGGTCACCACGACCGTGGCACCTTCGGCGGCGAACATGGCGGCGCTGGCCCGGCCGATGCCGCTGCCGGCACCTGTGATGACGCAGATCTTTTCGCGCAGCCTGTCCATGCCGTCAGGACCGGGCCGAGAGGGCGCGGCGCAACTCGGCCGTCAGCTTGCCCATGTCCTTGGGTGCCGCGCCGTGCAGCAGGATCTCGTCGGCGCCCGCGTCGAGGAACTTCATCAGCTGGTCGGCGCAACGCGCCGCCGTGCCGACGGCGGCGCCTTCGTCCAGCCAGGAGTCCGGCAGGATGCGGCTGACCTCCACCAGCTCCTGGCGCGTGAAGGCCTGGTCGGCGGGCTTGCCGTGCAGCCCGGCGATCTGCGGATGCGCGCGGAGCTTTTCCAGCACGGCCGGGTCCCAGCCGTTGATCTCCACGATGAGGTCGCCGAACCCCGGCAGCTCGAAATACGTCACCGCCCGTCCGCCGACGACCGCCTCCTCCTCATCCTTGGGCAGGTCGGGGGCGACGATGATGTTGTGGTAGATGCGCACGGCTCCCGGATCGCGACCCGCCTTCTCGGCCGCCTCGCGAACGATGCGCGTGGAGTTGCGCACGCCCTGCGGCGAGACGAACGGGTGCAGCAGCACGCCGTCGCAATGCTCGCCGGCGAACGCGAGCGCCTTGGGGCCGATGGCGGTGAAGATGATGGGCGGCGCCGGACCCTCGTAGCGATCCGTCAGCTTCAGCATCGGGTATTTGCCGAGAATGCCCTCGTACTCCACCGTCTCGCCGGCCCAGAGCCGGCGCACGATGGAGATGGTGTCGGCCAGGCGGGGGAAGGTGATGTTGGGCGAGCCGAGCATGCCGAGATAGGCGGGCACGGCGCGCGCGAACATCAGCCGGAAGCGGTTGCCGGACAGCGCCTGCATGACGTTGGCGACACTCGCCGTCACGATCGGGTGGCGCATGGTGGCGTACATCGTCCCGGTAATGCGAACCTTGGACGTGGCTTGGCACACCGCGCCCGACAGCACCGCTGGCTCCTTGGACGCGTAGCGTTCGGAGATCCACACGCAGCCGAGTCCCATGCCTTCGGCGTCGCGCGCCTCCTCCAGCCCGCGGCCGGGGTCGCTCACACGCCCGGGCAGGATGTAGGTGCCGAAACGGTCGAACAGCTGCGCTGCGCCGGGTTGATCGTTCATGCTGGCCCTGGAGATCCTGTCCGAGGGAGGCGTCGCGCGGCGGGGCTACCGGTTGACCTGCCGGCTGGCAGGGTCTGCCGGCGGACGGTCGCGCAGGATGGGCACTGCCACGAGGAGGCAGCCGGCATGCAGCACAGCCCCGCCCAGCCCCAGATCCCCCGCCACGTGCCGCCGGAGCTGGCGATGTCCTACCCGCTGGTGCTGGGGGCGACGACGACCGAGAACCCGTTCGACCGCATCGTGCCCGAGCTCGCGTCGGGTCCGGACGTGGTCTACGCCACCAACCTCTATCCTGGCGGCACGCCCGCCTGGGTGTTCCGCCGCGTCGACACGCTGCGCGCGATCTACAAGGACACCGAGCACTTCACCAACAAGGACTTCTCGCCGTTCTCCAAGCTCGTGGGCGATAGCTGGAGCCAGGTCCCCGTCGAATACGACCCGCCGGAACACACGGCATTCCGCACGCTGATCAACCCGCTGCTCGCGCCGCAGAAGATGGCGGCGCTGGAGGCGAGCGTGGGGGGAGCCCGCCGCCCGGGCCAACGGCCCGGGGCGGCCCGCGGGGCCGGCGGGGGGA
>CAXUGD010000100.1:0-9947 GCA_964250355.1 uncultured Acetobacteraceae bacterium | reverse complement strand
CCCGAGAGCGGCACCACGATGCCGAACAGGCTGCCGCGCCCGGGCTCCGACCGCACCACCAGCCTGTGGTCCAGCATGCGTGCCACGCGGCGCACGATCGACAGGCCCAGCCCCGCCCCGCGCCCGCCGCGCTCATGCGCCTGCGGCAGGCGGCGGAACTCCTCGAAGATCTCGCCCTGCTGGGCCGCCGCGATGCCCACGCCGGTGTCCCACACGCCCACCAGCAGGCCGGCCGCCACGCGCTTGTGGCCGATCAGCACGCCGCCTGTCTCCGTGTAGCGCAGCGCGTTGGAAACCAGGTTGCGCAGGATGCGGCCCAGCAGCCGCGGGTCGGAGTGCACCACCGCCTCGCCCGCGAACACGCGCAGCCGCAGCTTCTGCCGCGCGGCAATCAGGCCGTATTCCTCGCCCACGCGCCGCATCACCTCGCGCACTGCGAAGCTGCAGGGGGCAGGGGGCATCACGCCGGCATCTAGCTTGGCGATGTCGAGCAGTGCGGTGATCATGTCGTCCACCGCGTCCAGTGCGTCCAGCGCGTGGCGCACCAGCTCGCGGTTGGGCGCCGAGAGCCGGCGCTCGCTCAGCGCCGAGGCGAACACGCGGGCCGCGGCCAGAGGCTGCAGCAGGTCGTGGCTGGCCGCGGCGAAGAACCTGGTCTTCGATACGGTTTGAAGCTCGGCTTCCGCCTTCGCCGCCATGATCTCGGCGTTGGCGCGGATGAGCTCGGCGGTGCGGCGCGCCTCCTGGCATTTGATCTCGGTGATGTCGGTGTAGAGCGACACCGTGCCGCCCCCCGGCATCCGTCGTTCGGAGACCTGCAGCCAGGTGCCGTCGCTGAACTGGATCACGAAGGGTTCGCCCGGGTTGCGGTGCCGCTCCAGCCGGGCTTGCTCCCAGCAGCCCGGACCGGCCATCCCGTCTTCCAGCAGGCAGCGCGCCGCGCCACCCCGCACCAGTGCCGCGAACGGCGTGCCGGGCTGGGCCGGCAGGCCGCGCCACAGCTCGCGGTAGCGGCCGTTGGCGACAACGATGCGGTCTTGCGCGTCGCACAGCACGATGCCCTGGTTGATCGCCTCGATGGCCGCCGCCAGGCGCTGCTTTGCCTGCTCCTCCTCTTCCTTCGCGCCGGTCAGCGCCGTCAGCGCCTCCGTCAGCGCCGCCGTGCGTTCCTGCACCTGGTTGCCGAGGGCGGCGGCCGTCTGGAACAGCGCGAACGCACGGCCGGCGGTGTCCGGCCCGCGCTCCACGGCGGCCATCAGCGACCGGTTGATCCGGCGCAGCTTCGCGTTCTCGCGCAGCAGGGCCGCCACGGTCTCGCCGTCGCCGGGCGAGCCCTCCGCCGGCAGGTTGGTGTCAGGCACCGCTGCCGCTGACGGCGATGCCGGACAGGGTCTGGTTCATGTGCATGGCTTCGTATTGCTCGCCATAGGTGTTGAATCCAACGGCGTTGTTGGTGTCCATCAGCTGCCCGACCTCTGCCCGCAGGCCACGGTAGTCCACCTCCAGCCGGCGCAGCACGCAGTCGAACGCCATCACCAGGGCCGGGGGCCCGATATCCTGGGCGATCTCGGCGAAGCTGCGTCGCAAGCTGCCGGCCAGGTCGCCGCCCTGGCCCAGGGTCAAGACCACGCCCTCGTCGATGGCACAGAGGAATGTCAGGCTGCCATCGGCGTTCAGCCGCTGCACCGCGCGTACGAAGCACTGCTCGCCCACGCGCACCACCATGGGATGGGTGGCGAAGATCGCCTGCGTCAGCCGGCCGACCGGCAGGCCGGCGATGCGCGCGTATTCGCGGCCGGCGGGCTCGGCGTTGATCTCGGTCACCACGCGGCGGCTCGGGTCGGCGCCGGTGACGACGAATTTTTCCGCTCCGGCCGTGAAATGCTCCGTCTTGAAGGCGCGAAAGCGCCGCCGGGTCGCCACCACCAGGATCAGCGCGGCGTCGCCATGGAAGGCCCCCCCGTGCAGCACGAAGGTGCGGTCGAAATGCAGCCCGTCCCCGGCCGATCCGCCGCGCAGGGGAATGCCGGCCAGCGCGCCGCACGCTGCACTGGCCACCACCTCCTCGCAGCCGCACACGCCATCGATCAGGGTGATGGCGAACAGGTTCTCGTGCCGGGCCCAGGGTGCCGCGTCGTAGATCGCCAGCCTGGTTTGCCGCACGGCCGCCTGCAGGCCGGCCACGTCGCCGCGGCTCACCGCCCGGATCAGCCCGACGGAGGCGGCAAAGTCCGGGTGGGCAAGGCTGAAGCCGGCGATCGAGCGTTCCGCATAGCCGCCCGGCCCAATCTCGCCGGCCGTGGTGCATCCGACGATCGGCACGTCCCCGAAGCGCACCTGCAAGGCGGCCGCCAGTGCCGGCAGGTCGTGGCGGGGAGAGACGAACAGCACGACAAGGCAGCAGGAGGGCTGCCCGAGCGCGGCGAACAACTCGCCCGCGGCACTCTCGGCCTCTTGCGCGTGACTGATGGCCCGACGGGTGCCGGACATCGGATCCCCCCTAGGCTGGTTGAGGTGAGCTGCCGTCAGTTGACCGGGTGGTTCTGCTCGTCCAGCAGGGGGACACCGTAATCGCGCAGGATCTGCGTGATCTGCGGCCGGTCCTTGGCGATCACCCCGTTCAGCCGGCGGCGGAATGCCACGTCGGCCGGCCGTACGCCCATGGCGATGTGGTAGTCCAGCCTGATCCTGCTGTCCTCGGGATTGAGGAACGTCAGACGCAGCGCCAGCCTGTCGCGTTGGGTGTAGTAGCCCGCAATCGGGCCCCAGAGCAGGCCTACGTCCACCCGGCCGCCGGCGATGTCGGAGATCATGGCGTGGGCCGGCTGGTCGATCCTGGTATCGACCATCAACTGGTAGATGGCCGTCTGGTCCATCAGGTTGTGCTGCACGACGAGGTTGGTGGGCGGTGTCGCCGCGATCAGGCCGAAGCGCCGCCCGGCGATGCGCCAGTCGCTGACGCGGTCGGTGGTGATGTTGTCGGCACTGCGGGTCACCATCATGTAGCCGGTGTGATAGTAGGCATCGGTGGTGGCCATGTCTTCCACGCCGGCCACCGTGCCCATCACCACGTCGCAGCTGTGCTTCATCAGCGTGCCGCGCACGAAGCCCTGGCTGTCGGGAAACCAGGTGTAGCTCACATGCAGTTTCAGCTCGCTGGCGACCAGCTCGGCGATCTTGTTCTCGTAGCCTTCGCCCTGCCGGTTCGAGAACGGAAGGTTGTGCGGATCGGCGCACACGCGCAGGTCGGTTTGCGATACCAGGTCGGGGGTGGTCTGCGCGGCGGCCTGCCCGGCCAGCAACGCGCTGCACGCGACGCTAGCAAGCAACCTGGTCACGGCTCGAGATGCTCGGGATGCCCGCGCCCCAGCGCGCCGTCCGAGCGGGCCAGCAGGTAGGCGTAGATGTTGTCCATGTTCTCTACCACATCCTCGTTCGTGCCGAAGGCCGGCATGACCTTGTCGTTGGATTGGTCCACGTGCTTGCGGCCGTTGATGATGGTGTTCTCGACCTGCTCCTTGGTCAGCACCTTCAGGCTCTGCGTCAGGTTCGGCGCGTAGGAACTGCCCGCACCGTCGGGGCCGTGGCAGCGCATGCACTGGTCGCCGTAGTAAAGGTAACCTTTGTAGGTCGTCATATCGACCTTGTTGCCGTCCTTGACGACGTAGGGCTTCTTTTCGGCGCCGGCCGGGGACGCGTCCGTGGCGCGCGCTGCGCCGAAGGCTGCGGCGGTCAGCAAACCTGCGCCGCACAGGGCGGCGCATAGAACGGAACGGAATGTCATCGGAGTCTCCCTGGCGGCGATCCGGGAAGCGGCAAACCCGGACTGCACGCGCGTAGAATAACACGGTAGGCTGCAAAAGCATCGCCCCGCCCGCGTTGCCGCAGGCGGGGCGATGCCGGCGCTTTCCGCTAGTTCGACAGGCCGAACACGGTCAGCACGCCGCCGAGCTGCGTGTAGTTGGACAGCTGCTTGTAGGCGCCCACCGCCCCCAGGCCCGCATTGTCCTCGCTCAGCCCGGCCGCCATGCCGATCCCGGCCCAGCCGCCCACGCCGGACAGCACGGCCAGGTACTGCTTGCCGCCGTAGCTGTAGGTGTTGATATTGCCGATGATGCCCGACGGCGTCTTGAACTTGTAGAGCAGCTTGCCGGTTTTCTGATCGACCACCTTCAGGTTGCCGTCCAGCGTTCCGTAGGCGACCACGTCCCCGGCAGTGGCCAAGGCGCCAGACCACACCGAAAAGGTTTCCGGATCGGACCAGGCGATCCTGCCCTGGTTCACGTCGTAGGCGATGAAGTTGCCTAGGTTGTTCTGGCCCTTCGGCGGGTACATCGAGAGGGTGGCGCCCACATAGGGCTGGCCCGCCGTGTAGCTCACCTTGAACGGCTCGTAATCCATGCAGACGTGGTTCGTCGGCACGAAGAACATGTGGTTCTTGGGCGAGTAGCTGGCCGGCTGCTCGTCCTTCGATCCCAACGCCGCCGGGCAGACGTCCTTGGTGTTGTGGTCGGCGCCCTGGACGCCGGGGCCGAACTGGGCCACCAGGGCCGGCTTGCCGGTCGCCAGGTCGATCTTGCTGGCCCAGTTTACCGCCGGGTCGTATTTCTCGGCCTCCAGCAGCTTGCCGTTCGTGCGGTCCAGCACGTAGGCGAAGCCGTTGCGGTCGAAATGCACCAGCGCCTTGGTCATCGTGCCGTGCACGGGCACGTCGGCCAGCACCATCTCGTTGACGCCGTCATAGTCCCACTGGTCGTGCGGGGTCATCTGGTACACCCACTTGGCCTGCCCGGTATCGGCATCGCGCGCGAACACGGTCATCGACCACTTGTTGTCGCCGGGGCGCTGCGTCGGGTTCCAGGTGCCGGGGTTGCCCGATCCGTAATAGACCATGTTCAGCGCGGGATCGTACGAAACCCAGCCCCAGGTGCCGCCGCCGCCGTTCTTCCACTGGTCGCCCTTCCAGGTCTTGACCGAGCTGTTGGCGCCGACCGGATGGCCCAGCTCCGTGGTCCTGTTCGGGTCGAACTTGATCATGTCATCGGTGCCGGACGTGTAGGCGATCCATGCCTTGCTGCCGTCTTTCACGTTGTAGGCGGTCAGGCGTCCCTGGATGCCGAACTCGCCGCCGCTGATGCCGATGATCACCTTGTCCTTGACGACGAGCGGGGCCGAGGTGCCGGTCTCGCCCTTGCCGGAATCGCCGTCCTTGATCGACCACACCACCCTGCCGGTGTGGGCGTCGAGCGCCACCAGCGAGGTGTCGGCCTGGTGCAGGAAGATGATGCCGCCATTGTCGGGCGAGTAGGCGACGCCGCGGTTCACCGTGTCGCAGCACATCACGGGGATGACGTTGGCATCCTGCTTGGGCTCGTATTTCCAGGCGATCTTGCCGTTATCCTTCAGGTCGAGCGCAAACACCGTGTTGGGGAAGGGCGTGGACAGGTACATCATGTCGCCCACCACCAACGGACCGCCCTCGTGCCCGCGCAGGACGCCGGTGGAAAAGGTCCAGACTGGGTGCAGGCTGCGGGCCGTCTTGGTGTTGATCTGCGACAGCGCGCTGTAACGCTGGCTGCTGTAGTCGCCCAACGGCATCACCCACTGGTTGGCGTCCTTCGACATCTTTGCCAGCTGGTCGTTGGCTGCGGCAGGCGGGGTGCCGAGCGCCATCGCGCCCGCGGCCACGCAGGCCGACAGGGCCAGGCCGTGTTTGAATGAATACGTCATGATTGTTCCTCCTGGATCCGTCCGATTCTTCGGATCGTTCGTCACGGATGTGAAAGCTAACCGGAAATCTGCGCGATGCCGAAAACGTCAAGGGTGGAAGGCGCGCATCGTTTTGCAGACCTCTCGAACGGCAGTTTACGCGAGCCCGCGCCAGATACCAGCCGCAAAATTTTGCTGCGCCGCACAAGATCAAACGGGAATGGCACTCCGGTCATGATTTACCGGACGGCACGGGCACCGGGCTGACAAGTACGACTTTGGTCTTTGTCCGTTGCGGCTCGCCGGCGTGCCGCGGGGCGCGCACCCCCAGCCGGGTGGTGCGCAGCAGCCAAGGCCGTATAGGGTTGACGCTCCGACCAGCAATTTCCGGGAGTGTGGCGTTTGCTCGAAATCACCGGCCGCGAGCCGCGGCGTCACGTTCGTGCGGCCATCCGGCATGGCGGGTATCTGGCCGTGCTGGTGGCGCTATGCCCGGCTGCCCGCGCGCAGGATGCCCGGCCGCCCCGCTACGATTATCCCACGGCGGCGCGCGCAGACTACGTGATCGGCTGCTTGGCGGCCAACGGCTTCCAGCACAAGCTGCTGGCGCAATGCGCGTGCAGCATCGATGCGATTGCCGACCAGATGAGCTACGAGGATTACGACCGCGCGGCGACGATCCTGTCCATGCAGCAGGCCAGCGTGGGCCCGCGCGGCGGCCTGTTTCGCGACACCCCGGTCGCCAAGCAGTCGCTGCAGCAGATGGAGCGGGCGCAGGCTGAGGCCAACCTGCGCTGCGGCCAGTGAAAGGACGGGAGCCACCAACCGGCGGCTCCCCCCCAAGGCTATTCTTGGCGGCTACTTCTTGGCTTCGGCGCAGGCGTAAGAATTGATCTCGGCGCCCAGCGCGATTTCGACGACCTTTGGCGACTTCCAGCTCATGACGTTCTCCACGGTGCATAAACCCCCCTGGCGCATGCGCCAGCAGAGTCTGGAACACCGTAGCGCCGAACGCGGCAGGCTACAAACAGGACTTTCCGCCAGTGCCGAAGATGCCCCGCGGCAGGCGGTAGGCCCTGTGTGCGTGCGGGTTGACACGGTATTCAACTTGCAGTCACCGAGGCGTAGCAGATTGCAGACGGGAGCGTGCGATGCGTTTGGGAAATGTGGGCGCGCTGGTACTGGCGGGATCGGTGCTGGCGGCACCGGCCTGGGCCGATGGCGACGCGGCAGCCGGCAAGGCGCTGTTCAACCAGAAATGCGCCATCTGCCACGCGCCGGTGGAGGGCCAGAACAAGATCGGCCCAAGCCTGTGGGGTGTGGTCGGCCGAAAAGCGGGCACCTTGCCCACCTACACCTATTCCGACGCGATGAAGAACGCCAACCGGACCTGGGACGCGGCCACGCTCGACGATTACCTGACCGCGCCACGGCAGAAGATCCCCGGCATCAAGATGATCTTCGCCGGCCTGCCGCAGCAGGGGGACCGGCAGAACCTGATCGCCTACCTCGCCAGCCTGAAATAGCCTTGCGCCGGCTCGCCACCGCTTGGGGCCTGTGTGCGCTGCTGTCCGCCGGCACGGCGCTTGGCCAGGGCACGGTGACGGTCGTCTATCTCAGCCTGGGCACCGCGCGCCCGGCGCCCTCGGCCGTGCTGAACCCGCCGTCCGGCGACACGGGACTGCGCGGCGCGCAACTGGCCGTGGCCGACACCAACACCACCGGCCGCTTCACCGGGCAGAGCTTCGTATTGCAGGGGGTGGCCGCGCGCGACGAGGCGGCGCTGCAGGGGGACTTTGCCCGCGCGCTGGCGGCAGGGCAGCGGCTGTTCGTGGCCGACCTGCCCGCCGCGGTGCTGCTGCATCTGGCCGACACGGCCGGCGCCGGCGGCAGCGCAATCCTGGACGCCACGAGCGCCGACGACCGGCTGCGCAACGAGGATTGCCGGGCCAACCTGCTGCACCTGCTGCCCAGCCGCGCCATGCTGGCCGACGCGCTGATGCAGTACCTGGTCAAGAAGGATTGGCGCAGGATCATGCTGCTCGCCGGGCGCGACCCGGCCGATGCGCTGTATGCCCAGGCCATCCGGCGCGCGGCCGACAAGTTCCAGGTGACGGTCGCGGCCGACCGGCCTTGGACTTTCAACGCCGCCGCGCAGCAGGCCGACACGGGCCACTTCCAGGTGAACGACGAGGTGGCACAGGCCACGGCGGGCCTGCGCTACGACGTGCTGGTGGTGGCCGACGAGGCGGGGCATTTCGGCCAGGAACTCGCCTACCGGACGGAAGCGCCCCGCCCGGTGGCCGGCACGCAGGGGCTGGTGCCCGCTGCCTGGTCGCCGGTGATGGACGAGTATGCCAGCACGCAGCTTCAGCTGCGGTTCCGCCGCATGGCCGGGCGCCCGATGGCGCCAGCCGATTACGGCGCCTGGCTGGCGGTGCGCGCCGTGGGCGAGGCGGCCACGCGCACTGGCAGCGCCGACCCTGCGCAAATCGTCGCCTACCTGCACAGCCCCGCCTTTGCGCTGTCCGGCTACAAGGGTCCCGAGTTGAGTTTCAGGCCCTGGGACGGCCAGTTGCGCCAGCCGGTGCTGCTGGCCGACGACCGCTCGATCGTGTCAATCTCTCCCCAGCCCGGCTTCCTGCACGAAAAGAACGACCTCGACTCGCTGGGCACCGACGAACCGGAAACCGAATGCCACCTGCACTGAAAAGACGGGGGGTCTGGTGGGGAAGGCGCTTCTCCCCCAGCCTTGCCTTGCTTGTCTTAGTTTGGGCGCGCCCCGCGCACGCGTTCCGCATCTTCGTCTCCAACGAAAAGGACAACACGGTCACGGTGCTGGACGGCGCCTCGCTGGCCATCACGCAGACCGTGCCGGTGGGTGCCAGGCCCCGGGGCATCGTGCTGTCGGCCGACGGCCGCAGCCTGTACATCTGCACCTCGGACGCCGACCACATCGAAGTGCTCGACCTGGCGACGCTCACCGTCAGCCGCACGCTGCCCAGCAACCCGGACCCCGAGTACATGGCGCTGAGCCACGACGGCAAAACGCTTTACGTCGCCAACGAGGACAACAGCCAAGTCTCCGTGCTGGACGTGGGCGAGGGCCGCATCACCTCGGAAATCCCCGTAGGCGTGGAGCCGGAGGGCATGGCCGTCAGCCCGGACGGCCGCACGGCGCTTTGCACGTCCGAGACGACCAGCATGGCGCATTTCATCGACGTCGCCACCCACACGGTGACGGCCAGCGTGCTGGTCGGCACCAGGCCGCGCTACGCCACGTTCACCCGCGACGGCGCGCGCGTCTGGGTGTCGTCCGAGGTGGCCGGCACGGTGGCGGTGATCGATGCCAAGACGCACGCCGTGCTGCACACCATCGCCTTCGACCTGCCGGAGGTGCCGCGCGCCGCGATCCAGGCGGTCGGCATCAACCTCACCCGCGACGGGCGTTACGCGTTTATCGACCTCGGCCCGGCGAACCGCGTGGCCGTCGTCGATGCGCAGAGCTTTGCCGTGAAGAAGTACCTGCTCGTCGGCCAGCGCGTGTGGCACAACGCCTTTTCGCCGGACGAGAAGTTCCTCTACACCGCCAACGGAATCAGCAACGACATGTCGGTGATCGACGTGGACCGGCTGGAGGTGACGCAATCCGTGCCGGTCGGCCAGTCGCCCTGGGGCATCGCCGTTGCCCCCTGAACCGCACGCCGGATCGGCAGCGCTCGCCGTCTCCGGCCTGTCTTATGCGTTCGGCGCCCGCCAGGTGCTGCGGGACGTGTCGTTCAGCGTGCGACCGGGCGGGCTGTCCGTGCTGCTCGGCCTGAACGGCGCCGGCAAGAGCACGTTGTTCGCGCTGATCGCCCGGCTGTACAGCGCGCCGGCCGGCCGCATCGCGGTGTTCGGCCACGACGTGGAGCGCGAGCCGCTGGCCGCACTCGCCCGCCTGGGCGTGGTGTTCCAGCAATCCACGCTCGATCTCGACCTGACGGTCGCACAAAACCTGCACTACCACGCCGCCCTGCACGGCATGTCGCGCGCAGAGGCACGGCCGCGCGTGGCCGAGGAGCTCGGCCGCGTCGGCCTGCTGGACCGCGCAGGCGACCGTGTGCGCGTGCTGTCCGGCGGGCAGCGCCGCCGCGGGGCACTGGCGCGCGCGCTGGTGCACGCGCCGTCGCGGCTGCTGCTCGCCGCGCCGCCGGGGGGGGTGGGCAGCGATAGCCGGGCGGTGCGGCTCGACCACG
>CAXUGD010000099.1:0-9963 GCA_964250355.1 uncultured Acetobacteraceae bacterium | reverse complement strand
TTGGACGCCGATCACCCCGCTCGGAGGGTCAATTTTCCACGCTGTTCCACAATCGCCCATGCCGATCAGATCGCAGGCGATCAGTCGCCCGAGGCCTGCGCATGCGGGCACCACCTTGCGCCAGAGATACGAGCTTGTCGGGTTGCCGTGCTGGAAGACGATCGGAGCGCCTTCCCCTTCATCGATGTAGGCCATCTTTCGGCCCTTGACCTCGATAAACTTCTTTGCCGGGAAAGTGACGTCACTCATTGATCACTCCTGAAAGGCGGTCCCGCAGCGCTGCGTCGGCAACGTCATTCGTTCGACACGAACGTGAAATGATGGTCTTGGGTAGAGGTCGCAGGGTGCCGGTCGGCCTGCCTCAAGACGTAGCGACGCGCCGCATTTCCCGAGCGACCGCGCGGCTGTCCTCCACAACTTGGCCGATGATGCCTTGCATGTTGCGCGTGATCTCGGGACCTGCCTCGGCGGGAACGCCGGCCACGAACGGCGGCTCGGGGCTGTATTGCATCCCGAGCTGGATCGTCTTGGCGAGCTCCTCACCACGCAGCTCGGCGAGGAGCGTCAGGCCGAAGTCGATGCCGGCCGTCACGCCCCCGCCCGAAAGGCGGTTGCGATCCCGGCAGACCCGATCGTCGCGCGCGTCGATTCCGAGCTCGCGCAGGACGTCCATGAACGCCCAATGGCAGGCCGAGGCATATCCATCGAGCAGCCCCGCCGCGCCCAGCAGTAGCGAGCCGGTGCAGACCGATGTGATGTATCTCGTGTCGGAAGCGAAGGATCGGAGGAAGGCGAGCGTTTCCCCGTCCTGCATGAGCTGGTGATTGTCAGTCGCGCCCGGAACGAATAGCACATCCACGTCTCGAGGGCAGTCCTCGAATGTCACGCTCGGGTTCACGGAGACGCCCGTGTCGGACACGACCGGCTCCAGCGTCTTCCAAGCCAGGTGCGTGCGGCCGGTGAGGCCGAGCACGCACTGAGGGCCGGCCACGTCCAGCATCGTCATGCCGGGATAGATCAAGATGGCTGTCTCGATCGGCACCGGTCCCGGCGGGCTCGCGCCGGGTGTCGTCGGGGAGGAAGGCATCTGCGTTCGATTTCCTGCGGTAGGGAGTCGCCAGCCTATGCAGCCTGTCCGGCGAGCGCGGCGGCCGGCTTGCGCCGCCCGCGAGCGATCGCGATGCCTTCGTCGACCATCACTTCGGGGACGATCAAGCGCGCGGCGGCGACGGTCTCGGGCGCGGCGATCCGCGGATGGCCCGCTTGGAACGGCGGAGCCGGATCGTATTCGAGCATCAGCTGCGTCACCATGGCGACCTCCTCCCCTCGCAGCTTCGCGAGCAGGGTAAGGCCGAAGTCGATGCCGGCGGTGACGCCGCCGCCGGTGAACCGGTCGCCATCCACCACGACGCGCTCCTCGACTAGGATCGCACCGACGGCGGGGAGAACGTCGTAGAATCGCCAGTGCGTCGCTGCCCGCCGCCCCTCGAGCAGCCCCGCCATACCGAGGATCAATGAACCGGTGCAAACGGAGGTGACATAGCGGGCCGAGGGAGCCACCCGCACCAGGAAGTCGATAATCTCGTCGTCCCGCATCGCATCGTTCGTCCCGGTGCCGCCCGGGACCATCAGCACGTCAAGGTCGCCCTGGAACTCGGCAAAGGTGGTGGTCGGCTGCATCGCTACGCCCGTGTCGGTTGGCACGGGGTCGAGCGTCTTCCAAAGCAGTTGAGTCGGGCCGTGTGCTCCGAGGACAGCTTGCGGGCCCGCGACGTCAAGCAGAGTAAAACCCGGATAGAGTACGATCCCGGTCTTGAGCGGTTCGGCGGCTTCGAATGCGATCTCGTTGGCCACGGGCTTCTCCTGTCTTCGGCAGCTTGATTACCGCGAGCAGGGCAGGATTGTGAGTGGCCGGAATGACAATTTGTAATCAGTTTCTGCCACCCGCACCGAACGAGCAGGCCGCAATCTGACTCGCACGTTGCTTCAGACCGCTACAATGAAGAGGAACGACTGCCGACGGATCTGCTGCTTCTGAAGCTGCGTCGGTAGGCGGCGGGGCTGACGCCGACGATCTGTTGGAAGCGGATGCGGAAGGTGACTGGCGCCTCGAACCCGGCGAGCTCGGCAATGTCCTCAATCGTCTCATTGCCGAGTTCCAGTCGCTCTTGCGCGCGATGAATGCGTGCCGCCAATACCCATTGTAGTGGGGTCGTCCCGGTCTGCTGGCGGAAACGGCGGGCAAATGTGCGCTGGCTCATCACCGCGCGGGCGGCCAGCGATTCGACATCCAGCCGCTTGTCGAGATGGGCCAGCATCCAGTCCAGCAGCGGCGCTAGGCTGTCTGTGGTGCGGGGTGGATCGTGCGGGATGAACTGCGCTTGCCCCCCGTCGCGCTGCAGGGGCGCGACCGCGAGCCGGGCCGAACGCGCAGCGACCGCTTGCCCATGGTCGCGCGCAATCAGGTGCAGGCACATGTCAACGCCGGCCGAGGCACCGGCGGACGTCACGATCCGGCCCTCGTCAACGAAGAGGACATCTGGGTCGAGATCGACCGCCGGGAAGCGGCGGCCGAATTCGGCGGCACCTTGCCAATGCGTCGTAGCCCGCCTTCCGTCGAGCACGCCGGTCTGCGCCAGAATGAACGCGCCCGAGCAGATCGAGACCAGCCGCGATCCACGCGCCCATGCGGCGCGGATCGCGGCCAGGACGGCAGGGGGTGCCTTCATTCCGGTGTCGTAGGAACCCGGAATCACCACCGTGTCCGCCCGTTCGACCCGGCTCAGGTCGTGAGCGACTTCGATGGTGAAACCGTAGCTTCGCACCCGTCGGGATGCTCCACACACCTCTACCCGGTAGGCCGGGGTGCCGTCTGCCAAGCTGGCGGTGCCGAGGACATCGCAGGCGATGCCGAGATCGAAGGTGACGACACCATCCAAGGCTAGAACCGCAATCGAGTGCATAGGCAGAAGCCTCCTCGTCGACATCGGCGGAGAAAAGGGCCGTGTCACCGCGCACATAGGCCTATTGGCAGACTTTGAGCAATCTTTGTCGTTTCTGCCACTCGCGATCGCGGATTGGGCGGTTTAGAAAAAGAGCGGAAATCGGAGACATCGTAAGCATGACCGCCCAACCCGCTGCCGTCCCCGACGATCGCGAGGCGATCGCCAGGGACGTTCTGCTGCGATTGCAGGACGCCTGGAACGCCGGCGACGGAGCGGCCTTCGGAGCCCCGATGGCGGAGGACGCCGACTTCGTGACGATCAGGGCGGACCACCTTAAGGGCAGGCAGGCGATTGTTGCCAGCCACCTCCACATCTTCAAGACCTTCTACAAGGGCAGCCGCAACGACATCAGCCTGCAAAGCGTCCGCATGCTGGGCGACGGCATCGCGTTGGTCCATGCCCGGTCGGTGCTTCAGGCGCCGGACGGGCCCCTCGCGGGCCGTCACGAGGCCGAGATATCGCTGGTGCTGACGCCAGGGCAATCGGCTTGGCAGATCGCGTCGTTCCACATCACCCTGGCAAGCACGTCGCAGGCGTAACCGCTGTCGAAATGCGTTCGCGCGTGAGGCTTGGCCTTTCCGTTGAAAATTCCCAATCGGGAAAGGCGGTCACTCACTTGACCCATGTCTCTGTCCGGGCGTTTGGTTCGCCTTAGCTCCCTGAGGTGTGCGATGTTCCGTGTCGGATCGACCACGATCGAGAAGGTCCACGAGATGGACCTGAATGGCATGACACTATCGCAGCTCATGCCGGCCTTCGACACTCAAACGTTCGCACATCACCCTGAGTGGCTCCCGGCAGGGACGAGTGACGAGGCCGGACATGCATTTTTGAGTTTGCATACTTGGGTGGTTCGCCACAACGGCCAAACCATGCTGATCGATACTGGAGCAGGAAACAATAAAAGCCGTCCGCAACAGAAGGTCTTACATCACCTCAACAATCCATTCATCGAACGCTTGAACGCAGCCGGAGTGTCACCGAGTGCTGTCGATACCATCCTGCTTACCCACATTCATTTCGATCACGTTGGATGGAACACTCGACTCGATGATGGAGATTGGGTGCCGACTTTCCCCAACGCTGAAATTATATGTTCCGATTTGGAATGGCGATATGGCGCGGCGCTGACCGACAACGACAAGGCGGAGATCGCCCGATGCCGTCAGGAGGCGGGATTTGGTGAGCCGGTCCGCATTCCTGTGTCGGGCACATTCGCCGATAGCATGCGCCCTCTCGACGGTGCGGTGCCGATCCGACGCATACCGATCGACGGGGCGGAGGTTCTGCCGGGCGTCCGTTTCCTGGACACGCCGGGACACAGCTGATGTCATGCCGCAATCGAGATCGTTTCAGGAGGCGAAGTCGCGATATTCAGTGGCGATGTGTTCCACCACGCGGCGGAAATTTACGATCCTGAGCTGGTGAGCATGTTTTGCGAGTATCCGGAAGCGGCTAGGCGGTCGCGCCGCTTTCTCCTTGATCGTGCGGCCGACACTCAGGCGATGGTGTTCACCAGCCACTTCCCGCAATCGTCGGCTGGAAAGATCAGCCGTGAGAACAGCGGCTACGGTTGGACGTTTGCCGATTCGATCCGATGATGAGCTTTGAGTTAAGGCGAGGTCATCAAGGACGGTAGCGAGGAGCGGTTTGATTGCCTACTTCGAGGCTGGCCGCCAGTGTGCCGCAACGGCATCAATCCAGCCGCTGATGGCGCCGACGACCTGCCCTTCGATGCCGTAATAGCCGTGAGGGGAAAGCGAGTCGCAGGCCCTTTCCGACCGCTGCACGCCGCCGTTGACCGTAAGTACGCGCGCGCCGGGTGAGTGGGTCATGGCGGCCGCGATGCGGGGCGCCATCGCGGACGGAGCAACGTCACAGGCGTCATCGCGGTTGGCGACCACCAGAGCCGGGACGCGCACATCTTGCGGGTCGGCGTCGAAGACCGTCTCGGTGCTGAGCCGCCCCGGCACGGAGACCGATTCGGTGAGAACCACGCCCGACACGAGCCCCGGCCGGGCGTGCGCTGCCCCGTTCATCGCGGCGATGGTGCCCTGGCTAGTGCCGACCAGGAAGACCGGCCCGCCGAACTGGCGGCGAGCGTAGGCGGCGAGGCCCTGCACCAGCTCCGCATAGGCCGGCGAACTGCGCGCGCCGCGCAGGTCCAAGCGGTCAACCGTGTCGGGGATCAGGACCGCATACCCCCTCGCCACCCAGTCCGCTCGCGTGCGCACAATGAAGTTGTCGCCGTGGAGGAGGTCGCCATCACGGCGCACGCCGACATCGCCCGAGCCCCCGGGCAGCATCACGAGTGTCGCGCGGGGCCGTGCCGGCGCGTCGCTCAGCACCCGCTGCGTCAGCCCGGCCCCGAGCGGCATGTCCACGACCTGCTCGCCCTGGACTGGAGCCCGCGACGGAATACGCTGGGCGAGGCTCGGCCCGGCCCGGGTGAGCGCCGCCGCCCCGATGGCAAGCAAGGTCGATCTGGCTGTCATGGAGGATCTTCCAATGTCGCCTGGGACCTAGTCCACGAACGCCGAGTGCATGACGACGTCGCAGAAGCCGGGAATGGGGAGGTGGTCGCGCTCCCGGCCAATCTCGCCCATTAGGTTGAGGGCGCCGGTCATCGGCTTGCGCCGGACCACCGCGGCCATAGCCTCGAGCATCGCGGCCTTGAACCCCAGCCGCGGGTATTCGGCCAGAATAATCTCCACGCTTTCCGGCGTCACGAGGTTGAGCGGGATCGCGCCGATGTCGATGCCGGCGCCGAGTTGCAGCAGCGCGACCTCGGGCTGCTTGCGCTGCGGCACGCCTGGCGTGGTGTGCAGGGCGATCGCGTCCCAGATCACCGCGATCTTGGCATCGGAATAGCCCCGCTTCGACAGGAAGTCGGCGGCGGCGTCCGCCCCGTCGACCTCGAACCGGTCCTCACGCATGAACTCGTCAACCAGGCCGAGGTCGTGCAGCACCGAGCCGAGGAACAGCATCTCATGGTCGTACTGCGCGCCTTGCAGTGCACCGGCATCACGCCCGAAGGCGAAGGTGCGCATGACGTGGTTGAAGAGGAAAGGGGGCGAGTGGTCGCGGGCCAGTTCCATGGCAGCGACGCACAGGGCGGTGTCGGGATTGTGCATAGTGGCTCCGCAGGATAGGTCGGGGGGTCAGATCGGCTTGGCGACGGCAAGGACGGCGATCGCCGCCGCGCTGGCAAGCACCAGCACCGCCGGCCAAGAGACGGCAGGGACGGTACCCGACTGCGTGCCAACCGCGATCCGGCGAAGATGCCCGGATTGAATGCCGTGAAGTCCGGACAGGATAACCACGAAGACGAGCTTGGCCTGCAGCCAGCCGGCGGTGAACCATTGACCGCTCGTGGCCAGCATCAGGCCCAAGCCCCAAACCAGCAACATGGCGGGCGTGGTCACCGCCTGATCCCAGCGGCGCACCTGACGCGCGGTGGACGCGGCGAGCGGGGCATCCGGCGGGAGGGCGCGCAGGAGCACCGCCACGTTTAACACGCCCCCGACGAAAGTCAGTGCGGCGGCGACGTGGAGAGCCTTCAGCCATGGGTAAAGCTGGTCGAGGCTCAACGAAGCGACGCCGCCCGGCGCTCCAGCCAGGAAAGATTAAAATATCCTCCGAACGGCACGATTGCGCCCAGCAAGAGCCGAATCACCTCCGCTCTCCTCCAGCCGCCACCGGCGACGGTCTGCACCGCCAACCAGGCAAAGGCGAGAAAGGCGAGCCCGTGAACCGGCCCCATAATGCGCGTCGCGTTCGTGAACCCGGCGAGATGCTTCAACGGCACGGCGACGAAGACGAGTAGTAGCAGGGTTGTCGCTTCGGCGAACGAGCTGATCTCTAGGAGCCACAACTGCAGCCGCTCTTCGCGCCGTGCCTCATTGGCCGCGTGCCCTTGGGCGAAGCCGCCCGGTGCTGGCGAACGCTGAGCGCGCGAACGGCTGGACTGCAGTTCCCGCGCCGGCACGTCATTAACGGCGGCCACGTGGCGAGGACCGTTGGGTAACCATGGTACAGCTTCTTTGCTGAGAGTAGCCAGCAGTTTTGCCGGCTTTCGACGTTCCAGCCTTACTCCACCCCATTCAGAGCCGTGAGTGGCTGCTACGCCAAGTTTTGCTCAGTTCCTGCCACTCCGCTACTCTGATTGCGCAAAGCCATTCGTCGAGTCTTTGATACGGAGAACGGCTTCTGCATCGGGGCAAGCTCGCCCAAGGTGACTTTTTCTAAGCGTCCGCGCTGTTCCTTGCCATCCGGGCGTCGGGGCGACCTCGAAGCAGCGTGGACAGGAAGACGAGTAAGTCGTCCGGCTGGGCATCGGCCTAAGGCGCCGGCCCTCGCACAGGATTGCAGCAGCTCGCGCGTGGCACCCAGCAGCGCATCGTGAGTGTCTCGTGCCTGCTGCTCCGACAGCGCCGCCCGCAGCTTTTCGGCGACGCCGTGCTTGACGTCGCCGAACGAGGCAAACCGCGCGCACCAGTGCCGCAGCGCCGCAAGCGGAGCATGGTGCCGAAGGAGCGCGGGCGCGAGCACGACCAAGTCATCGATCTCCTGGCGGTATACGGCAATCTGCAGCGCCTCCCGGCTGGATAACTGACGATAGTGCGTGCCCGGACCGACTTGCGCCCGCTTGGCGACGTTGTTGAGCGACGTTGTCAAGTCCGCCGCAAACGCCTCTCGCGTGATCGCCAAGATGCGGGCTCGGTTCGCCAGTGCGTCGGTGCGCCGCCCGGTTTGCTGGTTAGTCCGCAGCCAAGCTGATTAAGCGGACAAATCTCCGTTCCGTCCCGAAGGCGCATCCGTATCTGCGGCGGCGATGAGGCATCATGCGACACGTAAAGATCCGGCCGATCCGGCCTGCAGGTGTCGCCCGATCCAGCTGCTCCCCGAACGACCGGCTCTCGGCGCCTTGCGGCAGCCATGACCAGCGGTCCTTCATAGCACTGGATTTTAGCAAAATATTGTGCCATCTTCGGGAGTGGGGGACTGTATGGTTTCTAGCTCTGCCCGATTACGGTCGCTGCTCGCCGAGGCTCATCTCGTGCAGGCGCCCGGCGCCTACGACGGCATCACCTCCAGGCTGATCGCTCAGGCCGGCTTTCCGGCCGTTTACATGACCGGAGCAGGCGCCTCGGCGGCTAAGGGCTATTCCGACTACGGGCTTCTGACCCTGACCGAGATGGTGGAGAACGCCGGCGTGATCGCGCGGTCGGTAGACTTGCCGGTGATCTCCGACGCCGACACGGGCTACGGCAACGAGCTCAACGTCACCCGCGCCGTACGCGACTTCGAGGCGCGGGGTGTCGCGGCCGTGCACATCGAGGATCAGGTTTCACCCAAGCGTTGCGGGCACCTGGACGGCAAGGAGGTGGTGAGCCGGGAGGAGTTCGCCTCCAAGACCCGCGCTGCCGCCGCCGCCCGCCGCAACCCCGACTTCGTCATCATCGCCCGCACGGATGCCAACGCCGTGCTGGGCTTTGAAGAGGCCGTCGCCCGCGCCCGGCTTGGTCTCATGTCCGGCGCCGACGTCGCCTTCCTGGAGGCGCCGCGCACTCTAGAGGAGGCGGCCG
Source organism: uncultured Acetobacteraceae bacterium (assembly GCA_964250355.1). Taxonomy (GTDB): domain Bacteria; phylum Pseudomonadota; class Alphaproteobacteria; order Acetobacterales; family Acetobacteraceae; genus BOG-908. The sequence continues at coordinate 1,370 of CAXUGD010000099.1, read as the reverse complement.
CCGCGCCCGGGCGAATCGGCGGACCCTGCCTGCTGAACGTGGTTCCAGGCGGCCGCACCCCGCTCATCACCGCGGCCGAGGCACAGGCCATGGGCTATCGCCTGGCCATTTACCCGGGCGCGTGCCTCAGCCCCGTGGTGCTCGCCATCGATGCATCGCTGGCTAAGCTCCGGGGCGTGGCGCCCATGGCCGCCGCCGAAGGCGGGCCCGCCGCCTTGTTCGCCCGCATGGGAGCGGGCGAGTGGGACGCCCTGCGGCGATCGTTCGACGCCGAGACCGCCGCGCCGTGAGACCTCCGCGCACCTTGTTCGATAAGGTGTGGGACGCGCACGTGGTGCGCGACCTCGGCGACGCCTGGGCGCTGCTGCACATCGACCGGCATCTGCTGCACGAACTATCCGGTCCGCCGGCGCTGAAGTCGCTCTACGACAAGGGGCTGCCGGTGCAGCATCCGGAGCTGGTGTTCGCCACGCCCGACCACGCGGTCTCCTCCGCGCCCGGCCGCACGGGCGACAGCTACGAGCGGGGCGCGCGGCTGTGGCGGGGGCTGTAGCTGCTGACCGCCGCGTCCGGCGTGCGCCTGTTCGATCTGGGGCGCGCCGGGCAGGGCATCGTCCACGTCATGGGGCCGGAGCTCGGGCTCGTGCTGCCCGGCACGACGCTGATCTGCGGCGACAGCCACACCTGCACCAACGGCGCGTTGGGGGCTTTGGCGTTCGGCGTCGGCACCTCGGAGAGCGCCCACGCACTGGCCACCGGCGTGCTGCGCATGCGTCGGCCCCGGCGCATGCGCATACGCATCGAGGGGCGGCTCGGACCGGGGGTGACGGCCAAAGACGTGATCCTGCACCTGATCGGCGCGCTCGGGGCTGACTCGGGCGTCGACCACGCCGTGGAGTACGCCGGCCCTGCGGTGCGGGCGATGGACATGGAGGAGCGGCTGACGCTCTGCAACCCGTCGGTGGAGCTGGGCGCGCGCTCCGGCATGATCGCCCCCGACGAAACTGCCGTCACCTACCTGCGCGGCCGCCGCTTCGCACCGCAGGGCGACGCATTCGAACGAGCGGCGGAAGCCTGGGCGCAGCTGCGCACCGACGAAGGGGCCGCTTTCGACCATGACGAGACGGTCGACGCCGCCGCCGTGGCGCCTACCATCACCTGGGGCACCAGCCCCGAGCACGCCATGGCGGTGAATGGCCTGATCCCCGACCCGGACCGGGCGGCCGACCCGGCGAAGCGCGAGAACGGTCGCGCGGCGCTAGAGTACATGGGGCTGGAGCCCGGCCGGCCGCTGGCCGGGGTCAAGGTTGACGTGGTGTTCATCGGCTCCTGCACCAACTCGCGCATTGGCGATCTGCGCGCCGCGGCGG
>CAXUGD010000098.1:0-9987 GCA_964250355.1 uncultured Acetobacteraceae bacterium | reverse complement strand
CAGCACCGGCGTGGCCCACAGCAGCAGCGTGGTGCGCGAGAGCGGCGGCCGCAGCCGCACGAAATTGCCGTAGCGCGCCACCATCCAGGCCATGATCGTGGCGTCGCTGTCGCCGGCCCGCACGTGCTGGCGCACCACGGCCCGCAGGTCGCGCGCCAGCTCGGCATTACTGTCCTCGATCGACTCGTTCTGGCACACCAGGCAGCGCAGCTGGCTGCCCACCTGCTCCGCCCGCAGCTCCTGCGCCGGATCGGCCAGCATCTCCCGCGGGTCGGAGACAGCCCAGGCCGGGCCATAGAGGCCGCAGGCGAGAACCGCCGCGAAGCCGAAAACCCTCAAGGCGCTCGCGCCGTCAGTGGTGAAAATTCTGGCCAAGAATGAAACCGGCCGTGCCCAGCACGGCGCCAACAATGGCTGCGACGGCAATGACCGAGGCGATCCAGAAGCGCGGCCATTCAGTGGAGGCCTGAACCCGCTTCAGGCCGATATCCGCCCGCATCTGTTCCATTCTCAACTCCTGTTCAACATCGCTTGTCGAATAGTCCCGTATCCCGCTCATGTAACGTGTTCCGTCCCCAATCACGCACCCGCCTTTCGCAGCGCCGGCATCAGCTGCCCGTCGATCACCCGCTCCGTCAGCGGCCCGCCCACGTGCCAGGCGATGCGCCCCGCACGGTCGATCACGAAACTCTCCGGCACCCCGAACAGCCCGAAATCGAGCGGCGCGCTGCCCGTCATGTCGGCCCCCAGCCGCGCATAGGGGTTGCCGTACTGGTTCAGAAACCCCGCAATCTTGTCCGGCTTGTCCTTGTAGGCGCCGGCCAGCGCGGTGGCCCCCCAGATCGCCACCCCCTGGTCGTGCAAAAAGGCCAAAGCCGGTGCCTCCTCCGCACAGGGCACGCACCACGAGGCGAAGAAGTTCAGCAGCACCGGCCGCGCCTGCGCCGCCGCGCGCACGTCCGCACTGGTGAACCCCTGGCCGCCCGCCACCGGCGCCAGCGAGAACTCCGGCATCGGCTTGCCCAGCATGGGATTGCCGATGTCGTGCGGGTCGAACCGCCCCTCCTCCATACGGTCCAGCATCGACCAGAAGGCCACGCCCCCGGCCGCCACCACGCCGAACGGCGCCAGCATCAGCAGCCGGCGGCGCGGGATCATGCCGGAACGGCGTTGCGAAGTCGGGAAGGTGCCCCCACGCGCAGCCGCCGGTCGGCCAGGGACAGCGCACCGCCCGCCGCCATCACCAGGGCGCCCAGCCAGATCCAGGGCGCCAGCGGGTTCACATGCAGCCGCAGCACCGCCTGCCCGTCCCGCTCGTCGCCCAGCACCACATAAAGATCACGCAGCAGGTTGGTGCGGATGGCCACGTCGCTCGTCGTCTGATTCTGGCTTACAAAGTTGCGCTTGGAGGGATGCAGGATGGCCACGGGCGCCCCGCCCTGCGTCACCTCGATGGAAGCGACACGGGACGTGTAGTTAGGGCCGGGCGCACTCTCCACCGACAGCAGGCTGAACGCGTAACCGCCCAGCGTGAACCGGTCGCCCGGCTTGGCCTCCACGATCTTGTTGGACGATAGCGACATACCCGCGATCCCCGCGATCGTCACCCCCATCCCGGCATGGGCCACCGCCGCCCCCAGCACCGCCACCGGCAACCCGCGCGCCCGGCGCACCGAGTTGGCGACGGGCGCCCGGAACAGCAGCGTCCGCTCGATCACCTCCGAGAAAGATCCCAGGATCAGCCAAGTCGCCGCCCCAAAGGCCAGCGCCGGCAGAACCGCCATGTTGCCCGCGCACACGCCGCCCACGGCCACGGCCGCCAGCGCCGCCCACCAGGCGTGCACCACCAGCGGCATCAGCCGGCCGCGCTTCCACGGCAGCAGCGGCCCCACCGCCATCGCCAGAAACACCGGGATCGCCAGCGGCAGCACGGTCGCGTTGAAGAACGGCGCGCCCACGCTGATCTTCTCGCCCAGCAGCAGGTCGGCGAAGGGCGGATACATCGTCCCCACCACCACCACGGCGCAGATCGAGCACAGGAAGATGTTGTTCAGCATCAGCCCGCCCTCGCGCGACACCGGCGCGAACACGCCGCCCGAGCGCAGCAGCGGCGCCCGCAATGCGAACAGCAGCAGCGAGCCGCCGATCACCAGCCCAAGCAGGCCCAGGATGAAGATCCCGCGCGCCGGGTCGTTGGCAAAGGCGTGCACCGAGTTCAGGATGCCGGAGCGGACCAGAAACGTGCCGGACAGCGACAGGCTGAACGTGCCTATGGCCAGCAGCACCGTCCAGATCTTTAGGCTCTCCCGCTTCTCCACCACGATCGCCGAGTGCACCAGCGCCGTGCCGGTCAGCCACGGCATCAGCGAGGCGTTCTCCACCGGGTCCCAGAACCAGTAGCCGCCCCACCCCAGCTCGTAATACGCCCACCACGAGCCCATCGCGATGCCGCAGGTCAGGAAACACCAGCTCACCAGTGCCCAGGGCCGCACCCAGCGCCCCCAGGCCGCGTCGATCCGCCCTTCCAGCAAGGCGGCCACCGCGAAGGCGAACGGTACCGCAAAGCCGACATAGCCCATGTACAAGACGGGCGGGTGGAAGGCGAGGCCCGGGTCCTGCAGCAGCGGGTTCATGCCGCGCCCGTCGGCCGGCGCCGGCCAGCTGCGCCAGAACGGGTTGGAGGTGGTCAGGCAGAACAGCAGGAAACCGGCCGAGGTGCCCCCTAGCACGCCCAGCACCCGCGCCCGCAGCGCCGTCGGCAGGGTGCGGCCGAATACCGAGACCAGCCCGCCGCAGATGCCCAGGATCAGCCCCCACAGCAGGATGGACCCCTCGTGGTTCCCCCAGGTGCCCGAGATCTTGTAGAGGAGCGGCTTGGCCACCGCGCTGTTCTCCGCCACGTTGACGACCGAGAAATCGTCCCACGCGCTGGCCAGCACCAACGCCAGCGCCGCGCCGGCCAAGGCCAGGGACTGGCCCACGGCCAAGCCCGGCGTGGCCGCCATCAGCCGCATGTCGCGACGGTGCGCGCCCCAGATGCCGACGACCGCCTGGGCAAACGCGAGCGCGCAGGCCAAGGCGAGCGCGAAATGGCCAAGTTCGGGGATCATCTGGCGGCTTCCACCGTGCTCCACGTGCTGGCCGGCGGCGCGGACCCGTTCGCCGGGTTCCAATGGCCGCTCCGCTTCAGCGCGTCGGCCACGTCCTTCGGCATGTAGGTCTCGTCGTGCTTGGCCAGCACTTCCTGCGCCCGGAAACTATGGTCGGGCTGGATCGTCCCCAGCGCCACCACGCCCTGCCCCTCGCGGAACAGGTCGGGCAGGATGCCCGTGTAGCTGACCGGTATGGCCGTGCGCCCGTCCGTCACGGTGAAGCGGGCCACCGGCTCGCCGCCCTGCTTGTCGAGATGCAGCGATTTCGCCTGCACCAGCCCGCCCAGGCGGATGGTGCGGCCCACCGCCGGCGCACGCTGTGCAATGTCGCCCGGCGACATGAAGAACACCAGGTTGTCGCTGAACGCGCTCAGCGTCAGCGCGCTGGCGCTGCCCAGCCCGGCGCCGCAGGCCAGGATAACCGTCAGCCGGCGCATCTTGCGTGTCATGGCGCAGGCCCGTCCGGATTGAGGTGCACTGTCATCAGTGGGCGGCAGAAGGTGGCGAAGGCACCATCTGCACGATGACGGGCGGCGACGAATTGCTGCCGATCTTGTAGCCGAACAAGCCCGCAAGCGTGGCAACCGTGGCCAGCAGTATCGTGATGTTGCGCGGCGTTTCCCAGAAAGCCTGCTTGGTCTTCAGGTTCAGGTCCATCCGCATCAGCTCCATCCTGAGTTGCCGCTCATTGTCAGCATCGCTCACGGTCCCGGCCGTCGCGCCCGCGGGTCGGCAGCCAGCAGCCGCCGCGACACCACGGCCAGCCGCGTCCGTGTTCCCACCACGAAGTACAGCAAGACGGCCGCGAACAGCCCGTAAGCCGCCGCCACGTAGCCCAGGTGGTCGTAGCCCAAGGGATTGATCACGCCACGCTCTCCGAACCGATCACGCCACGCTGCCCGCCTGGGCCATCAGCAGCCCGCGCAACCGCCGCTCCATCACCGCCGCCCGCAGCCGCGCCACCACGACCGCCGCAAACCCCCATGTGGTGCCCAAGGCCGCCACCGCCAGCGGCCACAGCATCCGCGCGTCCATGGTGGACGACCCGGTCAGCCCGATGCTGTTGCCCTGGTGCAGCGTGTTCCACCACTGCACGCTGTAATGGATGACCGGCAGGTTCACCACGCCCACCAGCGCCAGGATCGCCCCGGCGCGATAGCCCCGCTCTTGGTCGTCGAAGGCGCGGATCAGCATGATGTGGCCGCAATACAGGAAGAACAGCACCAGCACGCTGGTCAGCCGCGCGTCCCACACCCACCAGGCTCCCCACATCGGCTTGCCCCATAGCGAGCCGGTAGCCAGGCACAGCGCGGTCACGGCCGCACCCACCGGCCCGATCTCGGCCGCCGCCATGTCGGCCAGCGGGTGGCGCCACACCAGCGCCATCAGCGAGGCGGTCGCCAGCCCCGTATAGCCGGCCGTGGCCAGCCAGGCGCAGGGCACATGAATGTACATGATCCGCACCGCGTCGCCCTGCTGGTAGTCGGCCGGCGACACGAACAGGCCCCACCCAAGGCCCAACACCGTCAGCACCAGCCCGGGCCAGGTTAGCCAGGGTTGCACGCGCGCGGCCAGCCGCAGGAACCGGCCCGGGTTGGCAAACCGGTGCAGGCTGCGGCGGGCCGCGACGGCGCTCGGGGCCGCGATGGCAGGGCTTGCGTCCACGAAGGTCACCTTATCAGAGGCGGCGTGCAGTATGAAGGCCGATGCTATGCCGCTAACGTGGGCGAACGTCCCGCCACCGCCAAGGCACACCGCCCATGCTGTTCGTCCTGATCTGCACAGACAAGCCCGGCAGCCTCGACCTCCGCCTGGCCACCCGGCCGCAGCACATGGCCTACCTCGAAACCTACAAGTCCCGCATCGTGCAGGCCGGCCCGATGCTGGACGGGGACGGCCGCCCCTGCGGCAGCCTGCTGATGGTTGACGTGGCCGACCGGGCAGAGGCCGAAGGCTTCGCCGCGGCCGATCCCTACACCCGCTCGCTGCTGTTCGAATCCGTGATCATCCGCCCCTACCGCACGGTGTTCCGCGACGGGGAGCTGGCCGCATGAACCATTGGCTGGTGAAAACCGAACCCGACAGCTTCGGCTGGGACAAGCAGGTGGAGCACGACGTGGAACCCTGGACCGGCGTGCGCAGCCACCAGGCCAAGCGCAACCTGGCCGCCATGGCCCTGGGCGACCACGTGTTCTTCTACCATTCCAACACCGGCAAGGAGATCGTGGGCATCGTGCAGGTCGTCCGCACCGCCTACCCCGACCCCACCGCCGACAGCGGCGACTGGGTGTGCGTCGATATGAAAACCACCCGCCCGCTCAAGCGTGCGGTGACCTTGGCGGAGATGAAGGCCGACCCGGCGCTGGAAGGCATGGCGCTGCTGAAATACTCGCGCCTCTCGGTAGCGCCGGTCGAGCCGGCGCACTGGGCGCATATCTGCCGGCTCGGGGGCGTGCCGGCATGAAACCGGCTCGGGAGGCAAGCTATGGATGAGGACAGAGTGCTGCAATCGCTCGACCGGCTGGAGCAGGGACAGCAGGAACACAGGGCCGAAACCCAGCGGCTTCAGCAGGTGCAGCAAGAACACAGGCACGAAACCCACCGGCTGCAGCAGGCACAGGAGGAGCACCGTGCTGACACCCAGCGAGTGAAGCAGGCCCAGCAGGAGCACAGGGCTGAAACCCACCGGCTGCAGCAGGCACAGCAGGAACACAGGGCTGACACCCAACGGATGGAGCAGGCTCAGCAGGAGCACAGGGCTGAAACCCACCGGCTGCAGCAGGCACAGCAGGAGCACAGGGCTGAAACCCAACGGTTAGAGCGGGGACAGCAGGAACACAGGCGCGAAACCCTGGAGTTTCGCACCACGGTCATGGGCAAATTCGAACGGCTGGAAGACAAGCTCGAACGGCTATCGGCCAGCCTGGCCATGAACGTGGAGCAGGTCGGCGGCATCCTAGACCAGTTGACCGCCCGCGAAGCCCAGCTCGCCCTGCTGCAGGATGCCATCCGCTCCGGCATCAACGCCGAAAGCCTACAGGTGCGCACGGTGCAAAGAACGCTGGCGAGCATGAGCGGCCTGGTTCTGACGTTGCAGAGTCAGCTGGGCGACCTCACGCAGAGGGTGGACGAAATGCAGCCTCTGCCAAGACAAAGCCCGGCACAGGGCCAATAAAACCCAGGGAGCGCCCAATGTCCGAAGACCTGCTGTTCCACATCAAGCCAGACCTCGCCGCCTCCGCCCACGTCAACGCCCGCCAGCTCCGGCTGATGGCCAACCACGCCGCCACCGACCCCGGCAGCTTCTGGGCCAACGAGGCGCGCCGCGTGGACTGGATGCGCTTCCCGCAAACCGTCAAGAACACCAGCTTCGAAGGCGACGTCAGCATCAAGTGGTTCGAGGACGGAACGCTGAACGCGTCGGCCACCTGCCTCGACCGCCACCTGGCCACGCGCGCCGACCAGGTCGCCATCGTTTGGGAAGGCGACGACCCCAACAGTTCGGCCAGGATCACCTACCGCGACCTGCACGAACGCGTCTGCCGCCTCGCCAACGCGCTCAAAACTCTCGGCGCCAAACGCGGCGACCGCATCTCCATCTACCTGCCCATGGTGCCCGAAGCCGCCATCGCCATGCTGGCCTGCGCGCGCATCGGCGCCATCCACTCCGTCGTGTTCGGCGGCTTCTCGCCCGACAGCCTCGCCAACCGCATCGCCGATTGCGGCAGCACCCTGCTGATCACCGCCGACGAGGGCCGCCGCGGCGGCCGCACCGTGCCGCTCAAGACCAACGCCGATGCCGCCCTGGCCCAGTGCCCCACCGTGCAGCACGTGGTGGTCGTCCCCGTCACCGGCAGCGCCGTCCCCATGCAGCCCGGCCGCGACCACGCCTACGCCGAGATCTGCAGCACCGCCTCGCCCGACTGCCCGCCGGAAGAGATGGCCGCCGAAGACCCGCTGTTCATCCTCTACACCAGCGGCAGCACCGGCAAGCCCAAGGGCGTGCTACACACCACCGGCGGCTACATGGTCTGGGCCAGCTTCACCCACGAGCTGGTGTTCGACTACCGCCCCGGCGAGACCTACTGGTGCACCGCCGACGTGGGCTGGGTCACCGGCCACACCTACATCGTCTATGGCCCGCTCGCCAACGGCGCCACCACGCTGATGTTCGAGGGCGTGCCCACCTACCCCAGCAGCAGCCGCTTCTGGGACGTGATCGACAAGCACGCGGTCAACATCTTCTACACCGCGCCCACCGCCATCCGCGCCCTGATGCGCGAGGGCGACGCGCCGGTGAAGCGAACCAGCCGCCGCTCCCTGCGCATCCTGGGCAGCGTGGGCGAGCCCATCAACCCGGAAGCCTGGCTCTGGTACTACCGCACGGTGGGCGACGAACGCTGCCCGATCGTGGACACCTGGTGGCAGACCGAGACCGGCGGCATCCTGATCGCCCCGCTCCCCGGCGCCGTGGCGCTCAAACCCGGCTCGGCCACCTTCCCGCTCCCCGGCATCCGCCCCGTCCTGGTCGATGCCGAGGGCACCGAGCTGGAGGGCGCCACCGAGGGTAACCTCTGCATCGCCGACAGCTGGCCCGGCCAGATGCGCACCGTGTTCGGCGACCACGAGCGCTTCGTGCAGACCTACTTCTCCACCTACCCCGGCAAATACTTCACCGGCGACGGCGCCCGCCGCGACGCGGACGGCTACTGGTGGATCACCGGCCGCGTGGACGACGTGATCAACGTCAGCGGCCACCGCATGGGCACCGCCGAGGTGGAATCCGCCCTCGTCGCCAACCACCAGGTTGCTGAAGCCGCCGTCGTGGGCTTCCCGCACGACGTCAAGGGCCAGGGCATCTACGCCTACGTCACGCTGAAGGACGGCGTGGAACCCACCGACGCGCTGCGCCGCGAACTGGTCGCCTGGGTCCGCCGCGAGATCGGCCCCATCGCCGCGCCGGACGCCATCCAATGGGCCCCCGGCCTCCCAAAGACCCGCAGCGGCAAGATCATGCGCCGCATCCTCCGCAAGATCGCCGCCAACGAAACCGACGGCCTGGGCGACACCTCCACCCTGGCCGACCCCGCCGTGGTGCAGGAACTGGTGGACAACCGGGTAGGCTAGCCGCCTTGATCGCCCGCCGGCCCCGACGCCATGCTCCGCCCCGACGGAGAACACGATGGACGATCCGGCCGCAAAACCACGCAACAAATACGACCAGTGGATGTTCGACACGTTCGGCGTGGACCCCCGCGACTACGAACCCGGCGGCCCCAAGGACCCCGCCAAACGTGCAACGGCTCCCGCTCCGCCCGCCGCAGCACACCCCCCACCTCCGGCGCAGGGTAGCGATCCCTGGGCGGCAGTTGCCGCGCAGCGCTCGGCGGTGGCAAAGCAGGTCGCATCCCTCACCGTTCTGGGATCGCCCGCAGCCTCCGGTTTCGGCACCGCCCTGGCCTCCCTGGAACAGCAGGCCGCCGCTGGAAAAAGCGCTGAGGCCGCCAAGGGTCTGAGCGGGCTTGCCCAACAGGTAAAGGCCGAGTTCGACAAGCAGCGCGCGCCCCGCCCGCCCACGCCTGAGGAGGTAGCGCAGCGCAAGCTGGTGGCGGACAAAGTTACCGCCACCGCCGGCCACGGTACCGAGGCCGATACGAAACTGGTTGTCGACCAACTCGCCAAGATGCCGAAAGGCCTGCTCGACGCGCTGGAGAAGAACGGGACCAAGGTAAAGGTTTGCCGCGGCTCGGTCACCGACTACCTGACCGACCTGAAAGGCGTAAAACCCCGCGGCTGGCCCGAGGGCATGACCTGGGACAGCGTGCCGGGCCTGCAACGCCCCCAATCAAAAGAAGTCGTGATCGCAACGGTCGGGCAAGACACCGGCAATCCTCACGTGCCGAAAACAGGCGAGGGCCACGGCTCCGTCAACCTGGTAATCCACGAGAGCGCGCACGGCGTGGATTACGCGGCCAGCCCGCACGTCTCGACCACCAAACCGTTCACCGATGCACGGAACCCGGACAAGGGCGCGCTCGCCCCCTACGAAACCCAACCCGATCCCGCCGGACCGGAGGAGACGTTCGCCGAGAGCTGCGCCCGTTTCTACGCGGACGACCCGTTCTCGGCCGAGAGCACGCCGCATCTGCACAAATATTGGCGCGACAACCCGATCGCCACAGGCTGACGGAGCACAAGAATGCCGTTCTACATCCCGCTGACGGCCGCCCTGCTTGCCACGGCCCCCGCACACCATGGAGTTCCAATGAGCGACACCACCGGCCAAGCGCCCGCCCCAGCCAGCATCGGCGAGGCCACCATGGAGCCGGACGGCACCATCATCCTCCGCCTGCGCGCCACCGGCCCCGACGCAGTCGGCGAAGCGGTATCGCGCTACACCCCCGACAACCCGCACTACAAAGCCATCCGCGACCACCTACCAAACCTGAAACCCGGCGACCGCGTGCCCGTACCGCCGTTCAGCTGATCGGTGCTGCTCCGCAACTTCGGTGCCGGTAGCAGTGGCGCGGCGGCTTTCCCACCAGGGCACCAGGTTCGGCGATGCAACAAACGCCGGCACCAAAACCGATCTCATCGCCAGCCTGCCCATTGACGTCACCTGTTCATTGAAAAGCATGACGATCTATCGCAGCCAAAAGGTGTTCAGCGGAACGCTATCGGGTGCCACGGGATTTACGGCCGTGGTGACGGCATGAAGCCACGCACCGTTGTGGTCATGCTGGCCCTGGCAAGCTGTTTTGGCTTGGCAGCCGTGGTGTCACTAGGCTCCAGACTCATAACCAGTAGCACACTGCCGCTGTGAGATGGACGGCGG
>CAXUGD010000097.1:0-10205 GCA_964250355.1 uncultured Acetobacteraceae bacterium | reverse complement strand
GCGCAGACCGCCGCCATGCAGGACACCCAGCGCCTGCGCACCGCCCTGCTGGCCTCGCTGGGCCACGACCTGCGCACGCCGCTGGCCGGTATCCAGGGCGCGGCCGGCACGCTGCGCACCGCGTGGGACGGGCTGAAACCGGAGGTTCGGGCCGACCTGCTGGCCAGCATCGAGGAGGATGTGGCCCGCATGGCCCGCTTTCTGCACAACATCACCGAGCTGACTCGGCTGGAGAGCGGGCAGGTGCTCCCCAGGCTGACGGCCGTATCGCTGGCCGGGGTGGTCGAGGCGGCCGTCTCGCGCCTGCCGGGCGCGCCCCACGTGGCCGTCGGGGTCTCGCCCGAAACCCTGGGCGCCCTGGCCGATTCCGTCTTGCTGGAACAGGTCGTCTTCAACATCCTCGACAACGCGGTAAAATACGCGCCGGCCGGATCGGTGGTGCGCGTGCAAGCGCGGGCCGAGCGCGGCCAAATGCGGTTGTCGGTCGCCGACGGGGGTGTCGGCATACCGCGTGAGGATCTGCCCCACGTGTTCGACAGTTTCTTTCGTGTAAGCCGGGGCGACCGGACGGCACCGGGCACCGGCCTGGGGTTGGCGATCGCCCGCGGGCTGATCGAGGCCATGGGCGGTAGCATAGAGGCCGCCAGCCCCAGCCCGGATTCGCCGCGCGACGGGCTGCCTGGCGCGGTGATCACGCTGCGCCTGCCGCAGGCGACCGTTCCCGCGCGGGAGCCGTCATGAGCGGGCCGGCGGCGCGCATCCTGGTGGTCGATGACGAGCCGCAGATGCACCGGTTCCTCCGGCCGGCGCTGGAGGCGGCGGGTTACGCGGTGGAGCGCGCCGATACTGCGGCGGAAGGATTGCGCCTGGCCGCCTCCCGCGCGCCGGATGCCGTGCTGCTGGATCTGGGCCTGCCCGACCTAGACGGCCAGCTTGTGCTAGCGCGGCTGCGCGGCTTCAGCACGGTTCCGGTGATTGTGCTGTCGGCGCGCGACCGCGAGGCCGACAAGATCGCCGCCCTGGATGGCGGGGCGGACGACTACGTGGAAAAGCCGTTCGGCGTGGGCGAGCTGCTGGCCCGCATACGCACCGCGCTTCGCCACCGCCGCGTGCAGGACGACGTGCCGGAGGTGATCCGCCTGCCCGGCCTGGAGGTGGACCTGGCACGCCGCCGTGCCGTGGTGGGCACCGACGTGCTGGCGCTCAGCCCGCGCGAGTGGGCGCTGCTGGTTCTGCTGGCCCGCAGCCCGGGCCGCGTGCTGACCCACCGGCAGATGCTGACCGCCGTCTGGGGCCCCGCGCATACGGAGGACGTGCAGTACCTGCGCGTCTATATCGGCCAGCTTCGTCAGAAGCTGGGCGCTGCCGGCCAACTCATCGCCACGGAGCCCGGCGTGGGCTACCGGATGGCCGAGCCCGTCTGACACGGTCTGCACAGGCGATCTCCAGAGCGTTACGAGTGTCCGGTCCTGAAAAAGGTCAGATGCCCTCGCCGATGCCCATAAAATCGGCGGGCGTCAGCGGCACGCTTTGGGTGGAGCGGGACAGGTGCGCCACCAGCCGGTCGATCTGCAGGTTGATTTCGGGCACGGCCGTGATTTCCCACCAGTTCGGGCGCGTGAGTGGCCCCAGGGCGAACAGCCAGCGCGAGGGCGTACTGTCTCCGTCCACGACCGCGCAATCCTGCGTGAGCAGGCCCACGCCGAGACTGTCGGCAACCGCCAGCCGGCGTTCACGCAAGTCCGCAATGAGGGGGATCGCGATTTTGTCGAAGCCGGTGCCCGGCCCGGTGCAGTTGACGACACGGCCGGCACGGAACAGGCGATCGGTGCCGCCGCGCAGACGCAAGCGCACATCGACCATGCCACCTGCCGGCGTGTAGCCCGCGACGCGCCCGGCTGCGATCTCCAGCGCGCCGCCCCTCAGCATGCGTTGCAGCGCGTCGTCGATACGGGGCGCCATGCGATGGCGATGGATGTCCCAGTAAACCCGGAGGTGGCGCACGAACTGGCGGCGGCTCGCGTCGCTCCAGCCGTGCCAGATGCCCGGAACGGCCGGCCGGGCAGCATCGAACACGCGTTGCCAGGGCACGCCCTGGGACATCGCCTGCCGCACCTGATGGCGGACAATGCGCGTGAGCGCGCGGGGCGAGGCGGCACCGTGCTGGGTAAGGAACTCCGACCATGCGCCCCCGGCTTCGTGTCGGCGTGGCTGCAGGCCGCGGCGCGACACCGCCAGCATAGGGCCTCGATGGCCGTTGGCCGCCAGGCGCAACGTGATATCGACCATCGTCAGCCCGGCACCGATAAGCAGCAGCGGCTCGTCGCGATCGACGTCGCCGAACACGTCCTTGGCCCAGGGATCGGCAACGAAGAATCCCGTATCGTATAACCAACGGTCGGGACCGCCGGGCGGGCGCGGCGACAGATTGCCCATGGCGAGCACCACGGCATCGGCCTGCAACTCGCGCCCGTCTGTCAGCAGAACGCCCTGATCCTGGCGCAGCATCCTCACGACCTCGCCGCGCAACGTGGTTAGGCCCGTGACGGCGCGGGTGTTCAGGTGTTCCCCGATCCGTTCCCTGAGGTAGTCGCCGAACAGGCGGCGCGGCACATAGGCGCCGTGCACGTCGAGCCCGCTTTCCACCAGCGATTCGGCCATCTCGCTGCGGTGCTGCTCCAACCAGGTAGCGAAACTCGGCTGCAAGCCGATCTCCATCCGGCTGACCGGCACGTTCAGCAAGTGCTGTGGACCACACGCGCCATAGGCAAGGCCCTGACCCAGCTGTTTGTTCGGCTCTATGATCACGATGCGCCAGTCGGGCTGGGCCAGATGCAGCTTCAGCCCAAACACCGCGCCGGAGAACCCGCCGCCGACAATGGCAACCGTATGGGGACGTGCGCTCAAGATCCACTTTCACAGGCATCGGGGGTGAGGCGATGTGGGCGCCGACCTGACCGGCACGGCCCGGCAGCCTTCTATCCTCTGAGTGAAGTCGCTACCACCGTTTCCTGGACGCGCGCCCAGCCATCGATAGGCCGGGGACCGCCGGCGTCTCGATGCAGCACGCCCCCTGGCCGAAACAGGCCGACCTTCGATAAAAGGGGTGGCCGGGGCAGCAGGCCGCCGACCCGGCTATCTCGTCTGGAATCCCGCATGAGCGACTTGCCGCCCCCGGTCATCGATATGCGGCTTCGGCCGCCTTTTCTTCACCCTTTCTTCGGGGCACGGCCGGGCACGGCGGAGCACGAGCTGGTGCGCTGGGTGAACCGCCGCGTGGGCGCGGCCGACCCAGACCATTTCGCCCGTTATGCCACCCTGGCCCAGGTGTTGGCGGGGATGGATGAGGCAGGTATCGACCTCGGCATCACCGTCGGCCGAAGTACGCCGACGGTACGCATCGAGAACGACACCGTAGCGGCCCTGGCCGCGGAGTCGAGGGGACGGCTGGTAGGCGTGGCTTCGGTGGATCCGGTGGCGCTCGGCCGCGCGGCCGCGGTGGCCGAGGCCGAGCGTGCGGTGAAGGTGCTCGGGCTGGCCGCCGTGAATTTCGATGCCGGCTTCTACGAGACGCCCCTGCGCGCCGACGACGACAGGCTAATGCCGCTCTACGAGACTTGCCTGTCGCTCGGCGTGCCAGCCTTTATCATGTCTGGCCCGACGACGCCCGACCTGGCCTATAACGACCCCCTGGCCATCGACTCGGTAGCCCGCGCGTTCCCCAAGCTGCCGCTCGTGGTGTGCCATGGCTGCTATCCCAACATCGACTCCATGATCGGCGTGGCGTTCCGCCATGAGAACGTCTTTATCTCGCCCGATATGTACCTGTTCGCACCGGGCGGCCGACGCTACGCGGAGGCTGCCACGGGTTTTCTGCGCGATCAGCTTCTGTTCGGCTCATCGTTCCCCTTCCGCCCAATGCGCCAGAGCGTTACCGATTTCAAAACCCTGGGTCTGCCCGACGACGTCCTGGTGAAAGTGCTGGGCGGCAATGCCAGATCGCTGTTTCGCCCAGGGCTGCTGCCAGTGCGATGAGCGTAACCTCACGGCGAGCCGGGCGACTTGCCGGCACGCCATTTTTTGGCCGCAAGGTATCGCAACGCGGATGGTGCTGGCGCCAGCCACGTTGGAGGCGAGCGTCGACTTGGCACGCGAGCTCGGCCAACTCGACGGTAGTGCGCGTTCAGGCTGACGGTAAACGGTCAGCGCGCTTCAAGGGTATGTCTGAACGAGCAGTTCGACCATCTCGACTGTTCCAGCATGCATAGACTGCTCTATACCGACAAGGACGCCTTGAGCATCGTTTCTGCCCGTTGTCCGCCAATGGCGGACTGGGCGAGCAGCCCGTCAACCACGTTGCGGTTGACCTCGATCAGGGGATCGGCGGAGAGCGTTTTTGCCATGGCCAGCGTGCTGTAGCGCATCGACCAAAGCCCCAGGCCGATCAGCTCGGTTTTCAGTGCGTCGGGAAGCAGGTTTTCCGCTAGCGCAAGGTCTTTGACAAGTATGGACCACAATGCGTGGTTGCGACCCAGGGCGCGTACGCGTGCCGGTCCTTCCGTGCAGGACGCCAACTCGCGGTTTATCAGGTTGAACGCCGCGCACTCGGTATCGCGACCCGAAATGCTTGCCTCGCTCGTGCGTTGGTATTGCAATGCCGGAGTATATATGGCTACCTCCCCTGACGT
The DNA here is from genome assembly GCA_964250355.1 of uncultured Acetobacteraceae bacterium. Taxonomy (GTDB): domain Bacteria; phylum Pseudomonadota; class Alphaproteobacteria; order Acetobacterales; family Acetobacteraceae; genus BOG-908. The sequence continues at coordinate 5,517 of CAXUGD010000097.1, read as the reverse complement.
GGTGAAAGTGCAGCCTGCTCGCCTCGTGCAGGCTGCACCTCGTTACTTGTTTACTGCTGGAACAGACTGAGCAGCGATTGCGGCTGCTTGTTGGCAATCGATAGCGACTGCGTGGCAAGCTGCTGCTTGGTCTGCAACGATGTCAGCCTTGCACTTTCTGCGGCTAGGTCGGCATCGGTGAGTGCGCCCACGCCGGCGGTCAGCGCCGAGCTGAGCGAGGTGGTGAAGTTCTGGATACCGGTGATCTGCTGTGTGGCAGCACCGAGGTTGGCGGCTATGGTGTTGGCCGAAATCACCGCCGACTGAACGGCTGAAACCAGTGCCGTCGATCCAGTTAAAGTCGAGAAGTTGACGCCCGACGTTCCGGAAGAGGTGAATGCTCCGGCCGAAACCGTTCCAAACTGGCCCGAAGTCACGTTGGACCCGGTCACGTTCAGGGAGCCATCCGTGTTTTGCACTACGCCAAAGCCATTGTTCCGGACCGAGTTCACCAGGGCCCCAACGATCTGGTCGGTGGATTCCGTGGTGCTGTTGATGTGCACCGCAATGATGGTCGTGCTCGCGTTTTGCTGGGTCTGTAGCGGGATGGTGGTGGTGGCGCCATCATCGGTGAACTCAAAGGAGTAGGTGTGCGCAGTCGCACCGGAACCCGTGTTCAACTGAAAGGCCGCGTCCGTTGTGGCAACGGCGGTCTGCCCGCCAACGGTTGAAGCCGGGGCAAACTTGCCCACGGTCAGGCTGCTGTTAAACGCTACGCCGATCCCGGTTGTACCACCTGCCAGCACGCTCAATCCGGTAATGCCGAGAGCGTCCGTCAAGGTTACGTTCGAGGCGCTTTGCGCGGTTGCCTGGTTGGCAACGCTCAAAACCGAGCCATCCAGACCCTGCACCACGTTCAGCGTGTTCTGGGTGGCGCCGTCTCCCTGCGTCGTCAGCAGGTTGACGCCGGTAAACGTGGACTGGGTGGCATATTGGTTGATGAGCTTCAGGTCGTTGGTCACCAGACCTTGCAGCGTGTTCAGGTCCAGTCCGCTCTGTGCGGAATTAGTGACGGTCTGTTGCAGGTTGGCCAAGACGCTGCTGACCTGTGTGACCGCGCTGCTTGCGGTGGCCACGATCTGTGCACCGAAGTTCAGGGAATCCGACACCGCGGAAAGCCCGGCAATGTTGGAGTTGATCGTGTTGGAGATGGAGTAGATCGCAGGGTTGTCCGAGGCGCTATCGACCTTCTTGCCGGTCGAGACCTCGTTCTGTGTGGCGCTGAGCGCCTGCTGGTTCGTGTTGAGCGCCTGCAAAGCTGCGAGTGCGCCGAGGTTGGTGTTGACGGAGAACAAAGACATTTGGGTTTTTCCCGATCCGGTTTTCGACCAGCCCAAGTTACGCCCGAATGATTAAGGCTTCGTTTAGAGGTGGCGCGCTAAATTGGAAAAGTCGGTTGTCGTCGAAATGTGCGCAACACCCATTCCCACGAGGCGTCTATGAGCGGAGCCACTGGATTATCTTCCCTATCTCTCTACAGCACCTACGCCGCGGGCGAGGCCAAGTATGCGAAGGCCGAGGTGGCAAAGGATCCGCAGGCAAGCGCGCTTATCTCGTATTTTCAAAATAACGCGGCAAGTATCGCTTCGCCCGACGCGCTGCTCAAGAACTACAAGGCACTCAGCCTTGTGCTCGGCGCGTTTGGCCTGCAAGACAAGATCAACGACACGGCGATCCTGCGCAAGCTCATGACGCAGGACCCGAAGTCGCCGAGCTCACTCGCCCATACTTTGGGCGACGCCAAGTACCAGCTTTTCGCCCAGGCACTCTCCAATTGGAAGACACCGCCTTTCGCGACCGCCTCTTCCCGTGCGCAAGTTGTTGCCTCGTTCACGACGAATGTTTTTGAGCAGGCTGCCGACAAGCAGGCGCCAGGGTTGGCGAATGCGCTCTACTTCACGCGCGAGGCGCCCTCGCTCAAGAGCGATGCCGCTGTCCAGGCCGATGCCGGCCTGCTTGCGGTTGCGGTCACTTCGTTGGGCTTGCCTCTGCAGAACTTCGAAGAACTCGATTTCGACCAGCAGACGACCATTCTGAAGAACAAACTTGACGTGTCATCGCTCCAGAACCCCGCCGACGTCAAGCGCATGGCCGAGCAGTATCTGGTCGCCCAACAATCGGCGGCCAGTGATGAGCCGGCTGCCGGCAGCATCGCCGCGCTCTACTCGGACGGAACCGACACTACGGGAGACTCCGTGTTGACCATTCTGGACCCCACCTCGGACAGCAGCAGTTCGGATAGCGGGTCCGGCGTGCTTTCGCTATTTGCCTGACACTACCATTTGCTCGAGGGAAACTGATCCGCGAATGTCTTATACTTTTGATTATTGAGCGCGGGCCGGATTGGACGAAGGCTTTGGAGGCCTGCAGCGCGCATTCCGAGGTGTCATCTCGTCGAGGTGTTCCATGCCGACATCACGCTTGATTTCATATTTCATATGTAAGTAGTATGCTTCAAACTTGGAGCACGACACGTGAAATTCTACACGCGATCGGCGTGGTTAGTGGTGGCGCTGTTGGCCGTGGCTGGAAATGCTGCGGCGCAAGACCGCGTGCTGCGCATCGGCTACCAGAAATACGGCACCTTGGTGTTCGAGAAGGCGCGGGGCACCCTCGAGAAGCGTCTGGCGCCGCTGCACGTCACCATCAGCTGGACGGAGTTTCTGGGTGGGCCGGCGCTGCTGGAGGCAATGGGGGCCGACAGCATCGATTTCGGCACGGCGGGCGACGCGCCGCCGATCTTCGGCCAGGCAGCCGGCGTGCCGCTCGTCTATGTCGGTGTGGAGCCGGCTACCCCGCATGGTGAGGCCGTGATCGTGCCGGCCAACTCGCCAATACACAGCATCGCCGACCTGCGCGGCAAGCGGATCGCGCTGAACAAGGGATCAAACGTTCACAACCTGCTGGTCCGCGTGCTGGCCGCCGGCGGCCTGAAACCGGGCGATGTGCAGTCGGTGTTCCTCAAGCCTTCGGATGCGCGGCCAGCCTTCGAGAACGGCAGCGTGGACGCCTGGGCCATCTGGGACCCCTATTACGCGGCGGCGCAGACGGCGCTGAAAACGCGCACCGTGTCCGACGGCGTGGGTCCGGATGGCCGCGTGATCGACGAAAACCGGCAGTTTTTTTTCGCCACCCGCAGCTACGCAGCCGCCAACCGGGACATCATACGCGCCGTGCTGGCCGACTTGAAGGAGGCCGAGGCCTACGGTGCTACGCATCGCAGCGAGGTGGTGCAGTTGCTGGCGCCCGCCATGGGCATGGAACCGGCTGCCGTGCAGCTTGCGGTCGGCCGCCTGCCGATGGGGGTGCAACCTATCGACGCCCGCGTGATGGCTGGGCAACAGGACATTGCCAACACCTTCGCCGCCCTGCGGCTGATTCCCTCAAAGATCGACATCAAGGATGCCGAACCACCCACCCCGTTCTGACTTTTGTGATGATCGACTCCTGAAGGCCACCCCTGACATGCAGCTTCTCTGGTTCCTGCCCACGCATGGCGACGGACGCTACCTGGCTTCGGCCACCGGCGGGCGGGCGCTGACCTTCGACTACATGCGTCAGGTGGCCGAAGCCGCCGACCAGCTCGGCTACTGGGGCATGCTGCTGCCCACCGGCCGGTCCTGCGAGGATAGCTGGGTGGTGGGATCGAGCGTGGCGCCGTTCACCAAGCAGTTGCGGTTCCTGATCGCGCTGCGGCCCGGCATCATGTCGCCGGTGCTGGGCGCGCGCATGGCCGCCGCCCTGGACCGGGCGACCGGTGGCCGGCTGCTGATCAACGTGGTGACCGGTGGCGACCCTGTAGAGCTGAAGGGCGATGGCCAATGGCTGTCCCATGACGAGCGCTACGGGCTGACCGACGAGTTCCTGCAGGTGTGGCGCCGGGTGATGTCCGGCGAGGCGGTCAACTTCCAAGGCAAGCACATCCATGTAGAGGATGCGCGGCTGGCCTTCCTTCCGGTGCAGCAACCCTACCCGCCGCTGTGGTTCGGCGGCTCGTCGGCAGCCGGCATAGAGGTCGCGGCGGAGCAGTGCGACGTCTATCTCACCTGGGGCGAGCCGCCGGCCGACGTGGCCGAGAAGATACGTATCGCGCGTGAGGCGGCGGAGCGCCGTGGCCGCACGTTCCGCTTTGGCCTGCGCCTGCACATCGTGGTGCGCGAAACTCGCGCGGCGGCGTGGGATGCCGCCCACGATCTGATCCGCTACGTGGACGACCGCGTGATCGCCGACGCGCAGAAGGTGTTCGCGCGTTACGACAGCGTGGGCCAGCAGCGCATGGCGGCGCTGCACGGCGGCAATCGCGCCAAGCTGGAGATCAGCCCCGATCTATGGGCCGGCGTGGGTCTGGTGCGCGGCGGTGCCGGCACGGCGCTGGTGGGTGACCCGGACACGGTGGCGGCACGCCTGCTCGAATACCGAGACCTGGGCGTGGAAAGCTTCATCCTCTCCGGCTACCCGCATCTGGAGGAAGCCTATCGGGTGGCCGAGCTGCTGTTCCCCCGCCTGCCGCTGTCGCACGGCACGGCCGGCCAGCAGGCCAAAGTCGCGCTGAACGGTCCGTTCGGCGAGATCATCGCCAACGAGCGGCCGCCGGTGTTGGCCGCTGCTTCATGAGCGACATCGCAGCGCCGCCTTTGCCGCGCCTGTCGGTGCGGCTGCCGGCGCCCCTGGTGGCCAAGGCGGTCCCGTGGCTGGTGCCCTTGGCGCTGCTGCTGCTGTGGCAGGCGCTGTGTGCCTCCGGCCTGGTGCCGTCTCGCAAGCTGCCCGCGCCGTCCGCCGTGCTCATGGCTGGCTGGGCGCTGCTGCGCTCGGGCGAACTGCCGCAAGACGCGCTGGTCTCCACCGGGCGCGCGGCGACCGGCTTTGCCATCGGTGGCTCGCTGGGTTTCTGCTTCGGCCTGGCCGGCGGTGTTAGCCGGCTGGCCGAGAACCTGTTCGACGGCACGCTGCAGATGCTGCGCATGGTGCCGCATTTGGCGCTGATCCCGCTTGTGATCGTGTGGTTCGGCATCGGCGAGGGCGCGAAAGTGTTCCTGGTCGCGGCGGGTGTGTTCTTCCCGATCTACTACAACACCTATCACGGCATCCGCACCATCGATGCCGGCCTGTTGGAGATGGCGCGCATCCAGGGCCTGCGCGGCCCAGCCCTGTTCTGGCAGGTGATCCTGCCCGGCGCGCTTCCCTCCATCCTGGTGGGCGTGCGCTACGCGCTGGGTATCATGTGGCTGACGCTGATCGTTGCCGAAACGATCGCCGGCAACTCCGGCATCGGTTTCATGACGATGAACGCGCGCGAGTTCATGCAGACCGACGTGGTGGTGCTGGGTATCCTGCTCTACGCCGTGCTGGGCAAGCTGATCGACAGCCTGGCACGCTGGATCGAAAGGAGGGCGCTCGCATGGCATCCGTCGTTCAGCCGGGCTTGAGCCTGCTGGCCCGCCGGGCGCCGGCCAGCGCCGCGGCACCGCTAGCCCGCGC
>CAXUGD010000096.1:0-10232 GCA_964250355.1 uncultured Acetobacteraceae bacterium | reverse complement strand
GGATGCCGCAGCATACGGGCGGGGGCGGCCAGCCGGCACCGGCGGCGAGCAAGTTGTACTGGTCGCCCTCCAGCACCTGCTCCACATGCCCGCGCAGCGCCGCCGCCAGGCAGGCACCCACCGCGCGCCCATCCTCGCTGTCATAGGCGAGACCCAGGCAGGCCAGCAGGTCGTCCAGCCCGGACAGCCCGATCTCGTAGCGGGGCGCGGCCGGTGCCAGCAGCCGGCACCCCTGCGCCGCCAAACCGGCCGCCCGGCAGAACCCGGCCACGTCGAAGCCGGTATCGGGGTTGTGAAACGCGGCCAGGTTCAGCCGATAACCCGGCACCGCGGTCTCGCCCCGCCAGATGGCGGCGTTGGGCGCTGCCTGGCGCTGCAGCAGCAGCGCCTGCAACCCGGTGGCGACCCCCTCGTCCTGGCCGGCCTGCCGGGCGCGCGCCGCCCCCAGCGTTACCCAGACGGACGATGCCGCCGCCAGGCTGACCGGACCCTCGCCCGGCACGAGCGCCGCCAGAGCATGGGCCGCACCATCCTCCCAGCTGACCGGCAGCGTTACCGTGCGTGCGGGCTGGTCGGGGTCGGCCTGCCCCGCCGCCTGCCGCATCCTGACACCCTGCCATAGCCGCATCGCTTTCATGCGAGCCACGTAAGCATGAAAGCAGCGACTCGGGAACATAGATTTTGCGGCCGACACACCCTTTCGGCACATCATCTTGTGGAAAGCGCTGTAGGATCGATGACGCCAGCCGGGCCGCGCGGCCGTCCGTTTGCAGCGCCACAGCCCAAACCCTATAACCCGGCCATGACGATCGGCACGCGCCTGTTCACGTTCTTTCGCGGCGTCCCCGTCGGCCATGATGCCGACGGCAACCGCTATTACCAGGAACGCAAGCCGCGTGCGGCGGGCATGCGCCTGCGCCGCTGGGTGATGTATGCCGGCCGCGAGGAGGCCAGCGCCGTGCCTGCCGAGTGGCATTCCTGGCTGCATTACACCACCGATGCGCCCGTTTCCGGCGTGCACCGTGCGTGGCAGAAGCCCCATCTGCCCAACCTGACCGGCACCGCGCTCAGCTACCGGCCGGCCGGCCACGACTACAAGGGCGGCCACCGCCCGGTGACCACCGGCGACTACGAAGCCTGGACACCGGAAGGCTGACGGCCATGGCCCGTCACAGCGCCTTCGAGGTTGCCACCGGTGCTGCCGTCCTGCTCGTGGCGGGCGGCTTTCTGGTTTACGCGCTGGCCAACACCGGCCAGCGCTTCACCAGCGGCTACACGCTGCACGCCAGTTTCGACCATGCCGACGGGCTGGCCACCGGCGGCGAGGTGCGCATCGCCGGAGTCAAGGTGGGCAGCGTGGAGGCGATCCGCTTCGATCCCAAGACGTTCCAGGCCGACGTGACGTTCGACGTGCAGCGCGACGTGCAGCTCACCACCGACAGCAGCGCCTCCATCGCCAGCGACGGTCTGCTCGGCGGCAAATACCTGGCGCTGGCGACCGGTGGCGAGGACGCCAAGCTGAAGCCCGGCGACACGGTCACCATCACCCAGGGTTCGGTGAACCTCGAGGCGCTGATCGGCAAATACATCTTCGGTTCCACCGGCAAGGATGCCGGCCCTGCCGCCCACGACAAGCCGGCGGACCCCACGGGGAAATGAGCGGCGGGATTGCCGTGTGGCCACAACCCGATGGCCAGCCCGTATCGTGCCGGGACAAGCTCGAGATCCTGAACGACAACTACGACGAACTGCGCCACGTGATGCAGGACGCCTTCGAGGACGCGCTTCTGATGGGCGTGGACGAGGCCGCCATGCGCAGCTTCATCGCCCAGCTCGTGGCCGGCCTGAAGGCGCCTCGCCCGTGATGCGATGGGCCGCCCTGGCCTTGCTGGCGGCATTGCCGGCCGGTGCTGCCCGCGCCCAGGATGCCACCCCGCCCTCGCTTTCCCCGCCCGACAGCTGGCAGCCGAGGCAGTCCGGCACCCTGCGCGTGCTGAACAAGATTGATTCCACGGTGCGCTCGCTCACCCTGCATCTGGGCGAGACGGTTCGGTTGCAGACCCTGCAGATCACCCTGCGCGGCTGCGCCGTACGCCCGCCCGACCTGCCGGCCGACGCGGCGGCGCATCTGGCGGTCAGCGACAGCCGCGAAGATGCCCAGACCTTCGACGGCTGGATACTGCAGAACGAGCCGGCCGCCAGCATGGTGGAGCATCCGGTGTACGACATCCAGCTCGCAGGCTGCAGCTGAGCACCGGGACCTACCCGGATATAGTTCTTAAAACGTAATAACAACGTCGCGAACCTATCGGCGTCGTTCCGAGAACTGTCGAACTGTTTCGAGTTGCGAGACAATACTTAACGCTCTGGCAAGTCTCGTGCGTCATCCTGCGATCTCGGCAACGACAAACACATGGGTTCGCAAAATGGCAAGCACGTCCACGCCTACGATTTCCACCTATACCGGCTTGGGCCAGAACGGAAACTGGTCCGATCCTGCCAACTGGTCCGGCAATGCAGCTCCTGCTGCCAACGTCAGCAGCGTTGCGCTGTTCGCGATGAATGCGACGCTGAACAACAGCTTCACCGCGGGCTCCATCATGATGCTTGGCGTGGAGGCGATCACCGTGAACGGCACGCTGAACACGCTGTCGCCCAACGCTTGCACAAACTTCATGATCTGTAACGGTGCGACCACCACCTTCTCGCCTACTTCCACACTGAACGCGGCCGGCGGCATGATCGTCGGCGTGCGGGAGAATGGTGTGATGATCGCCAACGGCAACGCCACGTCGCACGCCACGCTCAACACCAATGTTGGAAAGATGGGCCTGTACGCGGGCAGTTCCGGTAGCATCACCATCGACCACGCCGTGTGGAACAACACGCAGGGCATCTGGGTCGGCTCGGCCGGCCAGGGCAGCCTGACGGTGACCGATAGCGGCGTAGTCAAGACCGGAACCGATTTCATCGTCGGCGCGCATGCGGGCAGCGTCGGCCAGGTCACGGTGTCCAACGGCGGCACGATCGCGGCCGGCAACCACGCCATCCTGGGTGGAGCGCCGGAGCTGGGCCCGGGCGCCGGCGGCAGGGGGCATGTGACCGTGGCCTCCGGCGGCGTGTTCACCAGCGAGCAGTCCTTCGAGGTGGGCCAGGGTAGCAGCGTCACGCTGGCCGGCGGCTCCATCCTGGTGAAGGACTCGGCACCCGGGCTGAAGATCCAGGCGGGCGCCACGCTGTCCGGCAACGGCACGGTGACGGCCCTGCCCAGCAGCGACGGCACGGGCGGCATCTGTGACGACGGCACCATCCAGGCCATCGGCGGCACGCTGACGCTCAACGGGCAGCTGAACGGAGCGGGTCAGGCCCAGATCGCCAGCGGCGCTACGCTGGCCATCAACTCCAGCCATATCAGCCTGCAGACGATCGCCTTCACCGGCGGCAATGAAACCCTGGCGCTGTCGCACGGGATGTTCGCCAACACCACCGTCACCGGGTTCTCCACCGGAGACACAATCCTGGCGTCCGGCATCGACCACATGAACTGGAATGCCAACACCGACACGTTAAAGCTGTTCACCGGCACGCAGCTGGAGGAGACGGTGAATTTCACCGGCGCCTACGCCAGCAACGCGTTCACCATGACGAACTCCAGCGCCGGTGCGGTCATTACCGGCCATCTGAGCACCGGACACTGATCGGGGCGCAGTGCGGAGCCTTCTGGCAAGGCTCCGCACCGGCGCGCAGGATGCAACTGCAGGCCTGCAACCCTGTTCGGCCACCATGAACACGCTCTCGGAAATGCCGCCGCTCGCGCATGCGGCGTTTCTGCTCGATCTCGACGGCACCCTGCTCGACATTGCGCCCGCACCGGACCAGGTGGTGGTGCCGCCGGGTCTGGCGGACAGTCTTCGGGCGTTGCGGGCACGTTGCGGAGATGCCCTGGCCATCGTTACCGGCCGCCCTGTGGCCCAGGTGGACGCGTTGCTGGGCACGGTACCCTTCGCGGTCGCCGGCGAACACGGCACCGACATACGCCACGCACCCGAACAGCCGACTCGGCATCTTTCCGTGCCGAAACCGCCGGGGCACTGGTTCGCCACGGCCGCGGCTTTGGCCGCAGCGCATCCCGGCGCGATGCTGGAAGCCAAGAGCCACGGCCTCGTCCTGCACTACCGCGCGGCACCGCAGGCCGGGCAGGCGCTGCATGACGGCCTGCTACCGCTCCTGGCCGAGGCGCCCGGTGCCTACGTGCTGATGCCGGCCAAGATGGCCTGGGAGATTCGGCCCGCCGCCGCTGACAAGGGCACCGCCGTACGCGCCCTGATGAGCCAACCACCCTTTGCCGGACGGCATCCGGTATTCGTGGGCGACGACGTGACCGACGAGGACGGCATGTGCGCCGCGCGCCAAGCCGGCGGCATCGGCTTGCGGGTTCCCGAGATATTCGGCACGCCAGCCGGCGTACGCGCCTGGATCGCCGCGTTGCGCGGTTGATCAGCGTCTTGCCCCCGCGTTGACCGCCAGCTGGGCGTCGAAGGCGCGTCTGTAGGCAGGCCGCGCCTGGCCGCGGCCACGTAGGCCGACAGGTTTGCATACCCGTCCAGCATCCCCGACACTGTCAGCCTGAACAGCACCGAGACCATCAGGAGGTCGCCCGCGCTGAACGTGCCGTCAAGCCACTCGGCATCGCCCAGGCGGCGGGACAACTGGTCCAGCCGGCTGCGGACCCGATCCCGAACGAGAGGCAGGCGCTCCGCAGACCAGGACCTGTCGCCCTCAAGGAGCCGCGCGTTGCCGAGTTCCAGGATCGGCGGCTCCATCGTGCTGAGCGCTGCGAACATCCAGGCGATGGCGCGCGCCCGGGCGTCCGCATCGCCCGGCAACAGGCCGGCATGCCGCTCGGCGATGTGAAGCACGATCGCCCCGGTCTCGAACAAGCCCAGATCGCCTTCCTCATAGGTCGGGATCTGCCCGAACGGATGAAGCGACAGGTGGTGCGGCTCCTTCATCGCGCTGAACGAGAGCAGACGGACCTCGTAGGGTTGGCCCACCTCCTCCAGCGCCCAGCGGACGCGCATGTCACGCGCCAACCCCCGCCCGCCATCGGGCGACCGCTCAAACGCCGTGATGGTAACCGTCATCCGTGCAGCGCCTCCCCGTCACGCTTACACGGCCTGCATAGCACACGGCCGGCGAACGGCCGGGAACACCATTACACGAGGCGTGCGGCCATCGCCATCATCGCGGGCGTGGCGAGCAACGCAGAACCGCGCACCGGAGATGAGGCTTGGGCAGCGATGCGTCGCAGCCGGAGTCACTGAAGACAGAGAGCAAATTCCCAAGGCTTCGAGACGGTCGCGACCTTAGCCGGCTACCAGCTCCGCGTGGTCCAGAACGCAAGCCTGGGGCAGCACCAACCGCACGCGGGTGCCCACCTGCGCGGCCGATTCCACGGCCAGCCTGCCGCCATGGGCGAGCATCAGGCTGCGCGCCAGGGTCAGCCGCAGCCCGATCCCGCGGCTCTCCTCCCGATGGGTGTCGCTCTGCGCGACCGGCAGGCCGATCCCCTCGTCCTGCACGACGATCGACCAGCCCTCATCGCCCGGCTCGGCCGACAGCTCGATCCAGTCGCCGTCGCGCGTGCTGGCCGCCGCGTTGGACAGCACGTTGACCAGCACCTGGTTCAACGCCCGCCGGTCGGCCAGCAGCCGCACGTGTTCAAACGCGGCGTCGATGCGCCAGGCCCGCCGGCTGGGGCCTAGATGGGCCACTACCTGCGAGACCGCAAACTTCACCATCGGCATGACCGGCAAATCTTCCGGCACCAGGTAGCGCGGCGCGTCCGGCGCCTCCACCTGCTGTGCCAGGTCCTCGGCCATGTCGAGCAGCCGGCGGGCCAGCCCGGTCAGGCTGGGGTCGGCGGACCGCATCGTTTCCGCATAGCCGAACAGGGTAAGGGCCAGGTTGCGCTGGTCGGTGGCGGACAAACGCAACAGGCGCAGCGTCGCCTGATGCGTTTCCTGTGCAGCTTGCGCCGCAGACTGCGCCCGGCTGCCGCGCACACGGTCCCGCCACCACGCAACACCTGCAATCGCCATTAGGCAGAGCAGTGCGATCGACCACGCGAGAAATTCCATGGGCGGCATTCAACTACCGGAAGGATAACATCCGGTTAACGGGCGTGGCGGCACGCCCGCCACGGCTTGCTAGGCGGTGGCGGCCGGATCGCGCTTGGCGGCCGCGCGCGCAATGCGCCGCTTAATCGCCTGTGCCTCCTCGGGCAGGTCGCGGTTCGGCGTGCCGAGCAGAAAGGAGTCCAGCCCGCCATTATGCTCGATCGTGCGCAGCGCGCGCGTGCTCACCCTCACGCGGACCTGCTGGCCCAGCGCGTCGGACAGCAAGGACGTCTCCTGCAAGTTCGGCAGGTAGCGGCGGCGGGTCTTGTTGTTGGCGTGGCTGACGTTGTTACCGCTCAGCACACCCTTGCCCGTCATCTGGCAGCGGCGAGACATCGTTGGCCCTCAACTCAATGCGTAAAGCGGCGGGTGCAGGCCCGCCGTGACCCGCGCTGTATGGGGAACAGCGCGGGTGCCGTCAAGCCGGGCGCTCAGCTCTCCCAGAACTGCTCGGCCAGCTCCGATTTGAACGACATGCGCACGGCGTCGGCATCCACCTCTTCGACCAGGGAGACGGGCACGTAGTGGTGCTGCCCGCCCGACCCCCGGTCGGTCTTGGTCAGCTTGATGCGCTCGCCCTCTATCTTATCGACGGTGCCGATATGGCCGCCATCGGCGCCGATAACCTCCATGTGTTCGCGTATCCCGCTGGTATCCACCATGGTGCTGTCTCCTTCTGTGTCGCCACAGAACGGAGGGCGGCCCGGAGGGATGCCTGGCGAGCGGAAAAAGTCGCGCGGACGTCAGGCGGCCTGGCTCGCGTCCGGCTCGAAATGGGGCAGGGCGGCCGCCTCCTCCAGTTCCTGCAGGGTGGGCTCGGTGCCCCGCTCGTAACAGCTCATAACCTGCGCCGCAGGCCCGTCCATGCGCACGCGGCCGTGATCCATCCAGATCACGCGAGTGCACCAGTCTCGGATGGCGCCGGCCATGTGCGAGGACAGCACCAGAATCTCCGCCCCGCGCACCACGCTTTCCAACCGGGCGCGCGCCTTGGCCACGAAGCTGGCGTCGCCCGCCAGAAACCACTCGTCCATCAGCAGCACTTCGGGCCGTATGGCCGTGGCCAGCGCGAAGCCAAGCCGGATTACCATGCCCGAGCTGTAGAACCGCACCGGCAGGTCGAGAAACTCGCCCAGCTCGGCAAACGCCTGCACGTCCTGCTCCAGCAGCCTGATCTGCGCCGCCGCGAAGCCGTTGTACAGGCCGCGCAGCATGATGTTCTCGCGCCCGGTCAGCTCGCCATTCATACCCAGCATCGGGTCGAGGAGCGCGTTCAGGCTGCCATCCACGCGCACCCGGCCCACCACCGGCTCGTATATGCCGGCAATCGTGCGCAGCAGGGTAGTTTTGCCGGCACCGTTCGTGCCCACCAGGCCCAGCCGGTCGCCGGAGCGCAGCTCGATGTCGATGTTGCGCAGGGCCTGCACCACCACACGCTGCCGCTTGTCCTCCCCAAGCCGGCCGGAAGCCGCGGCGAACACCGTCTTTTTCAGGCTGCGCGCGCTGCCATGGTACAGCGGGAAATCCAGCGAAACGTTCTCGATGCGGATACGCGCCATGGGCCTACATCCAGTAGGCGATGCGCGTGCGCACGCGGGCGAAGAACAGCCACCCCACGGCGCAGAACGCGAGGCTGTAGCCGCAAGCCAACGCCCACACCTGCAGTGTGGGTCCCTGGCCCAGCATGGGCGCGCGAACCACCTCTAGCAGCGCGTCGAAGGGGTTGTACGGCAACCACCAGCCGCGCGCGCCCAGCTGGTCCGGCCGCCAGACGATGGGGGTGATGAAGAACGCGATCTGCATCACGCTGCCCACGATAGGCGGTACGTCGCGGAACCGGGCACACACCGGCCCCAGCAGCATGCACGCGGCAAACGCGTCCAGCGTCCAAAGCACCAGGCCCGGCAGGCTGGCAAACCCGCCGAAACCTGGCCAGATGCCGAAGATGGCGAACACCGCCACGATCACCGGAACGTTGTGCAGGAACGAGACGAAGTTGCGCACCACCACCCGCATGGCATGTACGAAAAACGGCATGCGCATCGAGCGTATCGTGCCTTCTGCCTGGGTGAAGGTGGTGCACGCCTCTACCACCATGCCGCCCATGGCGTTCCACAGCACCAGCGACAGCGCCAGGAACGGCAGGTAGGTCCGCAGGTCCATGTGGAACAAAACGCTGTATAAGCCGCCCATGGCAGCGACCATCACGGCCGTGGAGATCGTCAGCCAGAACGGCCCCAGCAAGGAACCGCGGTATTTGAGCTTGATGTCCAGCCAGCCCAGCGTCAGCGCCAGGCGCCACAACCGCGCGCCGCCGGCCAGATCCGCCCAGACCATGCCGTGGCGCCGGGCACGCGTGGTGTCGGAACTGAGGTCCAGCGTGGCCGCGCCCAACCGGGGCAGCATGTGGTCGGAAATCGCGTCCATGGCAGCCCGCGGGTACTCCATTCCCCCCCCCGCCGCAACCGCGCAGCGCCGGGGGGGCACGGACCGTGAAGGCAGGGCGATGGCCTGGCTCTCCAGCCTTCTCACCGCACTGCTGCTCTGCGTGCCGGCCCGGGCGGCCGAGCACCGCGGTGGCGTGCTGCGGCTGGGCTCGTACCAGGCTGCCGGTACCATCGATCCCATGATCAGCTACACCACCGACATGTGGCAGCTCTCCTACGTGACGCAGGACGGGCTTGTGGCGTTTCGCAAGGCAGAGGGTTCGGCGGGGCTGGAACTCGTACCCGACCTGGCCGAGGCGATGCCGGACGTGACCGATGGCGGGCGGACCTACGTCTTCCACCTACGCCGCGGCGTGCGCTTTTCCGACGGGCGCGCGCTGGGGGTGGCCGACGTGGTCGCCTCGTTCCGGCGCATGTTCCGCGTCTCGGGCCCCAATGTCGGTAGCTGGTACGCGGTCATTGCCGGGGCGGATGCGTGCCTGAAGCTGCCCGCCACGTGCATGCTGGCCGGTGGCGTCCTGGGCGACCCGGCGGCTGGCACGGTCAGCATCCACCTGACCCGGCCAGACGCCGAGTTTCTCCAGAAAATCGCGCTGCCCTTCGCCAGCATTCTGCCTGCCGACACGCCGGCGCACGACCTGGGCACCACGCCGCCGGCCGCCACCGGCCCATACCGCGTCGCCGAATACAACCCGGTGCGCGGCCTCCTTCTGGTCCGCAACCCCTATTTTCGCGTGTGGAGCGCCGAGGCGCAGCCCGACGGTTTTGCCGACCGCATCGAGGTGCGCTACGGCCTGCAGGCCGAAAGCGAGGTCAGCGCCATCGAGAACGGCACGCTGGACTGGATGGCCGACCCGGTGCCGCTAGACCGTCTGGCCGAGATCGGCGCCAGTCATCCAAGCCTGGCCCATATCCACCCGATGCTCGCCTACTACTACGTGATGATGAACAACCATTTGCGGCCGTTCGATGACCAGCGTGCGCGCCAGGCCTTCGCACTGGCAGTCAACCGCCGCGTGGCCGTTAACCTGTATGGCGGCCCGGCCCTGGGCACGCCACTGTGCCAGCTCCTGCCGGCGGGCCTACCCGGACACGCCGACTACTGCCCGTTCACCGCCAACCCCGGCCTGCGCTGGACCGCCCCGGATCTCGCCCGCGCCCGCGCCCTGGTCGCGCAAAGCGGCACGGCCGGCACGCACGTGACACTGATCTGCTCGGACCGCGACGTGGAGCGCAGCATCGGCACCTACCTGCAAAGCGTGCTTACTGACCTCGGCTACGACGCCAGCCTGCACGCCATCTCCTACAACATCCGCGACACGTATATGGAGAACTCTTCCAATCGTGTGCAGATCGGGCTGGCCAACTGGTACCAGGACTACCCGGCCGCCTCCGATTTCCTCCAAGTCATGTTCTCCTGCGCCAACTTCCGCCCCGGCTCGGACGCTTCCATCAACATGAGCGGGTTTTGCGACCCCGCGGTCGACGCGCGCATGCAGGAGGCGCTGCGCCTGGCCGCCACCGATGCCGCCGCCGCCCAGCGCCTCTGGGCCGGCATCGACCGCGACGTGACCGACCGCGCGCCCAGCACGGCGCTGTTCCAGAT
>CAXUGD010000095.1:0-10422 GCA_964250355.1 uncultured Acetobacteraceae bacterium | reverse complement strand
GGAGCCGCGCCGGTTGTCCGGCACGCAGCTGACGATCGCCTGTTCCGGCCCGATGGCGATGGAGCTGCAGCACGTCTCCGGCACCCTGATCGAACGTATCAACACCCATGCGGGCCGCCGCGTGGTGGAGCGGCTGCGCTTCGTGCAGGACGGGGTGGCCCCGATGCGGGTGCCCGCCCCGCGGCGCGTGGTGGCGGCCGAGCCGGTGGCCGAGGTGGATGGCGAGTTGGGCGCGGCCCTGGGGCGGCTGCTCGCGGCAATCAGGAGCCGGTAAGGCCGCGTCCCCCGGTGCACGCCGGGCAACACGGGCGCTCGACCGCTTCCAGCTCGACCGGGTCCGCTACCGGAACGCCCTGTTCGAGCGCAGCAGCAGCCAGGCCAGGGGGTAGCCCGCGGCTGCTCCCCAGAAGCTGGGCTGCAGGCCGAACACCGGCAGCAGCCGGCCCGCCATGTACAGGCTGAGGGCGCCGCCGCAATTGCCGGCAAACGCCCCCAACCCGACGGCCGATCCGATCCGCGTCGCTGGGAAAACGGCCGCCGCTATGCCGAAGATGTTGGTCGCAAAACCCTGATGGCCGGCCAATGCCAGGCCGACAACGAAGACGCTCGGCCAGAGCCCCTGCACATGGAGAACGAAGGCGATCGGCAGGACGCAGGCGGCAAAGACGGCCATCGCGGCCCAGCGGGCCGATGCCAGGGCCATGCCGGACCGCGACAGCACCGCCGGCAGCGCACCGCCGGACAGCGAGCCCAAGGCGGCCATGGCGTAAACCGCCGCGACCGGCAGGCCGATCCCGCCCATGTCGAGGTGGAAGCGGCGGTGGAAGAAGTCCGGCAGCCAGAACAGCATGAACCACCACGCCTGGTCGGTCAGCAACTTGGCACCGGCCAGCGTCCATACCCCGCGGTCCCGCAGCACCGAGCCCGCCGGCGCCGGCACCGTCCGGGTGGCGTCCACGCTCACATCCGTCATGCGCGCCAGCGGCAGGGCCAGCCACAAGCCCAGGCATAGGAGCCCGGCCGCACCCAAGGTCACGATCGTGCCTTGCCAGCCGATGCGGATGTAGAGCGCCGACACGGCCAGCGGGGTCAGCATCGCCGCGACGTTCGGCGCCATGTTGCCGATGCCGATCACCAGCGTGCGCTCGCGGGGGCGAAAGAAGGTGGCGACGGCCTTCATGCCGGCCGGCGTTCCCACCGCCTCGAACACGCCAAGGGCGGCGCGGGCGGCGATGAATTGCGGAACCGTGCGGGCGGCGGCGTGCAGGATGGACGCGATGCTCCAGCCGCCCAGCCCCGCGGCAAAGCCCCAGCGCAGGCCCACGCGATCCATGAACCAGCCGGTGCCCAACAGGGCCGCGGCTATTGCGACCTGGAACGCCGTGGTCATGGCGCCGTAATCCGCGCCGGTCCAGCCGAACCGCTGGTCGAGCACCGGCTTCAGCAGCCCCAACACCTGCCTGTCGGCATAGCCGACCATCGTCACCGCGAAGGTGAGGACCAGGAACACCCATCGGAGCCACGCAACGCGGCTTTGCGCGTCGCGCGGCCCCTGCTGCCGGTCGTACGTGTCAGAAATCCTTGTGCAGCTCCACGCCGAAATAGCGGCTGTCGTCACGCGGTACGTAGCGCACGGTGCCGCCAAGCGCGCCGTTGAGGTTACCGTTCACCAGGTAGGATGCGTAATGCGTATCGAGCAGGTTACGCACCAGCCCGGTCACGCGCCAGTTCTGATCGAGGTTGGCGAGCCCTATGCTGGCGTTCCAGATGCCATAGGCCTTTTGCACCGTATTGGCCGTCTCGGTCAGCTGGTACTGCGTGGAGGATTGCCAGTTGAAATCGGTGTTCAGTCCCACGCTATAACGGTCGTTGACCGGGATGGTGTAGCGTGCCCGGGCGTCCAGCTTCCACCGGGGCGCGAACGGCAGCGGCTCGCCGTTGATGTTGCAGCTGGTCGCAGCGTTGGGCGGGCAGGCGAACTGATCGACGGTGGCTTCGGTATAGGCGAACAGCCCGGTCAGATCGAGGTTGTGGACGGGCCGCGCCGTCAGGTCGCCCTCCACACCCTTGGTCGAAACCGTCCCCGCGTTGATCAGCCGCGTCACGAGCGCGCCGGCGACATCGGACGCGAAATTCGCCTGGTAGTCGCTGAAGTCCTGGATGAAGCCCGCGAAGTTCGCCTGCACGCGGTCGTGCAGCAGGCGAGACTTCAAACCGATCTCGTATGCGTTGGAGGTTTCCGGTTTCAGCACGTTGGTCTGCAACGCCGTCTGGTTGAAGAACACGTTGTAGGCCGGCCCCTTGTACCCGCGGGAGTAGGTGAAATAGGCCATGCTCTGCGGATCGAGATCGTATTGCAACCCGAACCGGTCGGAGTAGGAGATCACGTTCGTCCCCCCCTTGCTGTGGAAGGAGGGCGCGATACCGGTCAGGGAGACGGCGGAGTTGGAGATGCGGCCGTTCTGGTAGTCGAGCGTGTCGCCCACGACGCGCACGCCGGCCACCCCGCGGAAACGGTCGGTGAAGTGGAAGTTCGCCTCGCCGAACAGCGCCACGTCGTTGCCGTCCGTGCCGTACTGCGCCTGCCCGACATTGCCGACCTGCCCCGGACCGACCAGGCGCAGGATGCTGCGATCATACTGCTCGCTATCGACAGCCAGGGCGTAGAAGAAGCCAAGCTGGTAATCGACGAAGCCGCCCTTAGGGGACGCCAGCCGCGCCTCCTGCGTGAACTGGTTGAACAGCAGGTAGCCGGTATCGGCGAGCTGCGGGTATTTCGGCGCCAGTACCGACGTCTGGTCGTAATCCTGGTGCTGGGTGTTGTGCCAGAGCCGGTAGGCGGTGATGGAGGTCAGCGTGTAGCCGCCGAACTGCTTGTCGATGCGAAGCGAGATGCCACCGTTGTCGTCATTGGCGGTGCTGGGGGTGTTGTTGCTGATCGTGGTGTTGCCGGTGCCGGCGACCACGCCCGAAGCGGCAAGGTCGCTCTGCAGCAGAGGGCTCTGCGTCCCCAGGCCGGAGGGAAAGGCCGTTTGCGACGTGCTTGAGAATACGCCGTTCGGCACGGTGTCGTGCGATTTGAGGTAGTCGAGCTCGAGCCTGATCTTCAGGTCGTCGGAGGGTTGGTACTCGATCTTCGACCTGAACCCGTCATGGATGTAGCCGTTCACCTCTTTCCCGTTATAGGCGTTATAGACGTTGCCGCCGAAGCCGCCCGCCAGCAGCGAGGTCGTTGCCGTGAGGTTGGGTGCCAAGGTGCCCGACACCCCACCTTCCAGCCGATACTCGCCGCCGCCGGAAAAGCCGGCCACGTCGGCATAGGCGTGAAAGTCGCGGGTCGGCTCGTGCGTGGTGATGTTGACCACGCCGGCCGATGCGTTCTTTCCGAACAGCGTGCCTTGAGGGCCGCGCAGGACCTCCACCTGGTCCAGGCCCGCCAGGTCGAGGGTGGATTGGCCCGCGCGCAACAGCACCACGTCGTCCAGCACGGTGGATACCGACGGCTCCACGCCCGGCGACGTGGAGATCGTGCCGATGCCGCGGATGAAGATCGTCCGGTCCTTGTTGGAGGAGCTGGTGCGGAAGTCCGCACTCGGCACCTGGGCCAGGATGTCCTGCACGCTGTTCAGGTTGTCGCGCTTGAGTGTGGCGGCACTGAGGACGGTGACCGCGACAGGCACTTTCTGCAACGGCTCGGACCGCCGCCGCGCGGTCACCACGATGTTTTCCAATCCCGTCCCGGCGGGTGCCGCCGTAGCCGGGCTGGTCGGGGCCGCGCTCTGCGACGCTCCGGGCTGGGCCGCGGCGGGCAGGGCGAGAGCCGTTGCGGCTGCGGACAGCAACAGGCGTCCGCGCAGCCGCACGGCCACCGAAATCGACGATCGACGCATCACATGCTGCTCCCCTGGCGCTCTTCACGAGGCACGGTGTTCTCCCGCCGGCGACTCCTACTAAGCTAATAGGGCATGTCAAGCGGCATGTGTTGCAGATGCGGAAGCACATGCCGGGCGAACAAATCGCACTCGGCCATGTGCGGGTACCCGGAAAGGATGAAGGCGTCGATCCCCGCCTGCCGGTAATCGTTCAGCTTGGCCAGCACCTGGCCGGGGTCGCCCACGATGGCCGCCCCGCAGCCCGATCGCGCGCGGCCGATGCCGGTCCACAAATTGGCCTCGGCATAGCCCTCGTCGTCGGCGGTGCTGCGAAGCTCGGCCTGGCGTCCGACCCCGAGCGACGTGCTGTCCAGCGAGCGTGCCCGGATGCGCGCGCCTTCCGCGTCGTCCAGATGCGACAGCAACCGCTGTGCCGCCCGGCGAGCCTCCGCCTCCGTCTCCCGGACGATGACGTGCACACGGTAGCCGAACCGCAGCCGGCGGCCATGGGCGGCCGCACGCGCGGCGAGGTCGGCCACCACCTCCTGCACGGCTGCCATGCGGTCGGGCCACATCAGGTACACGTCGGCCTGCCGGGCTGCCACCTCGCGGGCGGGCTCCGACAGGCCGCCGAAATAGAACAGCGGCGCCCGCCCGCGCACGGTGCGCAGCCGCGGGGGCGCGATCTTCAGCCGGTAGAACTCGCCCTGAAAATCGACCTCCCGCCCGTCCAGCAGGTCGCGGAGGATCGTCATGGCTTCCAGCGTCCGCCGGTAGCGGGGTGCGCTGTCCAGCGTCTCGCCGGGCAAGTCGCTGGAGATGATGTTGACCCGCAGCCGGCCGCCCAGCATCTGGTCGATGGTGGCCAACTGGCGCGCCTGCTGGGGCAGCCACATCTCGCCCACCCGCAGCGCGGCCAGCAGGTGGATGCGCCGGGTCAGCGGTGCCATCGCGGCTGCGAAGGCCATGGTGTCGATACCCAGCGCGTAGCCGGAGGGCAGCAGGATGCTGTCCAGGCCGGCCGTCTCGGCGCCCAGGACGATGTCCCGGCAATGGTCGAAGCTGGATTGCAGACGCGGGTCGGGCTGGCCCAGGAACTCGTAATCGTCGTCGCACAGGGCGGAAAACCAGGCGACTTCGCAGGGTGCCGTCACGGCAGGGGCTCTCCGCGTGCGGCGGCGTACACCGCGTACCACTCGGCGCGTGTCATTCCCACCCCCAGCGCCTGCGCCGCCTCGCGTATGCGCCCCTCGGACTGCGAGCCGACGATGGGGATCGGCCCCGCGGGGTGCGCCATCACCCAGGCATACGCGGCCGCCGTGCGCGGCACGCCGCAGCGTTCCGCCACGCTGTCCAGCGCGGCCACCACCGCCTGCGTGCGCGGGTCGGTCGCGGCGGTGCCCAGCCGTCCGCCGCCGAGCGGCGACCAGGCGAGTACGGCGAGGCCCTGCTGCATCGCCTGGTCGAGCACGCCGTTCTCGACCGCGTCGATGGCCAGCGGCGACAGCTCCGGCTGGGTCGCGGCAAGCGGAAAAGGCATGGCAGCCTGCAGGGCTGCCGTCTGCCAGGGCGTGTAGTTGGACACCCCGGCGCTGGCGATCTTGCCGGCCTGGCGCAACCGGTCGAACGCGCCGGCGACCGCCTCCGGATGGGCCAGGACGTCCGGACGGTGGATCATGTAGAGATCGACGCAGTCGGTGCCGAGCCGGCGCAGCGAGGCCTCGCAGGCGGAGATCAGGTAGGCGGGACTCGAGTCGTAGGGCACGCCCGGGGAGATCCCGCCCTTGGTCGCCAGCACCATGCGCCGGCGCAGGCCAGGCTCGGCACGCAGCACGCGGCCCAGCAGCGATTCGGCCGCCCCGAACGGCTCGCTGTTGTCGGGGCCATAGACGTCGGCGGTGTCGAACAGCGTGATGCCGGAGTCGAGCACGGCGTGGACCAGGGATGCCGCCTGTTGCGGGTCGTCGCCTTTGAAGCGCCACATGCCCCAGGCCAGCGGCGAGGCCGCGATACCGGATGGTCCGAGCGTGCGGGTGCCAGGGGGCAAGGGCAGGGTCATGGCGTCCGTGCTGTAAGTTGCGCGCCGTCTGCTAACGTAGGGCCGTACCCCCGCGCAAGGCGCGGCAGGATGGACCGGAGTAACCCCACCCATGCGTTTCGGATTGATCGGCACCGGGCTGATGGCCCAGGAACACATACGCAATTTGCGCCTGGTGGACGGTTGCGAGGTGGTAGCTCTCGTCGATCCGCGGACCGACTCGATCGACTGGGCGCGTTTCACCCTGGGCGACCGGGCCGGGTCTGCCCAAGCCTTCACCGACGTCCCCTCCATGCTCTCGCAGGTGCGGCCGGATGCCGTGATCGTCGCCTCGCCGAACTATACGCATCGCACCGTGCTGGAGCCGCTGTTCGGCACGGGCATCCACATCCTGTGCGAAAAGCCGCTGGCCACGACGCTGGCCGATGCGCGCGACGTCGCCACACGCGCGGCCGCCCATGACGGCGTGTTCTGGGTGGGCATGGAATACCGCTACATGCCGCCGGTCAGCCGCTTCATCGAACAGGTGCATGGCGGCCGAACCGGCCGCCTGGTACGGCTGTCGATCGCCGAGCATCGGTTTCCCTTCCTGCCGAAGATTGCGGACTGGAACCGGTTCAACCGGAACACCGGCGGAACCATGGTGGAGAAATGCTGCCACTTCTTCGACCTGATGCGGTTCATCCTGCGTGACGAGCCGGTGCGGGTGTTCTGCTCGGCGGCGGCCGACGTGAATCACCGCGACGAACGCTACGACGGCGCCGTGCCCGACATCATCGACAACAGCTACACGGTCGTCGATTTCGCGGGCGGCACACGGGCCATGCTCGACCTATGCATGTTTGCGGAGGGGTCGGAAGAACAGGAGATGCTGGTCGCCATCGGGGACGCGGCAAAGCTCGAGGTGAGCATCCCCGGCGGGGTCATAACCCACAGTCCGCGGCGGGCACTGACCAGCCCGAAGCAGGTGTCCCGGCAGGCCGTCGCAGTGGACGAAACCGTGCTCGCCGCGGGCCACCACCACGGCGCCACCTACTTCCAGCTGCTCGCCTTCCTGAACGCGGCCGCTGGACGAGGCCCCGTCGCCGTAACCGCAGACGACGGCGTAGCCGCCGTGGCAATGGGCCTAGCCGCCGAAACAAGCGCTGCCCAAGGCAGAAGCATCGACCTTCTCGAGAATCGGCCGCGGGAGACCGCTTGACACGGATGGCGGTAGGAGCGCCACAGCGGCACCGCGCTGTCTTCGGGGCGCGGCTCGTCAGGTCGGCTTCATTGCCTGAATCTCGTGTAGGACGGTGGTTGAATCGACCCTGCCGGCGGCGTCCACCATGGCATCGACCAAAGCCTCGCATTCCGCTTGGCCCGTTGCCAACAGCGCGCGAAAGGCGGGAAGGCGCGACACGGACCAGAGCATCGTCGCCACCACCGCTGTTGGACTTCGCGCGAGCAGCCGCTTCGACCTTGGATAGGGACGATATCCGAGGCGCCGGATCAGGCCGTAGCAGGCGCGGACCCCGCGTGCCAGGACGACCGCCTCCCGCCATGATGCCCCGCCGCGGCGACGCTCGCCGGCCACGCAGACGCTTTCGAAGGCCACGCATAGCGGGGCGTGGCAGCGCAACCACAGCATCATGTCGCGCTCCAGCGCTGCGGGCAGGCCCGCCGCGCTGAACAGCTCGACCCAGCGTTGCTGCCCGATGAGCGTCTTCTGACCGGCGGCACCAATGGTGCTTCTGAGCTTGCCGTCGGCGGTCAGCATCGCCTGAACGAACGGCATGCCGAACGCGCATCGCCCGGCGCCGATCGCGTGCTCCAGCTGCTCCGGATCGAAGGTGTTGAACATGAACAAGATGCAGCCGGCGGCACTGCGTGCGAGGGCAGGCAATTGCGCGTCTGCCTGGTGCGCCAGCAGCGTCACGATAACCAGGTCGTAGGGCGTCTGCTCGTCCAAGGCGCTGGCGACGGTCACGCTGGCCCGCTCGCCCCTGACGTCGAGGATAGCGCCGTCGCGTTCGAGGTGTCGCAGCCTGGCAGACCCGGGCCGTGCGATCACGGTGACATCGTGGCCCCCGGCACGTGCCAACTGGAAGGCAAACGTGCTGCCGATCTTCCCGGTGCCGAGGACGGCGATCCGCAGGGGTCGCACTGGTGCCGGCGGACTCATGGGGCGGGGGCCTGGACGATGACCGCGCCGGCGCTCACGGTTTGCCCGCGATCGCGCCCTCGATTCATCGATGCAGGGTCTCCCATATGACCCCGGTCGCCGCGCGCGACAAGGTATTTTCTGTCGCCTTGCAGGGCCACGATGAAACTGTCTTCGATCGGAAAGATGGAATCCTCCATGCCGTTGATGGCGAGCAGCTTGCATGTGGGCAGGCCGACGATCCCCGCCTCTACCAAGCTGAACTTGTGGCCGCGTCCGCGTCGCGGTAGCCGACCTTGTAGGCGAGTGCCTCGGCCAAGGCGAATCCACCGCTGGCCCCGCAAGGGCCATCAAGTCGAGAATCCCGCCCACCACCGTCGGCCAAACTGCGCCGAAAAGCGGGAGCGGCATGTCACGCTCGAGCCCCGGCACTATGACCACAATCGAGGCGCAAAGCATGAGCCGCTTATGCCACTCGCCGCGATGACGCCGCGTCACCCCCGGCAACCACCAAGCCGCCGAACAATGCCATGACAGAAGGCCGCGAGCCAAAAACAAGCCGTGCGGGCAAGGGCGGCACATGGTCGGCATGAAGCGCTATGATCACCGCGCCCAGGCCTAAGACTATCATCGCGCCTGGGAGGACAACGCCTACCCAGCCAGCCGGCGATGCAACCGCAATGATCCACGCATCACCAGCGCCGGTTGCGCCACAAACAGCACGATCCGATTGTAGTCGCTCCGCTCTTCCGACCTCACGGTGTTTGCGCACCGGCCGGGCCAGGACCCGGCGCACAGTCGCGCGGTGTTCACCGCGGCTTCGGTCAACAGCGAAGTTTTTGTTCGACCGCGCGGCCGACACCTTCGGCGGCATCGACGTGCTGGCCAACAACGCCGGCATCATGAAGCTGAAGCCGGTTGCGGAGACGGAGGACGCAACGTTCGACCAGCACGTCGCGATCAACCCCAAGGGCACGTTCAACGGCTTGCGTGAAGCCGCACGGCGGATGCGCGACGGCCGCCGGATCGTCAGCTTCTCGTCCAGCGTCGTCGGGCTGTATCAGCCGACCTACGCGGCCGACGCGGCGACCAAGGCCGGGGTGGAAGCCATGAGCCACGTCCTCGCCAAGGAATTGGGCCTGCGGTGCCTGGCCTTGACAAAGCAAGGGCTGGTGCTGCTTTGGGACGATGAACCAGACTGCTCTCGACACCGTTGTGGGGTGGTGCGACGGATACGAACGTGGTCACGTGCGCGGCTGGGCCTGGTACCCACGCCAGCCGCATCAGACGGTGATGGTGCAGCTGGTCATCGATGACCGGATAGTCGCCGAGGCTGCGGCTTGCGTGTCCCGCCCGGATCTCAAAACTGCCGGCATCGGCCGCGGCCGTCACGCTTTCGCCATTCCCTTCACCCTGCCGCCGCACGCGCCGCAGGCGTTGCATGTCGTTGTGCGGGCAAAGGACGGTCCGGTCCTGAACGACGGCGAGTTCGATATACTGACCACTCCGGAGGAACAGCGGCTGCAAGCGCACCGTGCCTCTCGGGACCACCTGGAGGCGGTGTTCGGTTCGCTGACATCGGACAGGCCGGCATCGCCGTCCCGCTTTCCCGTCCGCCCGCCCGTGAACTTCATTCTCCATTGTGCTACCGGCACGGCTGATGTCGCGGCGAAGCTGGGCACTGCCGATTACAGCTACCTGTTCGTGATGCGGGGCTTCCGCGCGGCCCTGCGCCGCCTGGGCACCGTTCACGTGGTCGCTGACCCGGCGCGCCAGGTGGACGCCATTTTCGCCGCCTGCCGGGATCGGCACGAAGACTGCTTCTACCTGTCTTTTGCGCCGCCCCACGCCACCATGCTGGGCCTTGCCTGCCCCACCATCCCGGTCATCGCGTGGGAGTTCGGCACCGTGCCGACGCAGGTTTGGGACGATGAGCCCCGCCACGACTGGCGGCGCGTGCTTCGGCAATGCGGCCGCGCCATCGCCATCTCCGGCTACGCAGCCAATGTGATCGCGCGCACGATGGGACCGAAATTCTCTGTTTCCGGCATACCCACGCCGGTCTGGGATAGGCTGTCCGGCCTGCGCGCCTGCCTGGCTGTCGGGCCGAGCGCCAGCGCGCCTATCGCCCTGGACGGTTTTATCTGGGACTCCCGCACGGCACCGTTCTGGTTGGGCATGGCGCTGCCGCCCATCCCACAGCGCCCCACCCGGCAACCGGCAACATCATCCCTGCGCGATTGGCGGTTCGGCCTGGCGGAAGCCGGTGCGGCCACCCAAGCGGCGGCCCGGGGCCCCCCCGCCCGGGGGGGCGGTGTGGCGGCGGGCGGGGGGGGCCCGGGCCCGGGGGGGGGGGGGCCGGCGGCGGG
>CAXUGD010000094.1:0-10429 GCA_964250355.1 uncultured Acetobacteraceae bacterium | reverse complement strand
GCGCTGACGCTGGCCACGCGGCAGGGCGTGCTGCTCGCCTACGCCGTGGGCCTGTGGGGGGCACTGCACTATCTCCTGGCCGCGGTGGCGATGCGGCGCCGGCCGGCACCGGCGACAGGCATTTGAGAATGCGGTATGGCACACCACACTCAACGGAGCAGGAAATGTCCCCTCGCGTCCATTTGCTCGTGGCGTCCTTCGCGGCCGTGCTTGGGCTTGCCGTCCCGGCCCTGGCCGAACCCGAATGGCGGTGTCCGGACGATTTCGAACCCAAGGCCGGGCTCAACCGCGATTTCCCGTCAGACGGCGCCAAGCGCGCCTTTGTCGTCGTTCCCGCCAAGGCGGCGAGCGGCGCCTCCCCCGTTTGGGTGCCGATGGTCGGCACGGTGGAGGCCACGAACTGGAATTTGTACGTCGCGCGGAGCGGCGATAACGCCAAGCTCGCGGACGCCGGCTTCACCGTCATCGCGCCAGTCCGTGAATGCGCCGATCAGGACCCCGATCTCGCCGCCGGCGCCTGCAACGGCCCGGGCCATGGCGGGTGGAATTGGAATCCCTGGCACGAGGGTCGCGCCGCAAGCCCTGCCGGTGACCGCTGGAAGACCGACGCCGGTTCGGATGTGCGCTTCTTGGAAGCGGCGGTGCGCTGCGTCGGCACGAAGTTTCACCTGGACCGCACGCGCCTCTACATTGGCGGCATCTCCTCGGGCGGCACGATGACCAACCGGGCGCTGCTGTTCGACTCCGCCTTCTGGGCCGGCGGCATGCCGATCTCCGGCGAGTGGTATGTCACGAAAGATGACGGCGTGGCGCTGCCCTTCGTGCAGGCGCGCGACCTCGTGGGAGGGAACCCGGCGAAAATCTACCAGGGCCGGGTCGGCCCCTACCCGTTGCCCAAGCAGCTCGACCCGCTGATCGTCATCACCGTCTGGGGCGGCGAGCACGACAAATGGGATTGCGGGCCGCCGATCGGCCCGTGCTCGGATTACCGGCCGACCACGCAAGCCGCTTCCAACTACTACAGCTCGATCCCTGGCATCGTGCACGTCGCCTGCTCGACCACCGACGGGCATATGTGGCCGCAGATCAACACCGACGCGTTTAATCTCTGGGCGCTGCGGACGCTGGCCTCGCATCCGAAGGGCAGCAGCGCGGATTCGTTCGTGCTGACACCGCCGCCATCCGGCTACACATGCAAGCTTGGCCGGTTTACCGACCACTACTGATGGGAGCGTGGCTATGATCGTGGCGGACGGCTTGGGCTTCGGCGAGGGACCCCGCTGGCATGGCGGACAGCTCTGGTGGTCGGACATGCACGGCCACCAGGTCAGCAGGCTGGATTCGAGCGGCACGGTGCAGGCGGTATGCGAGGTGCCGACGCGGCCGTCAGGGCTCGGCTGGCAGCCGGACGGGCGCATGCTGGTCGTCTCCATGACCGACAAGCGCGTGCTGCGCCTGGAGCCGGAGGGCACGCTCGCCGTCCACGCCGAATTGGGCGCGCTGGCGCCGCGGCGCTGCAACGACATGGTGGTGGACGGTGCGGGCGGCGCCTATGTCGGCAATTTCGGCTTCGAGCTCGACAGCGACGAGAAGCCGTGCGGCACGGTGCTGATCCGCGTGGAGCCGGACGGCGCCGCACGTGTCGTGGCCGATGATCTGTGGTTCCCCAACGGCATGGTGCTGCTGCAGGGCGGCCGCACGCTGGTGGTGGCCGAAACCTATGCCGCCCGGCTGACCGCGTTCGACGTGGCGGGCAACGGCGACCTCTCCCGCCGGCGCGTCTGGGCCGGCTTCGACCGCACGGTCTATCCGGACGGCATCTGCCTGGATGCGGAGGGTGCCATCTGGGTGGCCTCCCCCTCCACCCGCGAGTGCCTGCGCGTGCGCGAGGGCGGCGAGGTGCTGGAACGCATCGGCGGCGACCGCCCCGTGTACGCCTGCGCGCTGGGCGGCGAGGATGGCAGGACGCTGTTCGTCTGCACCGCGGACTCGCACGATCCCGAACGCCAGGCGCGTGAGCGCAACGGACGTATCGAGGCGTTCACCGTGTCCGTGCCTGGAGCTCCTTAGGGCACATTTGGTTCGAGATTAATCAAACGTGCCCTGACCTTTGTTTTGGGCGAGCATGGCCGCTGATTCAGTCGGTTCTATTTGGATCGACCATGCTCCAGGCCGGTCGGTCGAGCGCCGGCAAGCAGCGATGAGCAGCGGCTAGTTTCCACCGTTAGCGTGACGACTCTCGACGCTCAGCAAACGATTGAAAAAATCTTGTTCGTAGGCCGTGTCAGGACTTGACCGGACCGCTTCGTCCAACACGTATGCGTCAGGTCCGACCAGGATGCGCCATCTGCCATCCTGAACGCCATCAAGGATGGCCTCGGCGGCTTGTTCGGGCGTAAGCCCCTTGTCTCGGAAGGCTTCGGCGCGCTGCATCAGCTCCGGGCTGATCTCGCTGCTCTGACCGCCGGCGAACTCCGCGATCGTGTTGTGAACGATCGAAGTGCCGATATGGCCAGGCATGACAAGACTGACGGCGACATGGGGCGCATGGATGCGCAAGTCGCCGATGAGAGCTTCGGTGAAACCCTTCACCGCGAACTTCGCCGCGCTATACGCCGTGTGCGGTGTTTCGGGTCCGAGAGAGGCCCAGAAGCCGTTGACTGAACTTACGTTGACAAGATGGGCTTCCGGCGCGCGGATCAGGCTCGGAAGAAAGACGCGGGTGGTGCGGTAGACGCCGCCCCAGCAGATGTCGAAGGTCCGCTCCCACTCCTGTCGCGGACCGGCCACAAAGCTTCCGCCGCCGCCAAGCCCGGCGTTGTTGAACAACAGGTGCACGTGATCAGTCCGATGCCGGTGTTCCGTGTCGGCCCGGAACGCCTGCATCCGTTCCTCATCCGTAACATCGGCGACGAATGTCGTGACTGTGACGCCATCGCAAGCTTCCGCCAGCGCCAGATTGCGTGTTTCCTCCAGAGTGGCATCGCGGCGGTCACAGATGGCGACGCTGCAACCCATTCCTGCAAGCCGACACGCCAAAGCGCGGCCTATACCGCTCCCGCCGCCGGTAACCACGGCAATCTTGTCTTTAAAGTGCTTCAACCGAGGTCTCCCGAGATGAGGATAGGCCGTCCTCCGGCCCGGCTTGTCCATACCCGTTCTTCAGATCGGCTTGAAGCCGAATGGTCTCAGGCGTAGAGAGTTAACATTGGAGACGGCGTCCCACGCCTCGCGCGCGCAACTGGGCGCTGGTACACCCTGTTCAGCGCGGCCGCATCACTGGAGGCAAGACACCAGATGGCTGGGGGATTTGTTCATCTCCACAGTCGACGCCATCCGACACCGACAAACCCAAGGAAACGTCCGGCCATGCAGACCAGGACCATCGAAGCACCGCCCGTCCGCACGCTGTCGTTCGGCACCAAGATCGCCTACGGCGTCGGCTCGATCGCTTACGGAATCAAGGATAACGGCTTCGCGACACTGCTCCTGCTGTTCTACAACCAGGTGGTCGGCCTGCCCGCGCACCTCGTCGGCCTCGCCATTATGGTGGCGCTCGTCTTCGACGCCTTCATCGACCCCGTCATCGGCCACATGTCGGACCACACGCGCTCGCGCTGGGGACGCCGCCACCCGTTCATGTACGCAAGCGCGGTTCCTGTCGGCCTGCTCTATGTGCTGCTCTGGAACCCGCCCGCTTTGTCCCACGCGGGGACGCTCATCTACCTGGGCGTGGTCGCCGTGCTCGTGCGCACCGCCATCTCCTGCTACGAGGTGCCGTCGGCGGCGCTGGCGCCGGAATTGACGGCCGACTACCACGAGCGCACCTCCGTGCTCGGCTACCGCTACCTGTTCGGCTGGCTCGGCAGCATGACCATGCTGGTGCTGACGTTCGAGTTCCTGTTGGCGCCCACCGCGCGCTATCCGGTGGGCCAGCTCAATCCCGCCGGCTATCGGACCTACGGCTTCGTGGCGGCCGCGGTCATGACGGGGGCGATCCTGCTGTCGGCCCTCTGCACCCATCGCAAGATACAGCGATTGCCTGGCCATTCGCCCAAATCCACCAGCCTACGCGCCACCTTCCGCGGCGTCACGGCCACGTTGCGCAACCGCGCGTTCCTGATGCTGTTCGTCTCCGGCGTGTTCGGCTACACGGCGCAGGGCCTGACTTTCGCGCTGTCGACCTACATCAACACCTATCTCTGGCTGTTCCCGGCCACTTCCGTTGCCCTGTTGGCGTCGGTCCTGATGGTGGGGGTCGCGCTCGCTTTCGCGATATCGACGTGGATTTCACGCAAACTGGGCAAACGGCGCGGCTCAGTGGTGGTCACCACGCTTTACCCGCTCGTGTCCATCCTTCCCTTCGTGTTGCGGCCACTGGGCTTGCTGCCGCCCAACGGCAGCACGGCGCTGATCGCCATCCTGATGGTCGTCACAATCCTTGCCACCGCCTTCGGCGTCGCCGGCGCTATACTGGGTGCGTCCATGATGTCGGACGTGGTGGAGGATGCGCAGATGCGCACCGGCGAACGGTCGGAGGGGCTGTTCTTCGCCGGATCGTTCTTCATGCAGAAATGCGTGTCAGGGCTCGGTTTGTTCCTGTCCGGCGCGATCCTCTCGATCGTGGGCTTCCCGACCGGTGCGGCGCCGGGAAAGGTTGCGCCGGACATCCTGCACAACCTTGTCCTGATATACGCGGCCGCACTGCTCGTGCTGATGCTGCTCAGCGCCTGGTTCGTCTCTCGCTTCCCGCTCGGCGACAAGCGCGCGCACGAGCAACGTTTGGCGGCGCTGGCCGAAGCCGCCTCGCACGCGGCACCCCTGCCGGGCAGCGAGGCGGAACTGCCGGTCGCACAGGGTGCGTGATCTACTGGAGAAAAGAAAAGGCCTTCTTTTCTGAAGAAAAGAAGCAAAAGACTTTTATCAGCGCTGTCGCGGACTCAATAGGCAAAGAGGTTTTTGGTCTTTTCTTCAAAAAAGGACTGCTTGCCTTTTCATGTGCGGCCGCGCAGCGCCAGCCCCTGTAGGTCGCCGCGCGTGCGCCAGTCCTCCAGCACCTTGAAGAACGCCATCGACCCGGCGCCGTAGGAGGCATAGCTGGCCGCCAGCGGCGAGACCTGGCCCTCGCCGTTGTAATAGCCGGGCGTGCACTCCTCGAAAAACTTTCGGCGGTCCAACGCAAGGTCCAGGATCGTGCGGCGCCAGGCCAGCGCCGCGTCCTCGCTCGCCTCCACCGTCTTGGCGCCGGCGCGCTCCGCTTCGGCCACCACGTAGGCGATGTGGCGCGCCTGTTCGTTCAACGCGTGCGGGTAGTTCGCCGTGAAGCCCGCCTGCGGCAGGCCCATGATGAAGCAGTTGGGGAAATCCGGCACGTGCATGCCGTGCAGCGACAGCATGCCGCCTGCCCATCGCTGCATCAACCCCACGCCGCCGCGGCCGCGGATGGCCGTGCCGGCGCGCTGCGTGTAGCCGGTCGAGACCTCGAAGCCGGTGGCGAAGATCAGACAGTCGAGCGGATACTCCGTGCCGTCCACCACCGCGCCGCCTGGCGTGATGCGCTCCACCCCGCGCCCGGCCGTGTCCACCAGTGTCACGTTCGGCCGGTTGAACGTCTGCAGGTACTCGTCATGAAAGCAGGGGCGCTTGCAGAACTGGTTGTACCAAGGTTTCAGCGCCTCTGCCGTCTGCTTGTCGGCCACGACCGCGTCCACCCGCGCCCGCACCTGCTCCATCTTCCTGAAATCGGCCAACTGCACCAGTTCCGCCGCGTCCGCGCCACCTCGCGACCGCGCGAGCAGGCCCAGCGCGCGTATGATGTCCGTCCAGCCATCCGCGACCAGGTCCTCGTCCTGATGGCCGCCGGAGACCAGGACGTTGAAATTGTCCATGCGGTGCTGGTGCCAGCCCGGATTCAGGCCGGCGGCCCAATCGGCATCCGTCGGCCGGTTGGCGCGCACGTCGATGGAGGACGGGGTGCGCTGAAATACGGTCAGGTGCTGCGCCCATTCGCCCAGATGCGGAACGCACTGCACGGCGGTGGCCCCAGTGCCGATGATGCCGACGCGCTTGTCACGCAGACCGACCAGCCCACCCGACGCGTCACCGCCGGTGTAGGCGTAGTCCCACCGGCTGGTGTGGAAGCTGTGGCCCGCGAACGTGCCAAGCCCGGGGATGCCGGGCAGTTTCGGCCGGTGCAGCGGCCCGGCCGACATCACCACAAAACGCGCGCGCATCGCGTCACCGCGATTGGTCGAAACGATCCAGCGCCGCGCCGCCTCGTCCCAGGAGAGGTCGATCACTTCCGTCTGGAACACCGCCGACCGGTCAAGGTCGTAGTGGCGCGCAAGACGGCGGCTGTAGGCGAGGATCTCCTGGCCGGACGCGTATTTCTCGGTCGGGATGAAGCCGGTCTCCTCCAGCAGGGGAAGATAGACGTAGCTCTCGATGTCGCAGGCGGCGCCCGGGTAACGGTTCCAATACCAGGTGCCGCCGACATCGCCGGCCTTCTCGACAATCCTGACATCGCCGATGCCGGCCTGGCGCAATCGGGCGCCGGCCAGCAGGCCGCCGAAGCCGCCACCCACGACGACGACCTCGACCTCGTCGGTCAAGGCGTCCCGCGCGGCCGGCTCGCCGGCGTAAGGGTCATGGAGGAAGGGGGCAAAATCGCCGCTAGCCGCCACATACTGGCCGATGCCGTCAGCGCGCAGCCGCTTGTCCCGCTCGCGCCGGTACTTCGCCCGCAATGCGGCGGGGTCGAACCCCAGCGCGTCCTGTGCCAAATCGGCCAAATTATCCCCGCCTGTCACTTGATCCCTGGTCGCACACAGGGTGCGATTAACCATACCCACTCCTCGATCGCGACGTAAACCGCACGTTCGGTGGTGGGCAATGCCAAACTCCCGCTGAACCACCGGCACAAAACTGTCGGAGGGGAGCGCGCGTGCCGCCGACATGGCCTAACATGTCATTGGGCAGCCGACTCGACCGCCCGCGAGGCCCAATCCGGGCGCCTGCGCGACCTGATCCTGCAGATGGGCGAGGTGAAATCCTAGGCTGCAGCCGCCTCCTGCTCCAGCGGATGCGTCCCACCCTCGGTGCTGGCCGCTTGCGGCGTGCGGGACGCCTGTGCGCGCAGCTTCTCGAGCTCCTCCCAGCCGAGATAGCCGGTGAAGGCGTCGTCGTTGAAGAACAGCAGCGGGCCGTGGCAGATGAACAGGTACTCGGTATCCTCCAACGCCTCGGTGGCGCCGTGCAGCACGCCGTTCGGCTCGTAATCGTAGTCGCCGGTTTCCAGGATGCCGTCGCGCACCTTCAGCTTGCCGTACAGGATATAAGTGTGCGAGGCGGACAAATGCTTGTGCGGCGGGGCGACAAAACCCTTCTTCCAACGAAACACGGCGGCCCAGGTGCCGGTCTCCGAGCCGGTCCACAGGATGCGCATCCAGGCCATGCCCGGCGTGTTCTCCACCCAGTCCGCCTCGCTCGCCTTGAACAGCGCGTCTTGAATGCCCTGGTGGTGGGGCCTGATCTCCTGGGGCAAGGGCATGTCGGTCCTCCTGGTTTGTCGTGGTTCGCCGGTCGCCGCCGACCGGTATGAGGGTGCCGGAGGGCGCCTGCCTGGTCAACGTTCTTGAGCCATCGGTATGCGGCGCGCGACCGGCCGCACGCGGTATCCGCATCCGCTGGGGGCGGTCAGTCCAGCCCGTAGAACGCTTTCCACATCGGATGCGTGTCGAACAGGCTGTAACGGCGCCCGGTCATGCGCCGGTTCTCCGCGTCGATATCCTCCTGGCGGAACGGGAACACGCCGTGCGCGTGCATGAGCTGCGCGAAACGCGGCGGGTTGCGCGCCAGGATTTCGGGCGTCACGTCGGCGCGGAACGGCGACTGGGTTTGCAGGTGCCCACGGCAGAAATCATATAGCAGCGTCAGGCGCAGCCCCGGGTTGATGCGCGGGTGCGCCATGTGCCAGGTGTTGGCCGGCCACACCACGGCCGATCCCGCCGGCGCGATGATCGGCACCATCTCGCCCGCGAGGTCGGCGGCCTCCGCCGGGGTCGGCTGGCGGCGGAAGACGTGGCTGCCCGGCAGGAAGGCGATGGCGCCGCTGCCCTCGCCGTAATCGTTGAGCACAAGGTTGATATTGGCCGTCTGCGGCTGGTCGGCATAGACTGGCGTGGCGATGTCGCCGTTATCCGTGTGCAAGGGCAGCGTGGCGCCGCCCGGCCCTTTCACCACCGCGTCGTTGAGCGACAGCAGCGCGTCGAAGCCGACCAGGTAGGTGATCAGGCCGAGCAGAACCGGGTTGGTCAGCATCGGCTCGAAGACCGGATCCTCGAACAGCACGTAGCGCATGAACTGGCCCAGCGGATGCGACCCCGCCCGAATGGGTCGATCCCGCCTCCGTGTCCGGCTTGACGCCGGTGCGCCGCTCCGAGACCGCCAGCACCGCCTCTCGCAGGGCGGCGATGTGGTCGGGCGGCGCCACCTTCTCCGGCGGCACCACCGTAAAACCCTGCACCGCGAGTTCGGCGATGTGTGTCTCCAGCCCGAGCTGCCTCAGTTCGGGCCAGAGCGTGCCCATGCGCCGCTTCTGGTTCAGGTAGGGCACGGACTCATAGCCGCGCGGCACACGCGCAACTTTGGCTTCGGCGTTCGAGTCCATGGTCCGTTCCGCCTCCCTGGGCTTGCCGGTTTTTGGGGGTCATCCGGTCACGGCCCAATCCGCCGCGTCAAGCCAGACCCGCCGCTGTTGAGTTGACGGTATGGCGGCTGGCGCATGGGACGCGCGAAACCACGAGACCGCCGGCGCAGCGCGGCTGGGGAGGCATGGATGGTCGCGCGGTGCACGGCGTCTTCGCCGGCCTGCGGCTGCTAGTCCAAATCCGCAACCTGGATCATCGAGACCGCGCTAGATAGGAAGCCATGAAGCGTCAGCCGACCCTGCTGGTGAACAGCCGACGAATTGGTCGCGTCATGCGTTACATTCACCAGAACCTTCAGGCGGACCTCGACCTTCAGCACCTGGCCGACGTAGCCTGCCTCTCGCCTTTTCATTTTCATAGACTCTATCTTGCGGTCGCCGGCGAGACTGCAGCTGCAACCGTCACTCGAGCCAGGCTACACTGCGCCGCGGTCACCCTCACGAAACCGATCAGCCGCTCGCCGCGATCGCCCGCAACGCGGGCTACGGCTCGGTGTCGGCCTTCAGCCGTGCTTTCAGCAACGAATATGGCGACGCACCCACCCATTTCCGCGCTCTTGCACACGTCGGAGGAGCACGTCGGATGACACAGATCGCCATCGAGGACAGGCCGGCCGTTCGCCTGCTGGTGTCCGAGCACCGAGGTGCTGCCCACCTCTTCAGAAAAGAACACGCTTGCCTTCCACATACCCAGTACGCAACTCACGCTTGAGCACCTTGCCGATGTGGCTCCGCGGCAGCGCGTCCAGCACCCGCAGGTCGGCAATACGCTGCGTCTTGCCCAGACGCGCGTTCGTCTCGCGGCGCACATCCTCGCCGCCTGCCTCCGCGCCCGGTCGCAGCGTGATGAACGCCACGGGGGTCTCGCCCCATTCGGCCGAGGGTACGCCCACCACCGCCGCTTCGGCCACCGCCGGGTGCTGCTTCAGCGCCGCCTCCAGATCCGACGGGTAGATGTTGAAGCCGCCGGAGATGATCATGTCCTTCTTGCGATCCATCAGGATCAGGAATCCGTCCTCGTCGAAGCGGCCGATATCGCCGTTGCGTATGAAGCGGCGCCCGTCGGGGCTGACCCAGGTCGCCTCGTCCGTCTTGCCGGGCTGGTTGTGATAGCCTTTCATCATGTGGCCGTGGAAACCGACGATCTCGCCAGGCTGGCCCGGCGGCACCTCACGCCCTTGATCGTCGATCAGCCGCACGTCGATATGCGGCCAGGGTTTGCCCACCGTGTGCACCTTGTCCGGCGTCTCGTGCGCGAACAGCACCGTGCCGCCGCCGCCCTCGGTCATGCCGTAATACTCGGTCAGCCCGCCAGGCCAGCGCGTCACCACGTCGCGCTTCAGCTCGGCGGCGAACGGCGCGGAGGTGCAAAACTTCATCTGGTAGGCGGAAAGGTCGTAACGATCGAAGCCGGGCACGGCCATGATGCGTTGGTATTGCACCGGCACCAGCATGGCATGCGTCGCCCGGTGCCGCTCGCTCAGTTCCAGGAAGTGCTGCGCGTCGAACTTGTCCATCAGCACCACGGTGCCGCCGCCGCGAAGTGCGGGGAACAGGCTGACCAGGGTGGTGTTGGAATACAGGCCGGTCGAAACGATCGCCACCGCGTCGGGGCCATAGCCGATGGGCGTGCCCGCCGGCGCGGGCGGCGAGCGGTAGCCGTGCGGCTGCACGATGCCCTTGGGCGCGCCCGTGGTGCCCGACGAGTAGATGATGTTGTAC
>CAXUGD010000093.1:0-10526 GCA_964250355.1 uncultured Acetobacteraceae bacterium | reverse complement strand
GATAGATGTAGGATCCGCGGTCGAATACGACCTGGGATACGCCGGCGGCCAGCGCACGCTCGGCCACCAGCTTGCCCACGGCACCGGCGGCCTGGCGGTCGGCACCGGTGCGCAGGTCGGTGCGCAGCGTCGCGTCCAGCGTGGAGGCGGCGGCCAGCGTCCGGCCGGCCGCGTCGTCGATGATCTGGGCGTAGATGTGCTTGCCGGACCGGAACACCGAAAGGCGCGGGCGCCCCACGGCCTTTTGGCGAAGCTGGTAGCGCAGGCGCTCGCGCCGGCGCTGCCGAAGATCGACGGTGGCGCTCACTTCTTCTTGCCTTCCTTGCGGCGGATCGTCTCGGTGTCGTAGCGCACGCCCTTGCCCTTATAGGGCTCGGGCGGACGGTAGCCGCGTATTTCGGCGGCGACCTGGCCCACCTGCCGCTTGTCCATTCCCTCGACCGTGATGGCCGTGGGGCGCGGCGTGGTGATCTTGATGCCGGCAGGCACGGGATAGACCACGTCGTGACTGAAACCCAGGTTGATGACCAGGTTGGAACCCTGCACCGCCGCGCGGTAGCCGGTGCCGGTGATCTCCATGGTCTTGGCGTAGCCGGTGGAGACGCCGCGGACCATGTTGGCGATGTTGGCGCGCGTGGTGCCCCACATCATGCGGGCCTGCGCCGCGTTGCTGCGCGGCTTCACGCTGACCTTGTTGTCGGCCACCGTGGTTTCCACGTGGTCGGTCAACGGCAGCGTCAGTTCACCCAGCTTGCCGCGAGCCGTCAGCACGCCATCGGCCACGGCGACGGTGACGCCGGCCGGCACATCGACGGGATACTTGCCTACGCGAGACATCGTTCGTGTCTCCCTAGAATACGCGGCAGAGGACTTCGCCGCCAACATTGGCAGCGCGCGCCTCGGCATCGCTCAACACGCCGCGCGGCGTGGACAGTATGGACACGCCCAACCCGGCATAGACGCGCGGCAATTCCTGTATCTTGGAATAGACGCGGCGGCCCGGCTTGGACACGCGGTGGATCTCCTTGATCACCGGCTCGCCCTCGGCATATTTCAGCTCGATGCGCAGTTGCGCCACGCCGGGCCGCAACTCCTCGGCAGAGAAGCCGCGTATGTAGCCCTCGCGCTTGAGCACTTCCAGCACGTTGGCGCGCAGCTTGCTGGCCGGCGACACGCAGGATGCGTGGCGGCTGCCCTGGGCGTTGCGGATGCGGGTGAGCAGGTCACCCAGCGGATCGGACATCGACATTGGTGCGCGCCCCTTACCAGCTGGCCTTGACCATGCCCGGGATCTGGCCCGCGCTGGCCAGGTCACGTAGCGCGATACGGCACAGCTTGAACTTGCGGTAGTTGGAGCGCGAACGGCCGGTGAGCGCGCAGCGCAAGCGGACACGCGTGCGGCTGCCGTTGCGCGGCAGTTGCGCCAGCTTCATGGACGCCTCGAACCGCTCCTCGACGGGCGCGTCGCGGTCCATCATCTGTTCCTTCAGCTTGCTGCGCTTGCTGCGGTCACGCTTCACCATCGCCTCGCGAGCGATGTTGCGGTTGACGGCGGAAGTCTTGGCCATCTCGGTTTATCCTCCGGAACCTGCCGGCCTGCGCCGGCGGTTTTCCAAACTGGTTACGTCAAATCGGTCAGGCAGCAGCCTTTTCGGCCGTGGCGGTCGCCACGAACGGCAGGTCAAACGCCTTCAACAACGCGCGCGCCTCGGCATCGGTCTTGGCGGTGGTTACGATCACGATGTCCATGCCGCGCACGGCATCCACCTTGTCGTAGGCGATCTCGGGGAACAGGATCTGTTCCTTCAGCCCCATGGCGAAGTTGCCTCGCCCGTCGAAGCCTTTGCCCGACATGCCGCGGAAGTCGCGCACCCGCGGCAGGGCGATGGTCACCAGCCGGTCTAGGAACTCGTACATGCGGGCACGGCGCAGCGTTACCTTGGTGCCGATCGGCAGGCCCTCGCGGATCTTGAACCCGGCGATCGCCTTTTTCGCCAGGGTCTTGACCGGGCGTTGGCCCGCGATCAGCGTGAGGTCGGCCACCGCAGCGTCGAGCTTCTTCTGATCGCCCGCGGCCTCGCCAACACCCATGTTGATGACGATCTTCTCCAGGCGTGGCACCTGCATCGGGTTCTTGTAGCCGAATTCCTGCTGCATGGCCGGGCGCACCTGCTCCACATAGCGCGTCTGCAGCCTTGGCACCGGACGGCTTACGATCTGTGTCTCGCTCATGATGCTCCGCCCTCGATCACGTTGCCGGTGGCCCGGGCCACGCGCGCCTTGGTGCCGTTGTCCAGCACGCGAAAGCCGATGCGCGTCGCCTTGTCGGTCTTGGGATCGATCAGCGCGATGTTGGAGAGGTGGATCGGCGCCTCCTTCTCCACGATGCCGCCGGGCTGGCCCATGCCGCTCGCCTTTGTGTGGCGCTTTACGACCTTGACGCCGCGGACGAGGGCGCGGTTTTCCTTCGGCATCACCTGCAGGACTTCGCCGCGCTTACCGCGGTCGGCCCCGGTGATCACCACGACCCGGTCGCCCTTGCGAATGCGCGCGGCCATTACAGCACCTCCGGCGCAAGCGAGATGATCTTCATGAACTTCCTGGCGCGCAACTCGCGCACCACCGGCCCGAAGATGCGGGTGCCAATCGGCTCCTGCTGCTTGTTGATCAGCACGGCGGCGTTCGTATCGAACCGGATGGCGCTGCCATCGGCCCGGCGCACGGGAAAGCTGGTGCGTACGATCACCGCCTGGTGCACGTCGCCCTTCTTTACCTTGCCGCGGGGGATGGCCTCCTTCACGGAAACCACGATCACGTCGCCGACCGAAGCGAACTTGCGCTTCGACCCACCGATGACCTTGATGCACTGGACGCGGCGCGCGCCGGAGTTGTCGGCGACCTCCAGGTTGGATTCAGCGTGGATCATGGTCTTCTACCCCTGCGCGATCGCGTCGGCTGTGACGGGCGCCTCGGCCTGCGCGGCCACGTGGCTGTGCGCACGGGCGCGCAAGGAGGCGAGCGCATCGGCCGGCGCCGTTTCCAGCACCGCGCCGTTCCGCTCGAC
Source organism: uncultured Acetobacteraceae bacterium (assembly GCA_964250355.1). Lineage (GTDB taxonomy): Bacteria > Pseudomonadota > Alphaproteobacteria > Acetobacterales > Acetobacteraceae > BOG-908. The sequence goes on along the minus strand of CAXUGD010000093.1, from coordinate 7,462 downwards.
CACGGCCCAGGTCTTGCGCTTGGAGATCGGCGCGCACTCGACGATGCGGACGGTATCGCCGGCCTTGCAGGCGTTCACCTCGTCATGTGCCGCGTATTTCTTCGAGCGGCGGATGAACTTCTTATAGAGCGGGTGCATGATGCGACGATCGACAAGCACCGTCACGGTCTTATCCATCTTGTCGCTGGTCACGCGACCGGTCAGTACGCGCCTTGGCATGGCTCAAGGCTCCTTTCAGGCTTTAGCGGCGGAGGTTTTTTCCGCCAGAATGGTTTTCACGCGCGCTATGTCGCGCCGCACGTCGCGCACGCGGCTGGCACCCTCGTTCTGCCCCGTCGCGCGCTGGAAACGCAGGTTAAACTGCTCGCGCCGCAGGTCGAGCAGCATGGCGCCGAGCTGGTCGGAGGATTTAGCGCGGATGTCGGCAGGCTTCGTCATGATCAGCCCTCACCCAGACGCGTTACGAACTTGGTCTTGATCGGCAGCTTGGCCGCGCCCAGCGTCAAGGCCGTGTGCGCGATGTCGGCGGGCACGCCGTCGATCTCGAACATCACCCGGCCGGGTTTGACGCGCGCTACCCAGAACTCCGGCGCGCCCTTGCCGGAACCCATGCGCACCTCGGCCGGCTTCAGAGACACCGGGACGTCCGGGAAGATGCGAATCCACACGCGGCCGGCGCGCTTCATGGCGCGCGTGATCGCACGGCGAGCGGCCTCGATCTGGCGCGCCGTCACCCGCTCCGGCTCCAGCGCCTTCAAGCCGAACTGGCCGAAATTGAGCGCCGTGCCGCCTTTGGCGAGGCCATGGATGCGGCCTTTATGGGCCTTGCGGAACCGCGTCCGCTTGGGGGAAAGCATGTCTGTCTCTCGTCCTTAGCGCTGCGGCGCCTGTTCAGCGGCGCGCCGGTCCTGCGCGGTGGGATCGTTGGCGAGGATTTCGCCCTTGAAGATCCACACCTTTACGCCGCACGTGCCATAGGTGGTCTTGGCGGTGGCCACGCCGAAATCGATGTCGGCGCGCAGCGTGTGCAACGGGACCCGGCCCTCGCGATACCACTCGACGCGGGCGATCTCGGCGCCACCAAGACGGCCGCCGCAATTGATGCGGATGCCCTGGGCGCCCAGCCGCATGGCCGACTGCACCGCACGCTTCATCGCACGACGGAACGCCACGCGACGCTCCAACTGCTGTGCGATGTTCTCGGCCACCAGCGTGGCGTCGATCTCCGGCTTGCGTATCTCGACGATGTTCAGCGACACCTCGGCCTTGGCCATCTTCGCCAGGTCCTTGCGCAGGACCTCGATGTCGGACCCCTTCTTGCCGATCACCACGCCGGGGCGGGCGGCGTAGATGGTGACCCGCGGCTTCTTGGCCGGCCGCTCGATCACCACACGGGACACGCCGGCGCCGGACAGCTTTTTGCGCAGGTGAGCCCGCAGCTTCAGATCGTCGAGCAGCAGCTTCGAGTAGTCCGCGCCGGCGAACCAGCGCGAATCCCACGTCCGGTTGATGCCGAGCCGCAGCCCGATCGGATTGACTTTGTGACCCATCAGGCCGCCCTCTCCGTCGCCGGCGCAGCGTCGCGCTCGGCCACTACGATCTTCAAATGGCTGAACCACTTCTCGATCCGCGCCGCGCGGCCGCGGCCGCGCGCATGGAAGCGGCGCATCACGATGGAGCGGCCCACTTCGGCGCGGGTGACCACCAGCTGGTCCACATCGAGCTGGTGGTTGTTCTCGGCGTTGGCGATCGCACTCTCCAGCGCCTTGCGGACAGCATGCGCAATACGCCGTTTACTGAAGGTGAGCGTGGCGACGGCCTTCGCCGCCGGCTGGTTGCGGATCAGTCCTGCGACCAGGTTCAGCTTGTCGGGGCTGACGCGCAAGTTGCTCAGCACGCATTGTGCCTCGTTATCCGCCACGGCCCGCGGTGCCTTGGACTTGCTCATCCGCGCTTCGCCTTCTTGTCGGCCGCGTGGCCGGTGAACGTGCGCGTCGGCGAGAACTCGCCGAACTTGTGGCCGACCATGTTCTCGTTAACCTGCACGGGCAGGAACTTGTGGCCGTTATACACGCCAAACGTCAGGCCTACGAACTGCGGCAGGATGGTCGAGCGACGCGACCAGATCTTGACGATTTCGTTGCGGCCGGACGCGCGTGCGCGCTCGGCCTTTCCCAGCATATACCCGTCCACGAACGGGCCCTTCCAGACGGAACGTGCCATCTTGCCTGTCCCCGCTTACTTCGATTTGCTCGCGCGGCGGATGATCAGCTTGTCCGTCCGCTTGTTGACACGCGTCTTCGCACCCTTGGTCGGCTTGCCCCACGGCGTCACCGGGTGACGGCCGCCCGAGGTGCGGCCCTCGCCGCCACCATGCGGATGGTCGATCGGGTTCATCACCACACCGCGGTTATGCGGACGCCGTCCCATCCAGCGCGAGCGACCGGCCTTGCCGAAACTCTGGTTCATGTTGTCGGCGTTTGAGACAGCGCCAACGGTCGCCATGCATTCCGCACGCACCACCCGCAGCTCGCCCGACTGCAGCTTGATCTGCGCGTAACCGGCATCCTTACCGACCAGCTGCGCATAGGTGCCGGCCGCGCGCGCCATCTTGCCGCCCGCGCCCTGCTTCAGCTCCACGTTGTGCACGATCGTGCCGACCGGAATGGCGCCAAGCGGCATAGCGTTGCCGGGCTTGATATCCACCCGCGCGCCAGCCACCACGCTGTCGCCAGCCTTGAGCCGCTGCGGCGCCAGGATGTAGGCCAGCTCGCCATCGGCGTATTTCAACAGGGCGATGAACGCCGTGCGGTTGGGATCGTATTCCAGCCGCTCGACCGTTGCCGCCACGTCGAACTTGCGGCGCTTGAAATCGACGATACGGTAGCTTTGCTTGTGGCCGCCGCCGCGAAAGAAGCTGGTGGTGCGGCCATGGTTGTTACGGCCGCCCGACTTGCTCTTGCCCTCGGTCAGACCCTTGACGGGCTTGCCCTTCCATAGCTCGGACCGGTCGATCAGGACCGTGCCGCGCAGACTGGCCGTGACCGGCTTGAATGATTTCAGTGCCATCGCGTTGCTCTACAATCCCGCTTCACGCCAGGCCCGTCGTCAGGTCGATCGACTGACCCTCGGCAAGCTGGATATAAGCTTTCTTCACATCGGAACGCACGCCAGGCCGGCCTTTGAACCGCTTGGTTTTGCCCTTCTGGATCAGCGTGTTCACGCCGAGCACCTTCACGTTGAATAGCGTCTCGATCGCGCGCTTGATCTCGGGCTTGGTCGCCTCGATCGCGACGCGGAACACCATCTGGTTCCGCTCCGTCAGCAGAGTCGCCTTTTCGGTGATCACCGGCGAGCGGACGATCTCGTACATCGCCTCACGCGACAGGTTGGCCGCCTTGCGACGGATGTTCGCAATCACCGTCATGCCAGGCGCTCCCTCAAACCTTCGATTGCGGCCGTGGTCAGGACCAGCAACTCGTGTTGCAGAATGTCGTACACGTTGGCACCCACCGTCGGCAGCACGTCCACCTGGTGGAGGTTGGCGCTGGCACGGGCGAAGTTGGCGTCAATGGCGTGATCGATGAACAGGGTGCTCGTCCAGCCCAGCACCTTCAGCCTGGCCGCCAGCTCCTTCGTCTTGGCCGAGGCCGTAGCCGCATCGATGACCACGAGCTTACCGTCCGCCTGCTTCTGCGATAGCGCGCTGATCAGGCCGAGCCGGCGCACCTTCTTGGGCAGGCTGTAGCCGTGGTCGCGGACCACCGGGCCGTGCACCACGCCGCCGGTGCGGAACTGTGGCGACCGCAAGCTGCCCTGCCGCGCATTACCCGTGCCTTTCTGCTTGTAGGGCTTCTTGGTCGTGCCGGACACCTCGCCCATGCCCTTGACCTTGTGGTTGCCGGAGCGGCGCTTGGCCAACTGCCAGTGCACGACTCGCGCCATGATGTCGGCGCGGGGTGCCGCAGCAAAAATCTCGTCCGGCAGGTCAGCCTCGCCGGCGCTGCCGTTATCCAGCGTCCTGATGTCGATCTTCATGTCGAAGCCCTCAGCCGGCCAGCGCGGCGGGATAGGGCGCGTCGGCATGACGCGCGCGCTTCACGGCGTCGCGCACCAGCACGAAATCGCCCTTGGCGCCCGGGATGGCGCCGTGGACCATGATCAGACCACGCTCCGCGTCAACGCGCGCCACCATCAGGTTCTGCGTCGTCACCCGCTCCTGCCCCAGATGGCCGGCCATTTTCTTGTTCTTGAACGTCTTGCCGGGATCCTGGCGGTTGCCCGTGGAGCCGTGCGAACGGTGGCTGACCGAAACGCCGTGGCTGGCTTCCAGACCGCGGAAATTCCAGCGCTTCATCGCACCGGCAAAACCCTTGCCCTTCGTCGTCCCCGTCACATCAACTTTCTGCCCGGGCACGAAATGCGCGGCCGTAACCACGGCCCCTGGCTCCAGCACGGCATCCGGCGCGCAACGAAACTCCACCAGCTTGCGGCGCGGCTCAACCTTCACACGTGCAAAATGGCCACGATTGGCCTTGGTCACGTTCTTCACCTTGGCCATCGACGTACCGAGCTGCACGGCCGTGTAGCCGTCACGCTCCTGGGTGCGCGAGTCCACAACCTGAACCTGGTCCAAATGCAGCACCGTCACCGGGACGTGGCTCCCGTCATCTTTGAACAACCGGGTCATCCCCAGTTTCCGTGCAATCAAACCCGTGCGCATTTCAGCCTCTTCCCGATCACCGGACGACCTGTCGTACCTGCCACGATCCGTTAGATCTTGATTTCGACGTCCACGCCGGCCGCCAAGTCCAGCTTCATCAGCGCATCCACCGTTTGCGGCGTGGGCTCCACGATATCCAGCAGACGGCGGTGCGTTCTGATCTCGAACTGCTCGCGGCTTTTCTTGTCCACGTGCGGCGAGCGGTTCACCGTAAACCGCTCGATATGCGTGGGCAGCGGAATGGGACCCCGAACCCGAGCACCGGTACGCTTCGCCGTGTTCACGATCTCCTTCGTGCTGTTGTCCAGCACGCGATGATCGTACGCCTTCAGGCGAATGCGGATGTTCTGGTTGTCCATGTCTTCTTCTACCCGGGTGTTCTCGTCTGCACGCCGCGCCTCGAGGGCGCGGCGTGCATCCGGTCAGTCCATGATCTTCGCGACGACGCCCGCACCAACCGTGCGGCCGCCTTCGCGAATGGCAAAGCGCAGGCCCTCGTCCATGGCGATCGGCTGGATCAGCTCCACGTCCATCGACACGTTGTCGCCAGGCATCACCATCTCCACCCCTTCCGGCAACTGCACCACACCGGTGACGTCGGTGGTGCGGAAGTAGAATTGCGGGCGGTAGTTGGTGAAGAACGGCGTGTGCCGGCCGCCCTCTTCCTTGGTCAGAACATAGGCCTCAGCCTTGAACTTCTTGTGCGGCGTGATGGAGCCGGGCTTGGCCAGAACCTGCCCGCGCTCCACGTCCTCGCGCTTCGTCCCGCGTAGCAGCGCGCCGATGTTGTCGCCCGCCTCTCCACGGTCCAGCAGCTTGCGGAACATCTCCACGCCAGTGACGATCGTCTTCACCGTGTTCTTGATGCCGACGATCTCGACCTCGTCGCCCACGTTCACCACGCCGCGTTCCACGCGGCCGGTCACCACCGTGCCGCGGCCGGAAATGGAGAACACGTCCTCGATCGGCATCAGGAACGGCCGGTCGATCGCACGCTCCGGCTGCGGGATGTAGCTGTCCACGGCTGCCATCAGCTTGAGCACGGCCTCTTCTCCGATCTCGGGCTGCTTACCCTCCAGCGCGCACACGGCCGAGCCCTGGACAATCGGAATATCGTCACCGGGGAACTGGTAGCTGGACAGAAGGTCGCGAACCTCCAGCTCGACCAACTCAACCAACTCGGGATCGGCCAGGTCCATCTTGTTGAGGAACACCACCAGCGCCGGCACGCCGACCTGCCGCGCAAGCAGGATGTGCTCGCGCGTCTGCGGCATCGGGCCGTCCGCCGCCGACACCACCAGGATTGCGCCGTCCATCTGTGCGGCGCCCGTAATCATGTTCTTCACATAGTCGGCGTGGCCGGGGCAATCGACATGGGCGTAGTGGCGGTTGGTCGTCTCGTATTCCACATGCGCCGTGGAAATGGTGATGCCGCGCGCACGCTCCTCCGGCGCCTTGTCGATCTGGTCGTACGCCGTGAAGGTCGCACCGCCGCTCTTGGCCAGCACCTTGGTGATCGCCGCCGTCAGCGACGTCTTGCCATGGTCCACGTGACCGATGGTGCCGATATTGCAGTGCGGCTTGTTGCGCTCGAATTTCGCCTTTGCCATCGTCGTCTCTCCGTAACCCTGCTGTCGGGCTGAGGTTAATTGCTACCAGCGGTAATGGCTGAACGCCTTGTTGGCTTCGGCCATACGGTGCGTGTCTTCGCGCTTCTTCACCGCAGACCCGCGATTGTTTACAGCGTCGAACAGCTCGTTCGAAAGCCGGTCTTCCATGGTGTGTTCGCCACGCTTGCGCGCCGCATCGATCAGCCAGCGTATCGCCAAGGCTTGGCGCCGCTCGCTGCGAACTTCCACCGGCACCTGGTAGGTAGCGCCGCCAACGCGGCGAGACCGCACCTCTACCGCCGGCTTCACGTTGTCTAGCGCCTCGTGGAACATGCGGACCGGATCGGCCGCATTGCCGCCGCGCTTGCGCATCACGTCCAGCGCGCCATAGACGATGCCCTCGGCAGCAGATTTCTTTCCATCGTACATCAGCGCGTTCATGAAGCGTGTGATGACGACATCCCCGAACTTCGGATCTGGCAGGATTTCGCGCTTGACGGCGCGGCGACGGCGACTCATGAGCTCTCCCCTACTTCGGACGCTTGGCGCCATACAGCGAACGACGCTTGCGGCGCTTCGGCAGGCCCTGGGTGTCCAGCACGCCGCGCAGGATGTGGTAGCGCACGCCCGGCAAGTCTTTCACGCGGCCGCCGCGGATCAGCACCACGCTGTGCTCCTGAAGGTTGTGGCCCTCGCCAGGGATGTAGCTCACAACCTCGAAGCCGTTCGTCAGGCGAACCTTGGCCACCTTGCGCAGGGCGGAGTTCGGCTTCTTGGGCGTTGTCGTATAAACGCGCGTGCACACGCCGCGCTTCTGCGGACACCCCTGCAACGCCGGCACCTTGTTCCGCTTGGCGGCCGGCTCGCGTCCCTGGGCAATCAACTGGTTGATCGTCGGCATACGCCCTCGTTCCAATCATGCAAAACACGCACGAGGTGGGGAAGCCCCACCCGTGCGGGTTCAGGTATCTGCACACGGCCTGGGTCACCCACGAAGGAGACGACGGCACCGCATGCCAAGGTGGCAAACTGTTCGGCAGCCGTAGCCGCCGGAGCGGCGTTAACTACGGGGGTGCCGGTGGTAAGTCAATAGCCGGCGGCCGCGGGGGCCGGGCGGGGGCGCGGCCCC
>CAXUGD010000092.1:0-10575 GCA_964250355.1 uncultured Acetobacteraceae bacterium | reverse complement strand
GGACCGCTCCGCCAAAGCGGGCAGGATGACGCTCGCTTCCTTGAGCGTCGACCGTTACGGCGAAGGCAAGGCGCGGTCCATGGCGTTGCGGTCGATGCAGGCCGAGGTGACGGTGCGACCCGGCCAGGCGCCATTACGTCTTAGGTTCGACGGCGTGCAGGGCGGCGACGCCGACGCAAGCTCCGTTCTGCGGGCGATGCTCGACACCACGGGCGCCGCGGCGGCGCCGACGTTGCGGTACAGTGCGTGGGACGTAGCCGGAGCCGGGATGGAGGTGCCGCAGGGACCGGTCGTGTGGGTGCGCGGCATGCACGCGACGCTGGGCACCCCGGGGGGGGGGGCGCCCGACGAGGGCGCCGGCGCGCCGGCCGGGGTCGGACAGGCCCCGCGCGCCGGCACGGTGCTGGTCGTCGATGACGAGCCGACCGTACGCATGCTGGTGGCCGAGATCCTGGACGAGCTGGGCTACACGGCGCTGGAGGCGGCGGACGGGCCGGCGGGATTGCGCGTGCTGCAAGGGGAGGCGCGCATCGATCTGCTGGTCACCGATGTCGGCCTGCCGGGCGGCATGAACGGGCGCCAGCTCGCCGAGGCGGCGCGCCTGGGGCGCCCCGACCTGCGCGTGCTGTTCATCACCGGCTATGCGGAGAACGCCGTGCTGGGCCACGGCCACCTCGCGCCGGGGATGCAGGTGATGACCAAGCCCTTCGCGATGGACGCGCTGGCCGCGCGCATACGCGGCATGATGGGAGAGTAGCACGCCCTTGCCCGAACCAGGCGCGCCCGGGCTGCGGTCGGTGCCATGAACATCCTGTCTATCCAGTCCGCCGTCGCCTACGGCCATGTGGGCAACAGCAGCGCGGTGTTCCCGCTGCAGCGCCTGGGCGCGGAGGTGTGGCCGATCGACACCGTCCAGTTCTCCAACCACCCCGGCTACGGCGCCCACGCCGGCAGCGTGACGCCGCCCGAGACCATCCGCGCGCTGATCGACGGGGTGGAGGCGCGGGGTGTGCTGCGGGGGTGCGACGCGTTGCTGACGGGCTACGTGGGCGACCCCGGCACCGGCGCCTGCCTGCTGCACGCGGCCGACCGGATGCGGCGGGCCAACCCCCGCGCGCTGTGGTGCTGCGACCCGGTGACCGGCGACGACGGGCCGGGCGTGTATGTGCGCCCGGGCATCGCGGCGTTCTTCCGCGACCACGCCGCCCCGCAGGCCGACATACTGACGCCCAACCAGTTCGAGCTGGGACAGTTGAGCGGCCTGCCCTGCCATACCCTGGCGCAGGCCAAGCAGGCGGTGGCCTCCCTGCAGGCGCGCATGCCGGCCGGGGGACCGCGCGCCGTGCTGGTGACCAGCCTGTGCACGGAGGAGACGCCGCCCGATGCGCTCGACCTGCTCGGCGCCGGGCCGGGCGGGTTCCACCGTCTGCGCACGCCGCGCCTGCCGATCGCGGCAAACGGCGCCGGCGACGCGATTGCGGCGCTGTTCCTGTTCCATCTGCTGCGCACCGGCCAGGCCCGGCTGGCGATGGAGGAGGCCGCGAGCGCCGTTCACGGCTTGCTGAACCGCACGCTGGCTGCCGGCAGCCGGGAGCTGCTGCTGGTGGCCGCGCAGGATCAGTTCGTCAAGCCGGATGTGGCGTTTTTCAGTCAACCCTGTTGATGACGTCACCAACGTCCGCCCCGCGCGTAAATTGCATGCCGACACACTCCGGCAACCGTACCGCCCCAATCCTGCCGCGTTGCAGCACGATACAGGGATGGCTGGATCAGACGGGTTCAGACTCCGCCGGGACGATCAAACGATGCCGCTTACAAAGGTTTACCGACGGGTCCTGGCCTTGCTGGCCCAGGACCGCCGCGTGCTGGCCATGCTGGTGGCCGGCAATCTGGGCGTGGCTGCCCTGCAGTTCCTCGACCCGCTGCTGTTCGGCCGTGTCATCGGCCTGCTGGCCCGCACCGATACCGTGTCGCACACCCAGCTTTTCGCCGAGGGTGGGCGCCTGGTCGCCGCCTGGGTGACGATCGGCGCCTGCGGCATCGGCGTGAACATCGCCGTCGCCATGGGCGCCGAGCGGCTGGCGCATCGCACCCGGCTGGGCGCCATCAGCCGCTGCTTCAACCACGTGCTGGCGTTGCCCAATTCGTTTCACGCCGCCACGCACTCGGGCAGCGTGATGAAGACCATGGTGTCCGGCTCGGATTCCATGTTCGCGCTCAGCCTGACGTTCTTTAAGGAAAACCTGGCCACCTACGTGGCGGTACTGGTGCTGCTGCCGTTCTCGGCCTTCCTCAACTGGCGGCTGTCGCTGGTGCTGGTGGCGCTGGTCTGCGTGTTCGCCACCGTCACCACGCTGGTCATCCGCCATACGCAGACCAGCCAGCGCCGGGCGGAGGCCGCCCATTCCGTGCTGGCCAGCCGGGCGCAGGACGCGCTGTCCAACGTGGTGGCCGTGCAGTCCTTCGGCCGCCTGCAGGCCGAGGCGCGCGCGTTTGCCGCCATCATCGAAAACGTTATCCGTCACCAGTTCCCCGTGCTTAACTGGTGGGCGCTGGTCACCGTGCTGACCCGCGCCTCCAGCACGCTTGCCGTCATCACGGTCGTGGTGGCCGGCGCGCTGCTGCACATCCACGGCAAGGCAAGCGTGTCGGAGATCGTGTCGTTCATGGGCTTCTCCACGCTGCTGATCGGCCGGCTCGAAGCGGCGGTGAATTTTTCGAGCAGCCTGTTCATGCGGGCGCCCGGCATCACCGACTATTTCAAGCTGATCGACACGCAGAGCTCGGTGCCCGAGCGGCCGGACGCGCATGAGCTGGAGGTGACGCATGGCGAGGTGGCCTTCGAGGGGGTGAGCTTCGCCTATCCCGGTGGCCCGGCCATCCTGTCGGACGTGTCTTTCATGGCGCGTCCCGGCACGGTGACGGCGCTGGTGGGCGCCACCGGCGCCGGCAAATCGACGGCCATGCACATGCTGCAGCGCCTGTGGGACCCGCAGGGGGGCGGCATCCTGATCGACGGTCAGGACCTGCGCGACGTGTCGCTGGACAGCCTGCGCCGCGGCATCGGCGTGGTGTTCCAGGAGAGCCTGCTGTTCAACCGCAGCATACGCGACAACCTGCTGGTGGGCCGGCCGGACGCTACGGAGGCGCAGATCGAGCAAGCCTGCCGCCTGGCCGAGGCGCACGACTTCATCATCCGCCAGCCGCAGGGTTACGACACGATGGTGGGCGAGCGCGGCGTGACCCTGTCGGGCGGACAGCGCCAGCGCCTGGCCATCGCCCGCGCCCTGCTGAAGGACGCGCCGATCCTGATCCTGGACGAGGCGACCTCGGCGCTGGACGCCGCGACCGAAGCCCGGGTGTCGCGCGCCATGGCCAATCTGATGCGCGGCCGCACCACCTTTGTCATCGCCCACCGCCTGTCCACCGTGCGCGATGCCGACGAGATCCTGGTGTTCGACGCGGGCCGCATTGCCGAGCGCGGCACGTTCGACGGGCTGATTCGCGAGCGCGGCCGGTTTGCCGAACTGGTCGAGAACCAGCTGGCGGGGGTGGCTTAGGGCAGGGCGGGGCATTCTCTGGCCAAGGAGGGTGCCCGCTTCGCTGTGCAGGGTGGTTACCTTCCACAATCGGCCGATCACCCCCATACTCCCCTCCGTCGCACGAGGGCGCCCGGCGCCGTTTCTGCGCACCCGCCGCACTGCCCGAGAGGAGAGGACCTTCTCAATGCCCATTACCATCAACGGCCGCCAGACGGCGCTGCCGGACGACCCGCGCACTTCCCTGCTGGACCTGTTGCGCGATCACCTGCACCTGTCGGGCACCAAGAAGGGCTGCAACCAGGGCGCCTGCGGGGCGTGCACCGTGCTGGTCGACGGCGAACGCATCGTCTCGTGCCTGGCGCTGGCGGTGCAGTACGACGGCCGCTCGGTCACCTCCATCGAAGGGCTGGCCGCCGACGGCGCGCTGCACCCGTTGCAGCAGGCCTTTATTCAGAACGACGGGTTTCAGTGCGGCTACTGCACGCCCGGCCAGATCTGCTCGGCGGTCGGCATGGTGGAGGAGTGGAAACGCGGCTCGCCGAGCCACGTCACCGGCGACCTGGCGGCGGCCACGATCGACCTCACCGCCGACGAGCTGCGCGAGCGCATGAGCGGCAACCTGTGCCGCTGCGGCGCCTATAACGGCATCGTCACGGCAATTGCGGCCACCTACGCGCAGGGGGAGCCGGCGACGTACTACGAGGCTCCGGCGGAGGCGGCTGCATGACGCCCTTTACTTACGCCCGCGCCGCCGACAGCGCGGAGGCGATCCGGCTGGGCAGCCGGCCGGACGCTAAATACCTGGGCGGCGGCACCAACCTGGTCGATCTGCTGCGCGAGACGCTGGAGCGGCCGGCGGCACTGGTCGATGTCACCGGCCTGTCGAGCGCGATCGAGGTGCGGGGGGACGGCAGCATCCTGATCGGGGCGGCGGCGCGCAACACCGCGGTCGCCGAACACCGCGCGGTGCGCACGGGCTACCCGGCGCTGGCCCGCGCGATCCTGGCCGGCGCCAGCGGCCAGATACGCAACATGGCAACCGTGGGCGGCAACGTTCTTCAGCGCACGCGCTGCACGTATTTCTACGATGACGAGGGATCGTCTTGCAACAAGCGTAGCCCCGGCCAGGGCTGCGACGCCATCGGCGGCTTCAACCGCATCCATGCGATCCTGGGTGCGTCCCCATCCTGTGTCGCTACCCACCCGTCCGACATGTGCGTGGCGCTCGCTGCGCTGGACGCCGCCGTGCACCTCAGCGGCACTTCCGGCGCACGGACGGTGAAGCTGACCGAGCTGCACCTGCTGCCGGACGGCCATCCGGAGGTGGAAACGGTGCTGAAGCCGGGCGAGCTGATCACCGCGGTCGAGCTGCCGCCGCTGGCCTGGGCGCGGCGCTCCACCTACCGCAAGGTACGCGACCGGGCGAGCTACGCCTTCGCGCTGGTCTCGGTGGCAGCCGCGCTGGAGCTGGAGGGCGGCACGGTGCGGGACGTGCGGATCGCGCTGGGCGGCGTCGCGCACAAGCCGTGGCGGGCCTGGACGGCGGAGGCGGCGCTGCGCGGCCAGCCGGCCACCGCGGAAGCCTTCCGGGCGGCGGCCGAGGCCGAACTCGCCGATGCCGCCCCGCTGCACGGCAACGGGTTCAAGGTCGAACTCGCGAAACGCGTGATGACCGCCACACTGGGCGAACTGGCCGGAGAAACCGCATGAACCTCATCGACAACGCCAAGATCGCCGCCCAGGCCGCCATGCAGGGTGCCATGTCCAAGCTGGTGCCGCTGGCACCCGACAGCTGGATCCCCGGCGGCAAGCCCGACCCGCTGATCACCCATAAGCACGGGCTGATCGGCGCGCCCATCTCGCGGCTCGACGGCGCGCTCAAGGTGAAGGGCGCCGCCCGCTTCGCGGCCGAGATCCCGCTCGACGGCATGGTCTATGCCGCGCTGGCCTACAGCACGATCCCGCGCGGGCGCATCACCGGGATCGACACGGCGGCGGCCGAGGGCGCGCCGGGGGTGGTGCTGGTGATGACGCATCGCAACGCGCCGAAGATGGCGCCGCCGGCGGTGTTCGGCACCTCGCCCACCGCCGTGGGGCCGAGCGACCTGCCGATCATGCAGGACGACCGCATCCACTGGAACGGCCAGCCCATCGCGGTCGTGCTCGCCGAGACGCAGGAGCAGGCGGACCACGCCAAGTCGCTCATCCGCGCCACCTACGCGCCCGAGCCGGCCACCACCGGGTTCGAACAGGCCAAGGCGGAAGGCCTCCAGACAGGGGTGTTCAACGGGCAGGTGCTGCAATCGGAAAAGGGCGACCCCGAAGCGGCGCTGGCGGCGGCTGCTGTCAAGGTGGACCACGTCTATCGGACGCCCCGCCACAACCACAATGCGATCGAGCCGCACGCGGCGACGATTGCCTGGGTCGGCGAGACCCTGCGCATCCACGACGCCAGCCAGATGGTGACGGCAACCGCCGCCACGATCGCCGACGTGTTCGGGATAGGGGCCGACCAGGTGCGCGTCACCTCGCCCTATGTCGGCGGGGGCTTCGGCAGCAAAGGGTTGTGGGACCATCAGATGCTCGGCGCCGCGGCGGCGAAGCTGGCCGGCCGCCCGGTCCGCATCGCTCTGTCGCGCGAGGGCGTGTACCGCACCGTGGGCGGCCGTGCGCTGACCGAGCAGCGGGTCGCGCTGGGGGCCGGGGCGGACGGACGCCTGACCGCGCTGGTCCACGAGGGTGCTACGATGACGACGCAGCACAACAACTTCCCCGAGCCGTTCATCCTGGCGAGCAAGTCCGCCTACGCCGCCGACACCATGCGGCTGGGGGTGCGCGTGGGCACGATGAACATGCTCGCCAACACCTTCATGCGCGCGCCGGGCGAGGCGGTCGGCAGCTTCGCCATCGAGTCCGCAATGGACGAGCTCGCCCACGCGCTCGGCATCGACCCGGTCGAGCTGCGTATCCTGAACGAGCCGGAGACGGACCCGAGCTCGGGCCTGCCTTTCTCGGTGCGCGAAGTCGAGCGCGCCTATCGCGACGGCGCGGCGCGCTTCGGCTGGGACCGGCGCAGCGCCATCCCCGGCGCCCGGCGCGAGGGCGAGTGGCTGGTGGGTCACGGCGTGGCCACCGCCACCTACCCCTACTACCGCATGCCCGGCGGGGCCGCGCGGATCACCCTGACCCGCGACGGCCGCGCGAAGGTGGAGGTGGCCGCGCACGAGATGGGCATGGGGACTTCGACCACCACCGCCATCGTTGCCGCCGAACGGCTCGGGCTGCCGCTCGACCACGTGGAGGTCGGCTATGGCGACACCGACATCCCCGGCGCGATCATGGCCGGCGGCTCGCAGCAGACCGCCGCGATCGGCGCTTCGGTGATCGCTGCGTGGAACGACCTGGCCGGGCAGCTGCTCAAGCTGGCGGGCAACGACTCGCCGCTCGCAGGGCTGAAGCCCGACGAGGTCGGCGGGCATGACGGCGGGCTGGCCAAGCTCGACGACCCCACGCGCCGCGAGAGCTACGCCTCCATCCTGTCCCGTGCGCAACGCGACGAGGTCCGGGCGGAGGCCAAGGCTTCGCAGCCGCTGGAACTGATGCACTGGTCGATGCACTCGCACGGCGCGATGTTCTGCGAGGTGCGCGTCAACGCGGTGACGGGCGAGATCCGGGTCAGCCGCTTCCTCGGCTCGTTCGATTGCGGCCGCATCCTCAATGCAAAGACGGCGGCCAGCCAGTTCCGCGGCGGCATCATCATGGGGCTGGGCTTGGCGCTGATGGAGGAGACGCAATTCGACGAGCGTAACGGCCGCATCATGAACCCGAGCCTGGCCGAGTACCACGTGCCGGTGCATGGGGACGTGCCGGAGATCGACGTGATCTGGACCGACATCGCCGACCCGCACGCGCCGATGGGCGCGCATGGCATCGGCGAGATCGGCATCACCGGCGTCGGCGCCGCGGTCGCCAACGCGGTGTTCAACGCGACGGGCAAGCGGGTGCGGGACCTGCCGATCACGCTGGACAAGCTGCTTTGAGCGCGTAGGCGGCTGGCGGGGACGGGGGCGGCAGGGCCGACGGCCCTACCCTTCCTTACCCCGCCGCACCATGCTAACGCCGCCGCCAGCATGGCCCTACCGCTCATTGCCGTCCTCAACGGTCCCAACCTCAACCTGTTAGGCGCGCGTGAGCCGGCGCTGTACGGTGCCGCCACGATCGACGACCTGGAAGCGCTGTGTGCCGAGACGGCGCAGGCGTTGGACCTGGCGATCGACTTCCGGCAGACCAACCACGAGGGCGAGCTGGTCACCTGGGTGCAGGAGTGCCGCGGGCGGGCGCGGGGCATCGTCATCAACCCCGGCGGCTACGGCCACACCTCCGTGGCCCTGATGGACGCCGTGCTGGCGGTCGATCTGCCGGTGGTGGAGGTGCACCTGACGAACATCCACGCGCGTGAGGATTTTCGCCGCACCTCCATGATCTCGCGCGTGGCGCAGGGTGTGGTGTGCGGGCTGGGCATACGCGGCTACGGGCTGGCGCTGACCGCGTTGGCCGAAATGCTACTGGACGAAGAGCAATGAGCAGCCCGCCTCCCCAACCCAGCAGCCGGCTGCCGGTCGATGCCGAGGCTATCCGCGTGCTTGCCGACATCCTGTTGGAGACCGGCCTGACCGAGATCGAGATCGCCGAGGGCGACAGCCGCATCCGCGTGAAGCGTGCGCCCGCCGTGGTGCAGGCCGCGGTGGCGCAGGCTACGCAAGCGGGGATGCCGCCTGCGCCGGTTGCGACGTTGCCGGACGCCGAGGAGACCGATTTCGCCAAGCACCCCGGCGCGGTGAAAAGCCCCATGGTCGGCATCGCCTACCTGTCGCCCGAGCCGGGCGCTCCGGCCTTTGTCAGCGTGGGCCAGTCCGTCTCGGCCGGGCAGACGCTGCTGCTGATCGAGGCGATGAAGACGTTCAACCAGATCAAGGCGCCCCGCGCCGGCACGCTGAGCCGCATCCTGATCAGCCCCGGCATTCCGGTGGAATACGGCGAAGTGCTTATGGTCATCGACTAGCCGTGTCCGTGTCCGGCCCCCGTCTGTTTGGAAAGGTCCTGATCGCCAACCGCGGCGAGATCGCGCTGCGGGTGCAGCGCGCCTGCCGCGAGCTGGGCATACCCACCGTGGCGGTTCACTCCACGGCCGATTCCGAGGCGATGCACGTTCGCCTGTCGGACGAAAGCGTGTGCATCGGCCCGTCTTCGGCGCGCGAAAGCTACCTGAACATGGCCTCCATCCTGTCGGCCGCCTCCGTTACCGGGGCCGACGCGATCCACCCCGGCTACGGCTTCCTGTCGGAGAACGCGGTGTTCGCCGAGATGGTGGAGGCGCACGGCCTGACGTTCATCGGCCCCTCCGCCGACCACATCCGCATGATGGGCGACAAGATCACCGCCCGCACCGCCATGGCGGGCCTGGGCGTGCCGCTGGTCCCCGGTTCGGACGGCGCGCTGCCGGACCTGGAGAGTGCCCGGGCCGTGGCCGCCCAGGTGGGCTATCCGGTGCTGATCAAGGCCACGGCCGGCGGTGGCGGGCGTGGCATGAAGGTGGCCCACGCCGAGGACGAGCTGGAGGAAGCCTGGCGCGTGGCGCGCACGGAGGCGCGGGCCGCCTTCGGCAACGACGAGGTTTACCTGGAAAAGTACCTCGACCGTCCGCGCCATATCGAGCTGCAGGTGATGGCCGACCAGTTCGGCAACGTGGTGCACCTGGGCGAGCGCGATTGCAGTCTGCAGCGGCGCCACCAGAAAGTGCTGGAGGAAGCGGGATCGCCCGCCCTCGGCACGGAGGCGCGCGACCGCATCGGCGCTACGGCCACCGCCGCACTCCGGCAACTCGGCTACCGCAACGCCGGCACTCTGGAGTTCCTGTACCAGGACGGCCAGTTCGCCTTTATCGAGATGAACACCCGCCTGCAGGTGGAGCATCCGGTGACGGAGATGGTTTGCAACGTCGATCTGGTGCGCGAGCAGATACGCATCGCGGCCGGCCAGCCGCTGGGCTACACGCAGGCCGACATACGGTTCGCCGGCCATGCCATCGAGTGCCGGGTTAACGCCGAGGATCCGGAAACCTTCATGCCCACGCCCGGGCGGGTGCAGGCGTTCCACGCGCCGGGCGGGCTGGGCGTGCGCGTGGATTCGGCGCTCTACGCCGGCTACGTGGTGCCGCCCTATTACGACAGCCTGGTGGCCAAGCTGATCGTGCACGCCCCCACGCGGGCGGAGGCGATTGCCCGCCTGCGCCGCGCGCTGGACGAATTCGCCGTGCTGGGCATCAAAACCACGCTGCCGCTGCACCAGCGGATCATCGAGCAGCCGGCGTTTCAGGCCGGCGACTACACGATCCACTGGCTGGAACAGTTCGTTGAGGGGGCGTCTGCCCCGGGTTAGCCTGGGGTCTTCTCCTGGTCGCCCAGGTGCTCCAGCTTTTCCTTCACCGCCTTGTCGTTCTCGCTGAGCGGGGTGGGCGTCTGCACGGCCACGCCCGGCGGTACGGCGTCGCCGGGATCGCGATCATTTTCCGTCATGCTTGCCATCCTTTGCACCGTCGGCGTCCAGGTCGGGGGCGCCGGTCACTGCCGCATCCTCGTTCAGCTCTTCCACCAGCTCTTCCACGGCGTGGCGGTCGGTTTTCATCGCCTGCTCGGCCAGCTTGTCGCCCTTCTTCTCGTCGCCCTTGGCATACTCGCCCAGCGCCGCCTCGGCCAGGTCGCGCGCCTTGTCGTAGGTCTCGTCCGTCTTGTCCTGGGTGTCGGGCATGGTTCTGCTCCTTGCGATTGGCTGGGCGTCCCCCTCGAAACGTGGCGGGCAAGGTGCCGGTTGCCCGGACGGGCGGCGGCACGGCACAAAGCAGGCCGCGGCCGGGCCGCGATCGGGGGAGGCCGGCATGAAGCGGTGGGCCATGCGGCTCGGTGGGGGCGCAGCGCTGCTCTGGACGGCCGCCGCGCAAGCCGATGTGCCGGCCGATTTCGCCTGGGTGCAGCAT
>CAXUGD010000091.1:0-10616 GCA_964250355.1 uncultured Acetobacteraceae bacterium | reverse complement strand
GCGCTGGGGCTACCCGCACGTGATGGGGCGCTGGCGCTTCCACATGACGCTGACCCGCCGCCTGGATTCGGCCGAGATGGCCCGCTACCGCCCGGCGGCTGAGCGGCATTTCGCCCGCGCGCTGGCGCAGCCCCGGCAGGTGCACGACGTCGCCGTCTTCACCCAGGCGGCCCTCCCCGGCCCGCAGCCCGCGCCGTTCCTGATTGCCGAGCGCCTGAGGCTGGACGGTCAGCTCCCGTAGAGCGCCTCCTTGTCCACCACCGCCATCCCGATCGGCATCAGGCTGATGCCCGCCAGCTTCACGTGCTGGAAGGCGAACGGGATGCCGATGATGGTGACGCCGCACGCCACCGCGGCGACCAGGTGGCCGATGGCCAGCCACAGGCCGAACAGTATGAGCCAGATCACGTTGCCGATCAGGCCGAGCGGGCCGGTGCCGACGTCCTCGCGGCCGGTCAGCACCGTGCGCGGCACCGCCTCGCGCCCGAACGGCCACAGCGAGAACGAGGCGATGGTGAAGCAGGCGCGCGCCCAGGGCAGGCCCACCAGGCTGATCGCGGCCAGCACGCCCACCAGGAACCAGGCGACCGCCATCACGAAGCCGCCCAATAAAACCCAGACAACGTTCAGGATCGTGTTCACGTCGTCCTCACTCCTCGTGCTGCCCGACCGGGCGCAGCAGGCGGATGGAGACCACCATGACC
The DNA here is from genome assembly GCA_964250355.1 of uncultured Acetobacteraceae bacterium. Lineage (GTDB taxonomy): Bacteria > Pseudomonadota > Alphaproteobacteria > Acetobacterales > Acetobacteraceae > BOG-908. The sequence goes on along the minus strand of CAXUGD010000091.1, from coordinate 9,912 downwards.
AGGATCAACACCGCAAGCACGCCCAGCTCCATCATCGACGCCTGGAACAGGCGCTGCGCGTTGCTGCTCAGCTCGGCCTGCTTGGTCGTCTCCGACGATTCCAGGGTGATGACGAGCACCCGGCGTATGGTGGCGATCAGGCCCACGACCAGGAAGGGCTCGCTGTTGAGCGCGCCGGTGCGCATGGAGGCGCGCACGGTGTGCAGGATCTCCACGATCATCAGCACGAACAGCAGCCGGTCGATGATCAGCAGGATGGGGCGCGTGCCGCTCCAATCAGCCAGCCCGCCGACCAGCGCCCAGGCCGCCCCGCCCAGGCCGAGCAGCACGGCCAGCGACAGCAGGACGCCCAACGCCATGTAGCTCGCGTGCTCCGTCCATAGGAACGCGCCGGCAGTCCGGCGAAGCAGTCTCTCCTGCGGCGTTTCTGCCTCGTCCATCGCTCTGTCTCCGGCTGGCCCGAGCATGCCCCGGCCCAGGTTTTCTGCAAAATCCGGCGGCCTGGCTGCAACCGCGCGGCGGCACGAAAGCTATGTGTTAGGGTTGTGCTTGAACGAGGGAGGCAAGCGCGGGTGGTCCCGCCTCAGCGCTCCACGCCGGCCCGGACGACAGGTGGGAGGGTATCTTAACATGACGGTTCGGCTTGGGTCTTTGAGGGTGTTGCTGGCCGCCGGTGCCTGCCTGACATCGGCAGCGCCATGGACGCTGGCCCGCGCGGATGCCGACGCCGCCCTGATCGAACATGGCAAGTACCTCACCAACGCCGGCGACTGCCAGGCCTGCCATACGGCGCCCGGTGGCAAGCCGTTCGCCGGCGGCCTCTCCATGAACACCCCGTTCGGCCCGATCTCCACCCCCAACATCACGCCCGACGCCGATACCGGCATCGGCAAGATCACCGACGACCAGTTCGTGCGCGTGTTCCACCAGGGCATAGGCCAGCAGGGCGAACGGCTGTATCCGGTGATGCCGTTCCCCTGGTACACCAAGGTGACGCGCGACGACGCGCTGGCCATCAAGGCCTACCTGTTCTCGCTGCAGCCCGAGCACGCGCCGCGCAGGCCGAACAAGCTGGTGTTCCCCTTCAACATACGCGCCGGCCTGATCGGCTGGGATGCGGTGTTCCTCAAAGCGGGCGAGTTCAAGCCGAACCCGCAATGGTCGCCGCAGGTGAACCGCGGCGCCTACCTGGTCCAGGGGCTCGGCCACTGCGGCGAGTGCCACAACGGCAACAACCTGCTGGGCGACACCGACATGGCGGCCGCACTGCGCGGCGGGCCGATCGACAAGTGGTATGCGCCCAACATCACCTCGGACAAGAGCCAGGGGATCGGCCGCTACAGCGACGAGCAGATCTTCACCTACTTGAAGACAGGGTCCGAGAAGGACATGGGCGTGGTGGTGGGCCCGATGGCGCAGACCATGCACGAGAGCCTGGGCAAGCTGACGGACGACGACATCCACGACATCGTCTATTACCTGAAATCGACGCCTCCCAAGGAAGGGTTCAAGCAGCGCACGCCGGTTGCCAACACCCAGCAGGTGGCGGCCAACGGCCAGGCCTACCTGAACTACTGTGCCTCCTGCCACCTGCAGAACGGCCAGGGCCTGGAGGGTGCGGTGCCCAAGCTGGCCGGCAACGGCACGGTGTATGCGCAGGGTCCCGAGACGGTGATCCGCGTCATCCTGGGCGGCATCAACGCGCAGGGCAGCTACTCCGCCATGCCCGCCATCGGCGTCAGCATGACCGACCAGGAAGTGGCCGATGCAACCAACTACATAAGGTCGTCCTGGGGCAACGCGGCGCCGGCCCAGGCGGGGCCGGGCCAGGTCGCATCGCTCCGCAAGGAGACGCAGACCTTGCTAGCCATGAACCTGCCGGGCGGCTGCCCCAAGATCGCCCAGGGGGACACTGCGCAGGTGATCGCCAAGCCGGACGTGCAGGCGATCCTGGCCGGCACCACGCAGGAGAACTCGCTCGCTAACGCCGAGGCGCTGATCAGGCAGGTGAAGGCCGGCGCGCCCAAGGCCTCGCAGGCCGACATTATCAATAGCCTGACAATCGGCTACTGCCCGGTGGTGGCGCGCGATGCGACACTGCCGACCGCGGTGCAGAAGTCGCAGGCACTGGATGGCTTTGCCGAGCGCGTCTATACCGACCTGGTCACGCAGGGTCAGGACTCGGCGTCCGGGCAGTACCGGTAGGGCCCCTCCTTAGAGGAAGCCCTCCTTGCGCAGGCTGGTCCAGCTGCCGTTGCCCACGATGATGTGGTCGTGCAACGCAATGCCGACCGACTGGACCAGCTGATTTATCTGACGTGTCATCTCCAGGTCGGCCACCGACGGGGTCGGGTCGCCGCTCGGGTGGTTGTGCACCAGGATGAGGCTCGCCGCGTGCAGTTCGAACGCCCGCCGCAGCACCTCGCGCGGATAGACCGGCGTGTGGTTGATCGTGCCGCGGCCCTGCAGCTCGTCGGCCACCAAGCGGTTCTTCGTGTCCAAGAACAGGATGCGGAACTGCTCCACCTTCTCGCGCGCCATGACTGCGTTCAGGTAGGCCATCAGCTGGTCCCAGTTGCCCAGGATCGGCTGGTCCAACACCTCGGCGCGCGCCAGGCGAAGCGCGCCGCCCTGCATCAGCATGAGCGCGGCCACCGTATGGCGGCCCACGCCGGGAACCTCGGTCAACCTGTGCGGGGGAGCGGCCAGCACCTTGGCATAGCTGCCGAAACGGTTGATCAGGCGTTTGGCCAAAGGCTTGGTGTCGCCCTTCGGCTGCACCAGGAACAGCAGCATCTCCAGCAGCTCGTAATCGGCCAGGCTGTCCGCACCGCGTTCCAGCAGCCGGTCGCGCATCCGCTCGCGATGGCCGTCCGGCCCTTCGCTGGAAAAAGGCGGCCTGACAGGATCGTCTGAGGGAGTCGGCTGTCCAGGCAGTTCGTAGCCCGGCGGCGCGGCGGTGCCGTGAAGGCCGGACAGGTGACCCGCCGTTCGCGACATCGCTTCGGCAAAGCCCGGAACGGCGGTGGCGGGCAGCAGCTCGGCCGGCTTCCAGTCCTCCGAAGACCGGACAAGTCTGCCAGACGATTTTTGCCAGCGCATCGTCCGCTTCCACGGTTAACGTTGCGATACGATATTGACTTATCGGCGGCACCACAAGCGTTATACGGGATTGCCGGCTGGCGCCCGGCAGGCAATCGGGCGATAACTTTAACAGTTCGCACTCTTTTCGGCGTTACAACGGTCAGGTTCGTGTCGAGGGTAGGGTATGCCGGCTGCAGAACTGGCTGAAAACGAAGGCGAACGCCTGGCCGCGCTCATCGCGCTCCGTTTGTCGGAAACCAGGCAGGGTGAGGAGTTCGAAATATTCCCGAGCCTGGCGAGCAACATCTTTTCGGCTCCTGCCTCGGCCGTCTCCTTTGTGGAACGGGACCGGCAGTGGTTCATGGCCAGCGTCGGATTCCCGGTGCAGGAGACCCCGCGGGAGATGTCGTTCTGCGCGCACGCCATCCTCCACCCCACGCAGACGCTGTGCGTACCGGACATGACAAAGGATCCGCGCTTTCAGGACAACCCTCTCGTCACCGGGGCGACAGGCGTACGGTTCTACGCCGGCGCACCGATCATCGGCCCGACCGGCCATGCCATCGGCACCCTATGCGTGCTCGATACGGTGCCGCGCGACGTGGGCGAGGCCAAACTTCAACAGCTCCGGCTTCTGGCCCAGGGCGTCGGGTGCGCGGTCCGCCTCCACGCCTCCGTCCAGCAGTTGCAGGAACAGTCGCTGACCGACCCGCTCACCGGCCTGGGCAACCGGGCGGGGCTCGAAAAATCGTTGCGGGACATATTCGACCGAAAAACGGCCGTCCCGGCGCCAAGCCTTGGCCTGGTCGTCCTCGGGTTGGACGGGTTCAAGTCGGTCAACGAGTTGTTCGGCCACGATGCAGGCGACGCGGTGCTGCGCGAGGTAGGCCGGCGGCTGCGCCGCCTCGCGCGCGTCCGCGACCATATCAGCCGCGTCGGGGGAGACGAATTCGCCATCCTCGTCGGCGACCTGGCCGATGCCGCGGATCTGGGCACGCTGGCTGGCCGTGTCCACGCGGCCCTGGCCGAACCGTTCGTCATCGAGCAGCAAGCCATGGCCATCCATGCGTCGGTGGGCATCGCGTCCTGCGACGCCGTGGGCGAGCCTGAAGACCTGGTGCGCTGCGCCGACACCGCCCTGCACGAGGCCAAGCGGGCAGGCCACGGCAGCACGCGGATGTCGGGCGTGCGCCGGTTCGGGCGGACCGGCCTGCAAACCGGGCGCCGGGCACTGGAAGCCGCCCTGCGCCAGGCGCTGCTCCTGCCCGGACGCGAGCCGTTCGCCCTGGCCGTCCAACCGATCGTTCACGTCAGGACGGGTGCGGTGGCAGGGTTCGAGGCGCTGGTGCGCTGGCCGGGGCCAGGGGGCCACGTCAGGCAACCCGCCGATTTCATTCCGGTTGCCGAAGCCACCGGCCTGGTCGTCCAGCTCGACCGCTGGGTGCTGGACCAGGCTTGCCGCCTGGCCTCCACCTGGCCGGCGCACCTGCAGGTCTCCTCCAACCTCTCGGCGGCAAACTTCTTCGCCGGCAACCTGGTGGAGTACGTGCGCGACACGGTGCAGCGCCACTGCCTGGCGCCCGGGCGCTTGAGGCTCGAGATCACCGAAACGGTCCTGTTGCAACAGCGTGAGCGCGTCCGGCGCATCATCGCCGAGTTGCGGGCGCTGGGCGTGCACGTGGTGCTCGACGATTTCGGGGCCGGTCACGCGTCGCTGGCCTACCTGCGCGATTACGCGTTCGACGGGCTGAAGATCGACCGCAGCCTGATCGCGGGCCTGGTGAGCGACAACCGCAGCAAGGCCTTTGTCGGCGCCATCGTCGATATGGCCGAGGCGCTGGACCTGGAGACGACCGCCGAAGGTATCGAGACCGAAGATCAGCTTCACTGCCTGCGCCGCATGGGCGTGACCACGGTGCAGGGCTACCTCCTGGGCCGCCCCACGGCGCCTGAACAGGCCGCCACCCTGTTCGCCGCCCAGCCGAGCCGCGGCGCCGCCGCGTAGGCGTGCCCCCGTGCGCCCGCCCGCTTCGTCGTGCATAGCCATGCCGCGCGCAGCGAGGAACCATGGCACCGCAACCGTCCCCGGACCGCCAGACAGCATTTTCGCCGGTGATCCTGGCCATGGCGGCCCTGCTGGGCGCGATGGTGTCGATCCTGTACGGCGCAACGCTGGCCAGCCGCCTGTTCCCCGTCGTCGGCGCCCAGGGTACGACCGCTTTGCGGCTGCTGTTCGGCGCCGCCATCCTCGGCGCCATCCTGCGCCCCTGGCGCGCCCGGCCGTCCCGGCGCGTGCTGCCGGCCCTGCTCGGCTACGGCCTGGTGCTGGGCACCATGAACCTGCTGTTCTACATGGCCATCCGAACGATCCCGCTCGGCATCGCAGTATCGCTGGAGTTCTGCGGGCCGCTGCTGGTCTCCACCCTGTCGTCGCGCCGGCCTGCCGACTTCGCCTGGATCGGCCTGGCCATACTGGGGCTGTTCCTGCTGTCGCCGCCATTCCACAGCCCCCGCCCGCTCGACCCGGCCGGCGTGGCCTATGCCGCCGGCGCGGCAGCGTGCTGGGCCCTCTACATCGTGTTCGGCCAGTTGGCCGGCCGTGAGCTCGGCTCGCAAACGGCGGCGCTCGGCACGCTGATCGCTGCCTGTTTCATCGTGCCCATCGGCTTCGCCCATGCGGGCCGGGCGATGTTGCGGCCAGGCGTGCTGGCAGCCGCAACCGGGGTGGGAGTACTGTCCAGCGCCCTGCCCTTCTCCCTCGAGATGGTGGCGCTCACCCGCCTGCCGGCACGCACCTACGGCACCGTCACCAGCCTGGAGCCGGCGGTCGGTGCGTTGATGGGGATGGTGTTCCTGGGACAGGTGCTGAGCGTGCAGCAATGGGCGGGGATCGGCATCGTCATGGCAGCGGCCATCGGGGCGGCGTCCTCGATCGGAACGCCGCCGGTATCTCCCGAGTAAGCAGGAGTTTTCTAAGCGCTCTTGGCCATGATCTCGTCCGCCACGTTGCGCGGGACGGGATCGTAGTGGTGGAACTGCATGGTGAACGAGGCGCGGCCCTTCGTCATGCTGCGCAGGTGGGAGATGTAGCCGAACATCTCCTTCAGCGGCACGTGCGCGCGCACGATCACCGTGCTGCCCGAGCTCTCCTGGTTCTGGATCATGCCGCGGCGCCGGTTGAGGTCGCCCACCACGTCGCCCACGTGGTCGTTCGGCGTGGTGCACTCCACGTCCATGATCGGCTCCAGGATCACCGGGCCGGCCTTCTTCATGCCCTCGCGGAAACACGCCTTGGCCGCAATCTCGAAGGCAAGCGCGGACGAGTCGACATCGTGGTACTTGCCGTCGATCAGCGAGTAGCGGAAATCCACCGTCGGGAAGCCCGCCAGCACGCCGGTGTCGGCCTGGACCTTGATCCCCTTCTCGACCGCGGGGATGAACTCCTTGGGCACCGAGCCGCCCACCACCTTGTTCTCGAACTCGATGCCGGTGTTGCGCTCCAACGGCTCAAAGGTGACCTTCACCTCGGCATACTGGCCCGATCCGCCCGACTGCTTCTTGTGGGTGTACGTCTCGGTGTGGCTCTTGCTGATCGTCTCGCGATAGGCAACCTGCGGGGCGCCCACGTTGGCGTCCACGCCATACTCGCGGCGCAGCCGGTCGATGATGATCTCCAGGTGCAGCTCGCCCATGCCGGACAGGATGGTCTGCCCGGTCTCCTGGTCGGTCTTCAGCCGCAGGCTGGGGTCCTCGCCCGCCAGCTTTTGCAGGCCCAGCGTCATCTTCTCGACACCGTCCTTAGTCTTCGGCTCCACGCTGATGTCGATCACGGGCACCGGGAACGCCATGCGCTCCAGCACCACCGGATCCTCCGCGCTGGCCAGCGTGTCGCCGGTGCCGGTGTCCTTCAGGCCCACGAACGCCGCGATGTCGCCGGCGAACACCTCCTTGATCTCCTGGCGCTTGTCGGCATGCATCTGGAACATGCGGCCGATGCGCTCGCGGTGGTCCTTGGTGGTGTTCTGCACCATGTCGCCCTGCTTCAGCGTGCCGGCATAGACGCGCACAAAGGTCAGCGTGCCGTACTTGTCGTTGATGATCTTGAACGCCAGCCCGGCGAACGGCGCCTTGGGGTTGGCGGGGATCACCCGGCGGTCGTCGTCGATCCGCTCCTCCACGCCCTCCTCGGCCGCCACCTTGATGCCGGGCACGTCGATGGGGCTGGGCAGGTAGTCGAGCACGGCGTCGAGCAGCGGCTGCACGCCCTTGTTCTTGAACGCCGTGCCGCACAGCACGGGGCGGAACTCGCCGCTGATCGTGCCCTTCTTGATGCACTTCTTCAGGGTGGCCACGTCCACGTCACCCTTGTCGAAATACTCCTCCATTGCAACGGTATCGACGGAAACGGCCGTGTCCAGCAGCAGCTGGCGGTATTCCTGCGCCTTGTCCTTCAGGTCGGCCGGGATCTCCTCGTCGTGGAACTTGGCGCCGAGCTCGCCGCCCTCCCAGATGATCGCCTTCATCTCGACCAGATCGACCACGCCCACGAACGTGTCCTCGATGCCGATCGGCAGCTGCAGCGGCAGCGCCACGATGTCGAGCTTCTCCTTCAGCGTGTCGAAGGCGCGGTAGAAATCGGCGCCGGTGCGGTCCAGCTTGTTGATGAAGATGATGCGCGGCACGTTGTAGCGGTCGGCCAGGCGCCAGTTGGTCTCGCTCTGCGGCTGCACGCCGGCCACGCCCTCGATGATGAAGATGGCGCCGTCCAGCACGCGCAGGCTGCGGTTCACCTCGATGTTGAAATCGATGTGGCCGGGCGTATCGATGATGTTGATGCGGTGGTCCTTCCACTCGCACGTGACCGCGGCCGAGGTGATGGTGATGCCGCGCTCGCGCTCCTGCTCCATGTAGTCGGTGGTCGTGTTGCCGTCATGTACCTCGCCGATGCGATGCGACACCCCGGTGTAATACAAGATACGCTCGGTCGTGGTCGTCTTGCCCGCGTCGATATGCGCGGTGATGCCGATGTTGCGGATCTTGTCGAGGTCGGTCGCGGACACGGGAAGCCTCCATGCCATAACGGGCGCTGCCGGAACCCGTGTTCCGTGCGCCGATCATGAGCCGGTGATGGTGTGGACAGCAGATGCGGGAAAACCGCGCAATTTGCAAGGCAAGCCCCGGGCGTCTGGCAAAAAACCGCCCGATCCTCCCCAGCTCCGCCGCAACCTGCTAGGCTGGCTGGGCGGACCGCACCCCGGTTCGGCCCGGCAGAGGACAGCCATGGACGAGACCACACCCCTCGACGCCGATGCCGGCCACAGCCACGTGTTCCTCGCCCCCGGCCACGAACAGGCGGAGCGGCGCAGCTGGGCGGTGATCTGGCTATGCGCCCTCACCATGGCGGTCGAGATCGTGGGCGGGCTGCTGTTCGGCTCCATCGCATTGGTGGCCGATGGGCTGCACATGTCCACCCATGCCGGCGCGCTGCTGCTGGCCGCGCTGGCCTACAGCTACGCCCGCCGCCACGCCCACGACCCGCGCTTCTGTTTCGGCACCGGCAAGCTGGGCGACCTCGCCGGCTTCACCAGTGCCCTGGTGCTGGCCATGATGGCGCTGCTGATCGCCGCCGACTCCCTCTTCCGCCTGGCCAGGCCCGTGCCGATCCGGTTCGGCGAGGCCATACCGATCGCGGCGCTGGGCCTCCTCGTCAACATCGCCTCGGCCTGGCTGCTCAGCGGCGGCACCCACAGCCACGGCGGTCATGGGGAACACGGCCACCACCACGAGCACGACCACCACCACCGGACGCACGACCACGCCACGGGGCGCGACAACAACATGCGGGCGGCGGTGGTGCACGTGGTGGCGGATGCCGTGGTGTCCGTGCTGGTGATCGCGGGGCTGCTGCTCGCCCGCCAATTCGGCTGGCTGTGGATGGACCCGGCGGTGGGCCTGATCGGCGCCGGGGTGATCGCCAGCTGGGCGGCAGGCCTCCTGCGCGACACCGGCGCCATCCTGCTGGACATGAGCGCCGACCAGCCGACGGTCGAGACGATGCGCCGCACGATCGAGGCCGATGGCGACCGCCTGCGCGACCTGCACGTCTGGCGGCTGGGTCCGGGCCACCTGGGCGCCATCGTGGCCGTGGCCACCGCGCGGCCGAGGGGCCCCGACTACTATCGCGGCCTGCTGGGACAGTTCGGGCACCTCTCGCATGTGACGGTGGAAGTCACGCCGCGCTGAAGCGGCCTAGGCCAAGCGCCTCCGCGGTGCCGCAGGACGGCAGCCAGCGCGTCTCGCCGCTGCGGATCCTGGCGGTCTTCGCCGGGTTGGGCCTGCGCTGCTTCGGCGGGCCAGTGGCACATCTGGGCTATTTTCGCGCGGAGTTCGTGGAACGGCGGCGCTGGCTGGACGAGCACCGGTTCGCGGCACTGGTGGCACTGTGCCAGTGCCTGCCCGGCCCCACCTCCAGCCAGGTCGGCTTCGCCATCGGGCTGCGGCAGGGCGGCTTGGCTGGCGGCCTGGCAGCCTGGGCGGGGTTTACGCTGCCCTCGGCCGTGCTGATGGTGCTGTTCGCGTTCGGCGCCGGCCGCATCAGCGGCTCTCCGCTCGGCGCGGGCGTCCTGCGCGGCCTGGCGCTGGTGGCCGTGGCGGTCGTGGCACAGGCCGTGTGGGCGATGGCGCGGTCGCTGTGCCCGGACCGGGTGCGCCGTACGATCGCCGCATCGGCAGCGGCCCTTGCCCTCTGTTCGGCCGGCCCGGCAGGACAGCTCGGCACCATCCTGCTCGGCGCGCTGGCCGGGCTGGTCGCGTGCCGGGCACCGGCCG